>PKDL01000215.1 GCA_002863065.1 Pseudomonadota bacterium
ACCTCATCAAAAGCGAACTGCCCTACACGGCGTTCACCCTCAGCATGAGTGTGCTCATCGAAAATGGATCCGCTGGGATAATTTTAGGTAATAACTACCATGGGGAGTATCCCTATTATTACCTGATCGACTTGAGCCAAGATCAAGTCACATTGCGTCGGTCCTACTCCGCAACTCGAATCAATACATTGAAAGAGACCCAGCCTCATGTACCAGAAAACCAATGGCTTCCAGTGACGATAGAGCTGGTCTCCGGCCGAATACGGGTCTGGGTCAACGGGCAGCCAGTACTGGACGAACCCGAGGAAAGGGATCGCTATTCGCTTTTCGGAGTATATTTGTATCAGGGTAAAGCGCGCTTCCGAGACATCAAACTCCGTAAGGAAAGTCCGGTTCCTCCAGCTGCGCCCACCCAATAAGAGCTGCAAATTGTTGCGACTGCGGCCGGCTGCCGTAAATGTGGGGCAGGTTGTCTAATTCAATAAAGGATCCGTTGGGTGCCAGAACGTACTAAAATCGGGGCATTTCGCCTTGATATCCATGGTTTAGCCGAAGACGCGGAGCGTAGACAGCGCTATGTCCGCGTCCTGCGTGCTGGTGTGCTTGTACTGGTGGTACTGGGACTTGGTACATTTGGCTATTCTGCTTTGACGGATGGTCAATATACCTGGATCCAATGCCTATACATGACGGTGGTGACCGTATCCACGGTTGGATTCACCGAAGTCATCCCAGCCAACACCGATGCCCTCATGTTGTTCAATATCTCCCTCATCTTTTTGGGCGGTGGAGCACTTCTCTATTTTCTCACCTCGATCACTGCGGTCGTTATCGAAGGCGATTTGCTACATAACTTCTGGCGACGACGTATGGCAGCCCAGCTCGACCGACAACACCGGCACGTCATACTCGCTGGAATCGGACGGACCGGAATGGCAGCGCTCGAAGAACTCTTGGAAGGGCGATATCCTGTCGTTGTCATAGAAAACAATCCAGAACGAGTCCAAGAAGCACTCGTGCGAATAGGCTCTATGCCACCGTTCGTACTCGGCGATGCACTCGATGAAAATGTACTTCGGGCCGCTGGAATCGAACGCGCGGCTGGTTTAGTTAGCTCCCTTCAGGACGATAGAGAAAACCTTTACCTTGTTGTAACCGCAAGACAACTACGAGAAGACATCCGATTAGTATCGAAAGTGGAACGATCGGTAAATATCCCCAAGTTTACCCAAGTTGGCGCAGACGCAGTTGTGCATACTGCTCGCTTGGGTGGACAGCGACTGGCAGGAGAACTCATCGATCCTCAGGTGCTCGCATTTACGGACACTATGCTCGCTGGACAGTCTCGAGGCCGTAAACTTCGTGAATTTATTATCAGGCGAGGAAGTGCATATGCCGGTCGTTCGATGAGCGAAGCACGTATCCGAGACAAGACCGGCTGTATCATCGTCGGGCTACGAACAGAAATTGACGCCGATTATCAGTACCACCCATCCGCATCTTCGGTGCTGGAGCCTGGGGGCGCTGTCATGCTTTTGGGAGATAGCACTTCGCTACGCAAAGCAAAACGCTTGCTTGAGGTGCCGCGATGAATCACGAGAAGACAACGCAAGCCGCCTATATCTCACGACTACCGAGTCTTACCGGCCATGTCGTTATTTGTGGCGGAGGACGTATCGGAGCGGAAGCTGCGATGGAGCTCCTACGCCTTCGCAGGACCGATATTACTGTAATCGAGTCTGACCGCGTCGCTCGGGACCAGTTACGTTCGATTTTCGGCACATCGGTGGCCATCGTATCGGGAGATGCCACCGAAGAGTCCATACTGGAATCTGCGGGAATCGATGTAGCGTCAGGGGTTATCGCTGCATTGGGGAATGCAAGGGACAATTTATTCCTCGCTCTCACGGTGCGTAGAATGAATGAGAACGTGCGACTCGTATCTCGACTCGACACGAATTCTAAACCTGTCATGTTCCGGCAAATCGGAGTCGATGCGGTCGTCAATCCACCGTCTCTCGGCGGGCGGCGGCTTACACACGCCATGGTGAATCCTGAGTTGGCTGAACTATCAGACGCACTACTGGACTCTGAGGAACGACAACATAGACTGACAGTCCTTGAGATTAAAAAGGGATCATTACTGAGCGGGAAACGCTTATCCGAATGTGCGATTCAGCAAAAAACAGGCTGCATTGTGATCGGCCTGAAGCCAAAACGAAAACGTGATTTCGTCTATCAACCAACGTCAAGCTCTCGACTAAAGCGTGGGGGCTTTCTTTTAGTCCTCGGAGCAGATGACGCGATCGGTAAGCTTCGCGCATTGCTTGATCCCGCTACTCCATTGTAGCGTTGGCAACATGTCGATTGAGCGAGAACTAGAACAAGGTAAGCTTGCACCCGTTTACGTAGTAGCCGGCGCAGATGAATTGACGAAGCGAGAACTTGTCGCGCACATTTCAACGGCTGCTCTGCGAAACAGCCCAAAAGAACTCAACGAGACTCGATTGCTTTGGAGGGAAACATCGGCGAACAGTATCGTCGACCTGTGCCGTACCTTTCCAATGATGGGAGACCGGCGTTTGGTGGTCGTTGGCGGCGTGGAGAAAGCCAAGGCGAAAGACCTAAAACCAATTGCGGAATACTTCGATGACCCCACCCCAACATCAACTCTAGTCCTACACAGTACATCCACTGACCAACTCCGGCTCAAAGTCATGAAATTAGCCGCGAAAATTGGGCATGTTGTCAAATGCGACGTGCCCTACGCGAACCGGTTGCCTGGATGGATCCAACAACGGGCGCGAAATAAACGTGTACGGATAGACCCCGATGCATGCTCGCTATTGGCCGATATTGTCGGCGCAGACTTGGCGGCTCTCGATGAGGCACTCGAACGACTCATCTTGTTCACATCGAATGGAGGTAATCAAACCCAGATCACGCTCAAAGATGTGGAAACCAGTGTGGCGCGAACACGAGTGCACACAGTCTTCGAACTAACCGACGCATTAGGCAGGCGACAAACAGCAGATGCACTGCAAATCATGGCATCCATGCTGGACGCCCGTGAAGCACCGATTGGCATCCTTGCGATGGTCGCTCGGCACATACGGCGCCTGTGGCAAGCGAACGATGCCCTACGACGCGGAGAATCAGAAAACGCGGTTGGGAAATCGTTACGGGTGCATCAATTTTTCCTCCGAGACTTTCTTCGACAAGCACGTATGTTCAATGATCGTGAGCTCGCTCGTTTACTGGAGCGTATCTACCAAACAGACCGTGCTTTGAAGTCGAGTCGTGCATCCGCCGAGCTGCATATGCAACAACTTGTGTTGGATATCTGTGTCCGCTAGTGAGAGCGGGCGAGTATCGATACGCGCTCAATCACGCGGCTCCGACAATACTTGAGAAATGACCTGCAAGAGCTCCTGCGGCCGATGATTGCGATCGACGTACCTAATAATTCCATTCGCGTCGATTAAAATATGCAGTGGAAACGGAGGATCGATACTTGGGTCACCGATGCGAAATTGAAAGTGCTCAGTAAGCGTTGGGTCTCCAGCGGGATCGTAACATTGTGATAGCCCAGGGCTGCCGGTAGCAAAGCCTTGATTATCCATCATGATTGGGGTTCGGACTCCGGTATCTGCTAAATAATCCTTCACTGTCGAGAGTGATTCACCCCAATTAACACCATATACGGCTACCTCGCCGTTTGGATATGCATTCGTTATCGCTTGCAGTACGTCTGGAACCTCCAGACCACATACAGGTCACCAGGAACTAAAGAACGCCAAGAACAGTGGCTTGCCGGTCTTCAGCACGTCTTCCGACTGAATGCACCGAGGGGTGAAATCACACGCGCCTTCATCGCAATAATTGACGGCTGGTAAGGAGAAACTGGGGGCGGCATCGCCTTGTTGGTACTGCACAGTCGTCACCAGCACATTAACGGTGCGCTCGGGTGTCCATGGATCGTTGTTTTGCAGCACAATTTGAGCCGGCGGATCGGGTCCATCCAACCCACTCAGGGTAGCTTCTATGACGCCGTCTTGCCCTGGACCCAGAACCAGAGATTCACCGGATGTACCGCGCACGTATTCCGATGGCTTGACCCGCACCCAAAGCACTTGGCGACCGTCATTAGATACTCGAATAGCGACTGTCTGCTGCGGATTACCCTCACCTCCCCGCACCGAAACTCGCGAATCTCGGAGTACGATCCGTGGCGCAACCTGCCCTGGACTTACCCGCCCAAGAAATATTCGGTCGATATCCGTAGCTAAGAACGCACATGGCCCGTCCGTTGGGTCACAAACCCCACCTGACTCAATTTGAATCCCGGACCAGCCCAACGCGAGTGAACCACTCGGTGGAAGTAGTGGAAGCCCATCAGGGCCTATTTCGCGGCCTAGCAGCTCCGAGTGAAGGCCTGCATCTGAAGCATCCAGCAGTCGGAGAACTCCCTTCTCGGACGCATCATAGAGGCGAACTGAGTCCCAATCGGCGGCGACAAGATATCCATTTCCAAACCCAACCTCATTTACAGTACTCGGAGTACGATATAGCCCAACGCCTATGGGCTCAGACAAGTTACTAATATCGAATAGCTGGACACCCGATGCGCCAACCGCCACTGCCAATGTATTGTTCGGAAGGACTGTCAGCCCTTTGGCAGCGCCCGCCGTATCGTTCCACCCCAAGGCTCGCGGGTTTGTCGGATCGGATACATCAATACTGAACACACGGCCGGTGGCGGAATCGTGAGCATGTCGGTAGTGCGCAGTCCCGCCAGGTCCCTCAGATACCACCGGAGTCGGAGCATGCTGAGTCGGATCGGTCATAAACACAGTGGAGCCTGACACAGTCACACCCCAGGCACTGCCCATCGCAGGCACCACATAATCCGATTGGAGCTGAAGTGTACCGTCGTCTGCAATGGCCCATATGCTCAGCCGATTGGGCTTACGAGCCGCATAGAGAGTGAGCCCATCGGGCGACAGGGCGATGCCTTCGAATCCACCTGAATCGATGACGGTATCCAATAACTCCGGTGGATCATACGGGGGGCTGTCCGTTTGTGGGATGCGCCAGGTAGCCAGGCCTCCGTCTTGCCCAAAGGTCCCCCGAGCGCTAATCACCCCGATGCGCCGATCTCGGTCAAGCTTGAATGTTTCGCAATGCAATAGACCGGCTTCGGTAAGCAGAGCTTCGGTAACAGGCGTGGTCTCATCATCTTCATCTAGCTCTGAATAGTCAGCATTAGGGTCTACGTTTTGTAAGTCCTGAACCCACTCGTAATCACCAAGCCAGATCATTCCAATGTGATCGGTATGACATCCAACGGTGGCAGAGCCTAGGATCGTCACTTCGCGCGGATGCATCATGTTCCGCTTTTCCGGTCCCTCATAGCCACCCGTATGCCCAATTCCCACCGTCGCTATACCGAGAACAGTCAACGCATGACCGGAGCCTTTAGACTGACAGCTTCCAGCTTCATAGACCGTACCATCCGGACAACCCGGTGCTACATCACTCACATGGAGAATCGCATAGCCAATGACAGCGCCCGCGTCACTCGTACCCGTTACGGTCAAAAGCTGATCACCGACCGGGGTGTCTACTCTGAGAGTTCCGCTATAGATCAGGTAGCCGTTCCGACGACCAGAATGTGTAAGGACTGTTGCAGGTCCGCTACCAAGCGACGCGCTCAGACTGGCGCTAGATGCTGCCGGAACCTGCAATTCAACTGCAACCGATTGCCCTGGCTGTACAGTAGTGGGAGAAACCGATATGGCAGCAAGGACCCGATCAGGCAGTGGCGAGGCTACAAGCTCTACTTCCGTCTCGACGCATGATCCCGCAGTGAGTACAGAGGCGAGCAGAACGGCCTTCCATCGTACCCCGTTCGTATGCAGCTTGCTGATTCTCATAAGGCCTCCGAGAGTGTCCGGTGCCAGTCAACGCGTGTCAAAAGAGATCGAGAGCAGGTTGCGGAACGAAGCGCGGTTTAGTCTGCGTGACTCGGTGCATCCGGCCGCAAGGACACCGTCTGCCCTTCATACGCTCCAAACACCTCGGTATGCCCGCCGAGTTCGGACACGAGTCTCTTGCACTGCTCGACCTTCCTGTCTACTGCATCATCATCTTGCATTGGATCGTGGCTAAATAAAGCAAACCGCTTGGCACCAGCATGGGTCGCCAATCTCACAGCATCCTCGCAAGAGCTGTGCCCCCAGCCTACCTTCACTTTGTACTCTTCTGGCGTATATTGAGCATCGCCAATGTATAAATCTACCCCATCAACAAGCGTTGCAAGGTCATCATCCATGGACCGCCCCAAACCTTCAGCCTGCGCTTTATCAGCCATAGTGTGCTGCAGCATCCGACTGAATACCTCGGTATCGGTGGCATATGCGATAGATACACCACCGACCTGAATGCGATAACCAAGCGTCACTCCCGGATGATTCATGAACGTGTGAGTAACCTGAAACTCGCCAAGGGAAATCACTTCGTCCCGGACATCTTCGACGATAATTTTACCCGCCATATCTCCCAGTGCGACCGGGAAGTACTCCGGATCCATTTGACCGCGAAGCACCTTGTCTAGCGGCTTTGACAACGAGCGTGGTCCGAATACACGTACCGTATTTTGAGGTAAGTAGGCTGGTACGAAGTATGGAAATCCCTGAATATGGTCCCAATGTGTGTGGGTAATTAGGAGGTCCACTTCGAGAGGATTATCACGAGCTTCCGCCTGAAGTACGAGTCCCAACTTTCGAATCCCCGTACCCGCATCAAGGATGAGTGTTCGCCCCGCATAATCTACGGTCACACAGGGCGTGTTACCACCGTACCGAACGGTATCCGGTCCGGGCGCAGCGACTGACCCGCGCACCCCCCAGAACGTCACTTTCACACAGGACAGGGCGTTGTCGAGAGCAGCTCGTAGACTGTCGGTAGATACAGGCTTTTGTAGAAACCCGTCGGCACCAAGCGAAATTGCCTTACGCTGATCTGATTCATAAATCTTCGCCGAATACACGAGAATGGGCGTACGAAACGTCTGATGATGCTCCCGAAGACGCTGAATAACCTCGAATCCATGCATACGAGGCATCATTAAATCGACGATGATGGCGTGATAGCTTTCCACCTTCGCCATCTCAAGGCCCCGCGCCCCGTTCTCAGCAACAGAAACCTCGTATCCAGCGTGCTCGAGTGTCGACGCAGTCAACTCCCGGAAGACCGGATCGTCCTCAACCAGAAGGATTCGGCTGGGCATGATTCCCCCAAAACAAACAAAAATATCTTATCCCAAAGCCCTATACTATCTCGCTGACTGTGGATACGTGCAAGCATCTCTGTGATTCGTCGAAACTTTTCGTGATGCACATCGGATATTGGCGAGGTCCGCCTAGTACATTCCCGTAAGCCGGACGAAGAAGCCATGACGATTCTTGGACAAGGGATCGAAGAGGTCGTCTTGGAAGCTGGTGAAGTTATACCCTGCACCGATCCGAGCATAGCGGCCTACATTGATAGCTAGCTCCGCAAGTGCTCCGTGCTCCATGTTGTTGGCAAGGCCAACATTCAGCCATCGATATTCGGCTGCGACATCGAACATCTTCCAAAGATGCAACGCAACGCGCAAAGCGGCAAGAAAGGTATGCGATTCTGTCGCTGGAATGCCTTCTGCTTCTTCAACCATCCGTCGATAAGCGAACTTCGGAGTCAGTTGCAGACGGAGAGGCAGCTCAATAATCGGTTCTATCGACACCACATCCGCTGTAACTCGGAGGCTACCGGCCTCAGGGTCAAGAGAAGCGGGTCTCATATCGACTATCCGCGCCGCTTTGATGAGCAATGTCACCGAGTCATCGAGTGGCCGATACGCCAGCCCTAGACTAAAGTTCATCGCCTCGGCTTCGCGCGTGTCGTTGAGCAAGTCCTGGGTCGTCATAATATCGACCCGCCCAAACAATGATACGCCTCGTCCAAGGCTTGCAGATAGGCGATTTAAACTCAAAAGTTGTAGCCGGTCACGGTCCGACGATTCGTGACGGACCTCAAACCGAGACGAGACTTTCAAGTCTGGGTTTCCAACATATTCGCCACCAAGGCTGAGTACATTGGCGTCGCGAGCGGTTCCAGTGCCGTCCACGACTTCTGTATGCGTCCGTTCGAATGCCACATCTCCATAGAAACCATTCGTGAGCTCAAACCGACGACCGATGCCCAATACTGCACGGTTGAAGGTACCGTTTTGTCCGCTTCCGGTCTGGTATTCACCATAGCTTCGGCCCCCATCACCCCACCGCTCTTCACTGCCTACGACAGTGGCAGGAATCCATCGAGTACCATCGCGCGGATGCATCAAACGCTGCTCAACATACATGGTAGCTCGGTCCGATAAAGCAGTCCGTAAACCGATAACGGTCGCATCCTCGCCCGACCACCGTACGCGCTCACTAAGAGTGAGCATCGTGTCTTTCGTGATCCTGATATCAAGTCCCAACGTAGTGAGAAATCTGTCGCCCATGGTTCGTAGGACCTGTCGATAAAGATCCGTACCCACGATCGCCCGCTGCTCTAGAAAGAGAGCGATACGGTCAGTGAACCGATAACGCCCGAGCACTGCGAGAGCCCCTTGATTTGCTGTTCGGTCGGTAGATTGGTCTTCCTCCATAGAGTGGAGGATCTCATTGACCAAGGTAAAACGCCCCCACCGGTGCCGATACTGCGCGGACGTAAGGTGTCTGCTGCGACGCCTGAACCCCGTGGAGAATGTCGTATCACGTATTAGCGAATGCAACGTGTCATGCCTAACGATCAGGCGGGATGCATGGCTAGGATACCACTGCACCTCTCCTACTCCACGCTCTTGTCCCTGTTCCAACACGTTACCTGTCGATGTAAATCCAGCATCTTGCCGCTGGTAGAGCATATTTAGGTTGAGGAAGGGGTCGTCCTTATCCAGAAACTCGCCAAGTTCTGTGCGACCTTTGACCGTAACTCCCCATCCATCGGTGACATCTTGGTCCGGACGGTCCGCAGTGCGAAAGCTCAGACCGCCATCATCACTGATGTTGCTGGTCCCATCGCGGGATGTGCTATGGGCAAGCTCTGCCTCGATAGTCGTTTGTTTCGCCGGGGTCACCTTAATATGGGCACCCCAGAGTTCGTAATCGGCCACATTGTTCGACCGCCCCTCACGCAAGTACCCTCCACCCACCGTCACCAGGTCCGCGAACGACTGGCTTCCATAGGCGCCCCAGGTCACATCCCCTACCTGATTGCGTGCACGCGTCTCATACGCGACATGGATTCGTACACTGTGACCTTCAATCGATAAACGACCAGAAATAGCATCGCTCGCACCGCTGAGCAGGCTAGCATCGACTCGAGACGATACGGGCTTCTTGAAGGTGATACGCCCACTCTCGTAATCAATGCGGTAGTCATCATTCCGCTGTTGGCTGATCTCCTGAATTCGGGCGCCGCTATCACGATCATAAAACATGAGTCGGACGGTTTCAGACCCTTCCACGATTTCCCGATCAGGCAGGAAGTAGAAGCTACCACCCGTGGCGTTAAAATATGCTTGTCCTCGTCGAACGCGTTGGTCATCAAAACTAGCAAACCCTTCAACAACGCTTTCGTACCCAGGAATCCACGCCTGCTGAAGGCGTAGTTGCGCACCATGCATTGTGCGACCATAGCGGAGCAGGTTGACGCCCCACTCTGCTGCCTTAAATGATCCAATAATCAAACGAGAGCGATCTGCTTCGACAGCAACGAAATATTGCGTACGACTATTTGCATCAACTCTCTGCTCACTCGCATCCCCGTAAATCGGATACACACGTTCTGGGTCGATTATCTGGTCGACAAAGTTCTGAAACTCCTTATCGCGGGCAGTGTCAGCATACGCAGTAATACGAATCTTCTTGATGAGTTCGTTACCTTTGATACGAGCTTTCAAATAAAGGGCTGCACGTCCGTGTAGCAATACGGGACCAGCATCCAATGTAGAAGTGTGCTGATCGAGACGTGTGGAATGCTGAGTAACCGCACCGTCGGCCATTGCCATCAAGAAAAGTGCGTTACCTTTGACTTTATATTTTCGACGAATAGACGCCCGATTGCCTTCCGGGTCGACTGCTTCGATCACCAGCGGCACCTCATCGCCAACTTCTAATGGCGCCATGGCTTCGAATCGGCCTTTCGTGACGGGTACTGCTTGGCCGTTGACGACGACCCGAATTTGATGACCAGATGGAACCGTTCCCACCACCGGAAGCAATGGCTGTCCCAACTCACTCCCGTCCGGCGGGAGCTCGACTTGCAGACCTGCAACCGCCAACGGCTTTGGTATCTCTCCCCCCGTCTGGCTACGTTCGGCTGCTTCAAGCAGGGCTTGTGCTCCGAATGGTGGTTTCCAATCGGGCTCTTCCGAGACCTCAGCCCTGGACAGTTCAACGTTTGACTCGAATCGGGCCCCCGTCGGATCACCCACTAACACGGCAATTTTGAATTCATCGTCAGGAACATCAGAGGACGCTCGACCGCTGCTAGAGACATCGACCTCGCGCTCATTCAGAGTGAGTCGCCAACGGTCTGATACCGGCGGATCTTTACGCTCAATGAAACGAATCTCGATCCGGCGATTACGCCGATCACGCGCTTTATGCGTAGGACGATCTAACCCAAGACCATTCGCTTCAAGACGACCTTCGGGTATGCCACGAGCAATCAGTACATTCCTAATCCGCGACGCCCGAGTCGCCGTCATTTGTCGTGCCGTAAGGTCCGCCCCTCTTGCTCCATGTACTTCGATCAATATCCTGCCGCGCTTGGCTGCCTCTCGAAGCTGCGGAACAAGCGAATCCAGCCGGGACAAGAGCTCCGCCGATAAACGGTTTTGCTCTCCGAACATGGTCCCTCGGAGTGTGTCCATCACTTCACCGCGGATCCCTCCCGTTGGCGCAGCTACCACCTGCAATGCTGCAGGAGCCGTCCGCACTCGATCTCCGTTATTAAGTTCAAGCTGTAGCCAGGTGGTATATGCACCCACCGCCACGGAGTCTGGACTCCATACTGTTCGACTTGGTGGTTGTTTTTTACCACTCTCAATGGCAACCGCTTCACCACCATCTGGCTGTACCATGACCGACCAAGAGCGCACATCACCGATAGGAACGTAGAGCTCCAGTGGCCAGGGCAGCTCCAATTTTCCCTTCCGAATACCCAAACTTTGGTATCTCGGAAAGATACGCACTCGAAGCGGTGATAAATCTATCTCCTTTCCACCCACGCTCAGCTGTCCCGCATCAAGTGCGCTTATCAACTTTCGGGCCCCAACCTCCGAAATGGCATCGACTATCACCTCCCGTCGTACACCATCGGCACGCTGCAGTTCGACCACGATCGGTTTGTCTGTTCGAGGTACAGACGTAACAAACTGACCGCTCTTATTGACCTTCACGCGAGCACCGTCCACGTGGACGGTCGGGGTAAATTTATCAGGAATCGATGGAGGACTCTTCGACTGAACTCCTTGCGAATACCGCTCCACAATTATCGATGGTTCACCCGATGCAAGCACAAGCTGAATTTGGCTCGCATCGAGTCCCGCCACACGGGATAGATAGCTAACGACCTTTAGCCCATCAGACACGTCGAGACCGATAGCTCGAATGGCCACGATCTGGCCGCTTGTAGATTGAATTTTTCGGCCAGCGGTTTTCAGAAACCGCATTGCACGCCGGGTGAGGCGGTTCCTCACGTCGACTGGACTGGAATCAAAACGGGATGTTTCAGCTGCACCGAATCGGCCCCAACCAACCGTGAAATACACCGGTGAGGCATGCCATCGATTGGTGCCATCAGCGGCGACATATCGCACACGGTGTAGTGTGTCACGTCGTGCTACTCCGGACTTGCCTGCAGCATTTTTACCATCCCAAGATACGGATTGGGGAGGACTACCCGCCGAACCAAAGGCCCGTATTGGAAGCCACCGACCGTCGACCCAGGCTTCAATCCACAAGCGCCAGACGGTAGCTGCCGCGATGCCCTTTAGGTCAAACGTCACCGGTGCAGCTAACCCATCAGGGGCCCATTTCAAATTGGGCAGCTTGCTAGGGAGACCTTTCAAAACTACTGCTGGGATGTGTGCACCTGGAACGTTCCCGCCCCAAGCGTGCACCTGCAGCGTATCGAGCGAGCCAACCACTACCTCCGAGTCGGGCTCCTCTGGTGGTACCGGAGGATTTGCCGGCGAAACCGTATTAGGCCCCACCAGCGTAGTCCCACATTGAAATCCAAAGCTGTGCTGCTGAGGAATGCCGCGAGTCACCATCAGCGCCTTTGAGATGGGCGTGACCGGGGTGCTGCCCGGCGGTACGGTATTTTCGTCCACTTTGACCATTCGGATACCGGGTGGCAGGTCCGTAAGATGATATCTACCGTCACGATCCGTGATCGCGTACCGTCCGGTATCTACGTAAACGCGCGCTCCATAGACGCCCGGGTCGTGCGGACCGGCAAATCCATCGCCGTCGAGATCGCAAAAAACGCGGCCCCGTAACCACGACCGGTCAAACACAGAATCACCGACCACATGCACTGGTACGCGTGCCACGCCCGACAATCGTACGCCACCCGACTCCAGCACTTCGGCTCGGTTAGTCAATCTCTGGCCTGCCCGCGCATCGGAACCGATCACCGTTTGATATCGAATCACAATGCGTGAACCAGCCAGTAATTCAAATGTCTGCGGCGCAGTCTCATCTGCCCGCTGAAAGGTGAGTTGATGCGAGTCAGGTTGCGATGCCAAGTTCACTGGAGTCCCATCTACGAAGGCACGAGTGGATTTGGCAATCAATCGCATGGGAGACGGCAGGATATCTCGAATGACGACACCGCCCCTACCACCGATACGGACATAATCCTTCGTAGAACGATTCTCAATGCGAAGGGTCCAAGTCACGATATCACCGATGCGAACGCGCGAACGACTCGCGCGTTTTTCAAGCACAACAAGCGTCCCACCAGGATCGACCGGAATATGGTTGTTGGAGGGAGCCTGGGTTTGACCGTCTGACAAAGAAAAATCGGTATAATACGGCGTCGGAGCCAATAGGTTAGGCACGGCCGCGGACCCGCTGATCTGCCCTGCGTCATCCACTGGAGCTGAACCGCCTTGCAGCGGAATCAACGCCGATGGGTGATGCCAAGTCTGGGAATCTACCTCAAGCTGGATTCGGTAATCCCCAGGAGCCCCAATATCAAATCGATAAAGGCCATGTTTATCAGTCACTTGCTGTTGCTGATTTGCGCCGAGAATCGATGGATCCGTACTGGTCAAAGCAGGGCGTGAAAGTAACTTTAACCGAACGCCTGCAGCAGGAGCTCCGCTATCCGAGGCATATATTTGCCCTGAGGCATCCACCGAGATCGTCTGCCCAGATGCGGCAGTCACCTCATAGTCTCCGAATGACACGCCCGTAGAAGATGCGACCGATAGGGTGGCTGGTAGTGAGGGAACACCGCTTAATGCGAATGAGCCGTCACTCGCAACTTCGGTAGATTGCGTATCCCCTGACAGACGGACGGTAAACCCATCGAGCGGCGCGCCACTGCCAGAAAACACGACTTTCCCGAGTACATCAACCGCATATGCGGGGTTGCCGAACGCCAATAAGGCAAGCCCTAAGAGCACAATAGGACGTACGCGAACGCGATAGGGTGACCAGAGTGAACGATGTCTCTGAAGCAAGCAGATGCTGTATGGGCGCTTACCCTTCATTGATTGTTGTTCCACCGCCACACCATTTGATTCGGCGCCACCTGATTTACCCGGATCTTTTGCGTCGTCTACTTGAGCTTTTGCGTCTCGCAGAGTCAAAACACCGCCTACCGTAGCACTCGCGTCGAAACCGGGGCAAACCGCCAACGACTAGGAAAAAACCGATAGGTCACATCAAAGTTCTTTCGGTCGTTTTTGAGACCTGTACGACCCTCAAACCGGGTGTGCTCAATCCGCTCACGTAGAAGCCCAGGGCCCTCTATCGCCATGTCACGATGCTCTTCAAAATCGTGCGTTCTAACGCGCCGAGCCAACTGGTAGACAGGCCTCAAAGTCATTTCATGCAGTCGATACCAAACCGTGTGTTGAACCAACCAATCTCCGCCACCTGCCGCCTCTCGAAGGCCGACGTCCAAAACACCATCACCGTCTAAATCCAAGAAATCAACTCGGTTAAGTGCGAAGTCCCAACCGCTGCGCGCGGACCACGTTGCACCGCCGAGAGCGACTGCCCGATCACCGGTGTCAGACCACACCGCAATGCCAATGATAGCAATCGAACCCCGGCGCTGTTTACGGCCCACTAATGCCACCGTTTCCACGGAGTCACCTGGTACAAGGTCAATCACAATCGAGGACACGTAGAGATGACCGGGGACCAACCAATCGCCTGGAGAACCTACATTCGTAGCCCAAAAGGGCGTGGGATGAGTCGCACTCGCTGGAAACGAACTCGCCATTACCCAAGCTACGACCCCGGCCATGCAGTAGGTGTTTACACTCAAAGCGGGTTAAAACATTCACCCACGAGAGTTGGGGCACCTGCATCTTGCACACCGCCAACGGCAAGAATTGTCCCGTTACCTAAAAGGGTTCCAGTCGGTCCACCGCGCGGGCCAAGCATGGAACCGACACCACCACGGTCGATGTAATTCTTACCGTCGTTTGGGTCACGGAATTCAAAGAGAACCTCAGCCGTTGAGAGGGGAGTGCTTCCGTCCCAGCCACCAAACACCAGAACGATATTGCCCGCGCCAGGCACGTTCACGGCCGCATGCCCTCCTCTGGAGACGCCCATGAAAAACTCAACATCATTGAAAAACGTTTCCTGTTGCACTTGATAGCTACTCATGCGCGCGATCGACTCCGAATGCGCCTTGTCAGCAAACCCACCAAGAACATGGATAAACTTCTGGTCCTCGACGTAATTAGCGGTGTGTCGCGTACGACCGAGCGAAGCGACTGCTCCGCTGTCATTGAACTGCATTTCCGGCAGACCACCCTTCCTAATACCAGGCGGGTTTCTGAGTTGGAATGTCTCCAAAGTAGAGCGGACCTCGGTATCACCTTCACCACCAATTAGTACCACTACGTCGTTTTCGCCCGCCGGACCTACCACCACGGATGTCGCGGTATGAAAGAAACGCGGCTCATTGAGCGTATCGACAAATACCACCGGATCACCGTTCGGCTGGGTGCAGCCGTACTCATCTAAGCAAAGCACTTCCACGTCACCCACCGCAGCCAGAGCACCGTTCTGTGTTTGAAAGCCACCGGCTAGTAGCACGTTGCCATTGTCGTCCAAAAGCGTGCTGGTATGGCCAGCGCGCGGAGAGCGTAGCGATACACCCAAGGTAGCCACTTGATCAAAATCGGGATCGAACACCTCAAAGCTCCCTACGACAGAGTTCGATGTATTCATGCCACCAGATAGCAGTATGCGACCATCAGGCAGTTTGGTAGCGGTATGAAACGCACGGGGTGTCGTGAGCGCACCTCGATTGATGAAGATGCCAGTGGTCGGATCATACATCTCGATGCTGCTCAGAACTTCCGACACATCACTTGGCGCAGTGATATCTCCCGTCTTCCCAGCTATGAGCTTTGCGCCCCCAATGATGAGCACGCGTCCATCATCGAGGAGAGTCGTCGTATGCCCGATACGTCCGAAGTTGAGGGACGTAGCGACCGAGCCAGCGGTACCCGGTTGACTTGTGGCTGAGAACTTATTCACGCGAGAGAGTGGAACGTTGAAGCTGACCGCCGATGAATTGGGGTCTAACTCGAACCGAGGACTGCGCCCTCTAGAAAGTACTTCACCCGGCAGACTTGGATCGACGGGATTCAATCCACGTCCCTCAACGGTGATCTGGATGCCAGAACCAAATGGAATATTTGGTAATTCGAGGGGCATTCCAGGACTGAACTGGGTGAACGTATCCGTCAGTACCTGCGACTCTTCGGTTGCTAGTATCCGCATCCACTGTACATCTTTGTACGGGTCGCGATCTGGGTCGGAGAAGGCCACGCCGAACACCCGCACGGATACCAAATCCGACGAACCAGGACTGCTGCTACAGCCTCCAAACAGGGCGGAGACCAAGATTGTGAGTACGGTAAAAAGTCTCATCATGACCGCTCCCTATTCGAATGTCGCCGTCGCGTTGAAGCGCTTAGGCGGATCGTCACCCGGAGCCAGTAGCACTCCAGCGGCAACTGCACCGCCGACGACCACTGCTCCTACGATAGTCCAGAGCCACCAGGTCTTGTACACCGGTGGGTCGTCGTCGACATTATCTCGCGTTACCGACATCACGCCAGGCGCTACCGAGGGTGCCGGCTGAGCACTCGGGCTACGTACCACACTAGGAGGAGATGTGACGGCTGGAGGCATGGGCTGCGTCGCAGGAATTGGTGCGACCGGTGCAGGATTTGTGACTGGCGCCCGATATGTAGGTTGGGGTCGATACACCGTGTTTGGTGTCGACTTTGGAGGTTCCGAGGGAAATTGCGATGGTGTCGGAGCAACCACCGGCGGATACTGTGACGGTGTCGGAGCAACCACAGGACTCGGAGGTGGTGTGACCGCTGGTGCTGGTTTTGTAGGTATTGTCTTCACCACGGGCGGCGCTAGTGGCGCCACCGCTACGTCTCGGCTTTGCCTAAATATGGATGGCTTGACGACAATGATGCGCTCCGCAGGAAACCGGCGGATGGAACGGGCGATCCGTCCCTCCCATGCGATCATTGTCGATTGTACGTTAGTCACACTCAACGATAGGAGCGCCGAGCTCACCTCCGCCACCTGCCGGAAGGAAGCCGAATAAAGAAACCCAGCGAGTACATACTGACCACCAATACGATTCATGTAGCCCGTAACGATGTGCTGAGCACCCGTTTGTCGGCATAGAGCCTCGGCGCTGGATAGAAAAGCGGGACCAAAATCACCCGCTTGGACCAATGCTTCTAACCTAGAGGTATCGGCCGGGCCAGATACAACTGCCGCTGTCTGTTGAGGCTCTACTATCCGTGATGGAGCCGCTGTGCCAGGTAAACGACGAAGGCGAGCTTTTACCGTCATCAACTCGCCACGAGCTGGCGCCTCAATCATCTTCCCGAAGCTGCGATATCCGTCTGCATGGACCTGTACGTAGTGGGTCCCACGAGCGAGTCCCGTAATTTCACGCTGAGACATCGTTTTGCCATCGACCATAACGCGGTATCCAGGAGTACTGCACTTCACTGTCACTGTACCAGTAGGAATCGCCAGCCGACGGCGGACCCGGCTAACCGCGGCCTCGATAGCTGGAGTGGCGAAGGATGACAGATCGACATCAGGATTGATGGCAAGGAGTCTCCAAAGCAAGTCTTCCCCGTCATCGTCGAACTTCTGCCCATAACGCACCCGCACGAGTTGGCGATATGCATTCACAAGGCGAGTGACGCCAGGGAGGACGGCTACTTTCTTCTCGTACGTTCGAATGGCCCGCTTTAGTTGTTTGGCAGCAGCGGCCCACTTCCCTTGCGACGCCATCTTCGTAGCCGTTTCCACTGCAGCATCAGCCGACAGCACGTCGCGGTCTGTCACATTTTTGACCGTGGGTTCCGGTGCAGACACTGGTTTCGGGTCCGGAGTCGAGACCGTGGGATTGAGCACATGAACGGTCGTATTCATCGATAGCAAGGTGCGGTAGTACGACTCTACTTCAGTAAGAGCCTCTGGGGTCACTAAATCGGTCGATCGCTGAAATGGGAGGATATAGACCGCCGGCTTGTCACCCATTGGGGACGCAGCACTAGCTGGCGTAATCATCCCCGATGGTATCGGAAGGAAACACGTAACTTGCACAAATGCGACGATCACAAGCGATGTGATTTGACGCATCCTCCTACGGTTGAAACGGAACTTGAACACGAGTAGCAACTCCAACAGCAGCATCCAGCCAAGCCTTCGACCAAACAGATTCCAAGCCAGCTACATTTCCAGGCAGCTTGAAGCACAGCATAGCGTGCAACTCGAGTTATCCACAGACAACTCTCCGCCCCCTAACCGTGGGTTTGTAACAGTGACACTAACGACGCGTCAAAGGATGGTTTCGTATTCTGTAGTACTTCTTATGCCGCGCGGCTTGTAAAGCTATGGTACGAAGACGACCAGCGTGATGGAGTGACAAGGTGGGAGAGACCAAGAACGCTGAGGCAGCAGACTCGCCAAGCGACTCAGATATATTGAAGGAAGCCTTCGGTGTATGGGGACTCAGTGTCCTAATCATCGCATTACTTGGCGTCATCGCACAGATGGTCCCTATCATTGCCGACAACCTACTGGCCTTCGTTGCGGCAACATTTCTCTATCTCCCTGCCTGGGCGCTATGGAGACGACGGCTAGAGCTACATGACTTTGGGCTGACGGCACAACCCGTCAGGCTAGGACTCTTTTATCTCTTCCTCGCAACGATCATTAGCCTCCCACCATTCATTTTCGGTTGGTCGCTGTACCAAACCCACGTGAAGAACAAGGCCGTCGATCTCAACCTGGAGAAAATGTATCGGTTCGACCGTATCCTCGATGGACGGCCAGAATTTCCCCTCGATACATCGAAACTCTCGGTATGGATTGAAGGTGAGTACCTGGTCCTCGTCTGGCCAGGTGATGGGCCGGTTGAGGTCAATATACGCCTCGGGCCACCGGAACGCGGCGTACCAATGAAACAAGTTCAAGGCTTGAGCATCTCGGATGATGGTTTGCGCTTCGGTTCTCGCGGACGACTTGAGGTCAAGATGAACGGTGACTCTACTTGGTCACGTCCAAATGCTGGAGGCCTTCGCTTCAGTGTACGGCAGACGCAGTCGATACGAATCGATGCGAATCACCCCATAGCCACTGGCCGATGGGCCGCAGCAAGCGATAATCCTATCGAAGAAAAGCGTACCTACTGGTGGTGGTTGCTTATGTTGGTCAATCAACTGGTGCTCGTTGCACTACCAGAGGAGTGGTTCTTCCGAGGATATCTACAAAGACGATTCGACCAGGTGTGGACTCCAACGTGGCGAATCCTTGGCACCAACCTTGGCTGGGGGTGGATCGCCTCCAGTACCATGTTCGCTTTAGGTCACCTCATTCACAATACGAGCCCTGACCGCTTGGCCGTTTTCTTCCCCAGCCTGCTCTTTGGATGGCTGCGGGCGCGCACCGGATCCGTGTTAGCACCCACAATCTATCACGCAGTCTGCAACGTGCTCGCACAAGGGCTTGTGTACACACTGGCGTAGATAATTGTCGCTTCGATCCACTCCGAGACAGATTTCAACTTGAGGTACCAAGTAAGATCTGCCTCGCAGGCTGTATTGCACCACACTTAAATCGGGCAGAGACACCGGCGCGAGCAAAGCCCCGTACCATGGCATCGCCCACGATTGAGGCAGCCTGTTCCGTAGTAAAAGCAAACACAGCTGGTCCGCTTCCACTGATACCAACCGCTATCGCATTGTGTTTCAGCGCTAGTTCGCGAGCATACGGGTAACCGCGTATGAGCGGTTCACGATATGGCTGATGTAATCGATCTTTGACTGCTAGAGATAAGGCGATTGGGTCACTGCGATACAGTGCGGACACCATGAGCCCAACGCGAGCCATATTGGACACTGCATCTGCCATCGGAACAACATCTGGCATTGCCGCGCGCGCGTCAGCAGTCTGCACCTGAAGATCAGGGATGGCCACCACGACCCGTAGCCAATCCGGCACAGGCAATGACTCGTTGACCAATCCAGACTCGGTATCGAACATCAATCGAAACCCGCCTTGCAGGGCAGGCACCACGTTATCAGGGTGTGGCGACCCCGCAGCTAACCGCTCCCCTTCTCGACCCGCAGCGACTATCCATTCCGACAAAAGGGGACTGCGGGATGCATGCGTATCCACCTGGTACGCTTTGATCACGGCTCGAAGACAAGACGCCGCACTCGCTGCGCTAGAGCCCAGTCCGCTACCCAGGGGTAGCCCCTTAGACAAGCGTACCTCGAGGCGGCCTGTCCACCCTGCAGCATCCAACAAATATCGCGCCGCCACAGTCGCTACATTCTCAGAAGGCTCCGTGGGTAATTTACCGCCGTCATTCTCAATAACTAGGTCAGTCCCTGTGCCCGAAGATAAACGAACGGAACAGCGATCACCTAGACCAACCGACTCGGCTAAGGCAAGCCCCAGTACGTCGAAACCTGGCCCAACATTCGCAACGGTGGCTGGGGCAAAAGCGGTGTGCCAGCCCGAATTGGATACATCATCTTCTCGCATATTGCTCATTGATATGGAGCCTACCAGACCCTTGCTGCATCTTGAGATGGGAGCCGCAACCTGCAGCAACCATCGCAGACGTGTAGTAAAGACGCATACTGAGGTACCTTGGTAGCGAGTTCAAGAGAGAGGGAGCAACAGAACCGTTGGATCGAACGGACGAAGATCTTGTGCGAGAATGCCTAGAAGGGGATCGATCCGCCTACGGAGAACTTGTAAGACGCCATCAGGGCAGAGTTCATGGCATCGCCTTTCGCGCATTACGTGACGAAGCTCTGGCGGAAGATCTCTCTCAAGAAGTCTTCATCAGAGCCTTCCGCTCGCTGCACCGATTTCAACAAGGTCGTCGCTTTGGTCCATGGCTCATGGCAATCACGTCAAACCGCATTCGGGACCATCTAAAGGCCCGTACACGGCGCGGAGAGGTCACCTGGGAAATGGACAGGCACCAGCCCGTACGCGAATCCACACCTCTCGAACGCGCGGCGGCTCGGCGTACTTCATGTACACCAAGATCGGGCGGTACACGCAGAACCCCCCCGAACAGGTTAGGGTTAGGGTTAGTAGGGTCAGGATCGATATTGGTTCAACATCCGGCCGACTGTCGCTTTCCACCCTCATTATTTCGTTCCCAACCTCGTACTTTCCATTGATGTTTTGTTGATTTTTTATTGTTTTTTTATT
>PKDL01000120.1 GCA_002863065.1 Pseudomonadota bacterium
TACGGGTGTCAGCAGGGGTACGAAAGCTAGACCATGTGCACGCAGCGGCTCCAGCAGTGGGGGGACTTCTTCCGGCGGTAGGTCGACACAGAGAATCCCGCACACCCCAATACGCTCCATCTCTTCCGCTAATGCTTCGTAGCCATACTGGTAGAAGGGATTGGCGTATCCAAACAGGATAACGGGGGTGTCGTTTTTCGCAGTAAAATCGGCCAGCATCTGAAGGGCATCTGGTAACGAAAAGCCGCCGTTCAGCGCCCGTAGTGCGGCGCGCTGTAGCGTTGGACCATCCGCGGTTGGATCGGAAAATGGGATGCCTAGTTCAATGATGTCCGCGCCCCCCGCCGCGACTGCATCGAGCAGTCTCCGGGTGGTATTCAAGTCCGGGTCTCCGGCCGTTATATAGGGGACTACCACTTTGCGTCCGGCCTGGTTGGCTCGCGCGAAAGCATGCTTCAGTCGGTCGATACCATTCATAAAGTCACCGTCGCGATGGCATCGATTTCAACATCAACGTCCTTAGGCAATCTAGACACCTCTACACACGCGCGGGCTGGGCGATGCGTACCAAATATTTCCGAGTAGACCGCATTGACCGCATCAAAATCATTCATGTCCTTCAAGTATATAGTTGCCTTGACAACCTGTTCCGGGCGGGAACCGGCCGCTTTCAACACGGCTGATAAATTGGATAGTACCATTCGCGTTTGCTCAGTGATGTCTCCTGCACATAGCGTGTTTGTCGCAGGATCTATCGCGATTTGCCCTGAGCAATAGACCATATCTCCGGCCACAATCGCCTGACTATACGGGCCTACCGCCGCTGGCGCAGCGCTTGTATTCACACTCTTCATTCGGTCTCCAAGGGCATCATTGGTTCCCTTTCCATAACTATTGTGTGCGTACTGAACGCAGCACAGTGAGCATTGCTCACTACAACACTAGGAGCAGAGTGATGGTTACTGCTCCGCCTACCAACATGATGGCTCCCGTGTAGCCGATGATGTCTCTTGCACGCAAGCCGGTGATCGCGAGTAGTGGCACTGCCCAGAACGGTTGGAGCATATTGGTCCACGCATCACCGAATGCCAGCGCCAGAATGGCTTTAGGAATAATGTCGGGAAATGCTGCAGCCCCCTCCATCACAATGGCACCTTGGACCACCCATTGACCGCCACCGGAGGGAACGACAAGATTGACCAACCCAGCCGATAGGTATGTGAGGACAGGGTAGGTGGTTGCGTCGGCTACGGATGCCATGCCACTGGCGATCACGCTACCCAAGCCCGTCGCTAGCATGATTCCGAGAATGCCAAAGTAAAATGGGAACTGGAGAATAATACCGGCGCATCCTTGAGCACCTTGGCTTATAGCCGCTACGTACCGGGGAATAGAGCCTTGGAAGAGTAAGCCCAAGAATAGGAATGCGAAGTTCAGGTTATTGAAGGACAGCTTAAATTGCTGTTCCAGTACCTCCATCTGTAGCCAGCCCAGTCCCATAATGACAGGGATGAGCACTAAAATGGGGTGTTGTTCAAGATATTGAGCTGGTGTTGAGTCTCCAGGTAATCTTTGCTGGGTGGCTGTTGCTACGTTGACGATGCGATGTAGTACTGCGGCGACTATCACTCCATCAACGATGGCGTATATCGTAGTGGATGTCCCTGTTATGTAGCCGGATAAGGCCCAGAGAGTGGTGCCGAATCCCGCGAGTGCCAGTCCGAGTGCGAACCAACCCACGATGCGCGATGGCGAGGTCTCTATCTCGAATTCCGGTGCTAGCTCGTGTGGGAATGGTTTAAATTCGTCGGGGCTAGGTGCTAGTAGGCCGGCCACGATTGGGATGACGAATAACAGTACTCCTGCGATCATTAGATTGGTCGACGACAACATCGTGGACTCGAGGGGGATGCCCTTTTGTCCTGCCGCTGCCAACGGAATAGAGCCAGATAGTCCAGTCCCCCATACCATCAAACCGGTATATCCAGCGGCACCAATAAGGGGGTAATGATGCGCAATATTCCGCGTCTTGAGCGAACGTCCGACTTCGCGTGCAATCATTGCACCGACGATGAGTCCAAGCCCCCAGTGAAGAAGCGCCATTGTACAGGCTACGAGGGCAGTTAGGGAGACTCCTGTCCGCGCATTACTCGCCAAGCGTGCAATACGTCGTACGACATTTGCCACAGGCGGCGACGCGGCTAGAGCGTGCCCTGTCACTAACATGAGGCACATTTGGAATGCGAAATAGAGCAGGCCTTTATTGGTACTACCATCGGGTCTTTTGGGCTCAAAGATGAACGCCTTCCACGACGAGATAGTCGTTCGAAGTCGGTCGATGAGGTGGGTGTCCGGTTCAAATGATGAGCCAAAGATGATCCCCAGAATGGCTACAAGTAGCGTTAAAAGGATCGCTAATACGAATGGATCCGGCATATATCGATGGGCGAATCGGTCGAGTCGTCGCCCCAAACCAGAGAAGGACATCAAAAGCTCCGCGACAAAATGTACCCCTAAACCCTACCTTCAGTACATTGTGGGTGGCAACGACGGGAACATTTGGGTATGTCGACTGTATGAATCGACGCTGCACACTAATTGTCTTAATGCTCTTCTCCTACAGCTGTACTCCATCTGAAGACACTACGAGTACCCCGGTTCCGGTGGATACCAGCGTGTTCGTGGAGACGGATACCTTGAGTGAGAACGTCAACTGTCCGGTTGCATGTGAAAGGGCCGCGCGGTGTGAGAAAACGTTGACGACCGTCGAGGACTGTACGGCTCTGTGCCAATCCGCTGAGGTCCCACAAGATTATGCGTGCTGCTTGCAGTTTGCTGGTGGTTGTGACGATGTTTTAGAATGCATTCAATCCGATTCGCCTACCTGTGTTGCCGAGGGAGAACCATGGCTGCCTTTGAACCTTGGTGACCCATGCGACTGTGGTTCGAATCCTTCCTTTTCTGTGGAGTGCAGACTCGAATCACCTGGCCATCCGTGTCCATCGGGAACGGCATGTTTCAAGCCCGTCAATTCGAACGATCCCCCCTCATGCCGTGTCATCTGTACCGGTAATGCAGAGAACTGTACGGCGCTCGACTTGAGTTGCACGAAAACGCCGAAAACCTGGTACTGCGACTAAACACACTTGCGTTCCCGGAAAAATCGACACCAAACGATGTATTGCATCCGTTTTCTTGACGAATGGCGCATCGCACCCGAAAGAGGTTCTTACCTATGGAGATGTACGGTCGTATTTCGGATGTTGCACGAGCCACGCTAACTGCGTGTGCGGACGCGGGGGTTATCCCCGCAGGCATCGTGCCAGCAGAAATCCCGTTGGAAAAACCCAAACGAAAAGAGCATGGGGACTTTGCGACCAATATTTGCCTACAGCTTGCAAAGCCGGCTCGAAAAAACCCGCGAGAGATTGCTAAGGCATTCCTACTCCACTTACAGGACCCGGACGGATTAGTCGAAGCGGTGGAGATCGCTGGACCCGGTTTCGTGAACTTTCGGATTCGCCAGAGTGTATGGCGAGACTCTCTACGTTCGGTGCGCCAAGCTGGCGAGAGTTTTGGACGCTCGAATGTCGGACAGGGCAAGCGTGTGCTCGTAGAGTTCGTCTCCGCCAATCCTACCGGGCCCTTGCATGTTGGTCATGGTAGAGGCGCGGTCATCGGAGATGTCGTCAGTTCTCTACTCGACGCAGCTGGATATACGGTGGAGCGCGAGTATTACATCAACGACGTTGGCAACCAGATGCGCATCTTGGGGCACAGTCTCTTTGTGCGGTATCTACAGGCCTGCGGTAGGGATATGTCCTTTCCGGATAATCACTACCGGGGAGAATACGTCATTGAGAGTGCTCATCGCTTCAAGGAAGCCCACGGTGAGGCCTATCTTGACCATGATTACGATGCGGCCCCTGATGTATTCATCGATTTTGCAAAACATGAGATCCTGAAAGAGATCCGTGCCGACCTCGACCGACTTGGCGTTCGCTTTGACCGCTGGTTCTCCGAGCGTACATTGCACGACGCAGGACGACTGCATCAAGCGATCGATACGCTACGGGACAACGGACACGTGCGTACTGATGAGGAGGGAAAAGTCTGGTTCAATAGCACAGCATTTGGCGACCAAGATGACCGCGTAGTGATGCGTGAAACCGGTATCCCCACCTACTTCGCCGCAGACATCGCCTACCATCTTGAAAAGTTCGAGCGCGGTTATGACCAATGCATCGATGTTTGGGGTGCTGATCATCATGGTTATGTTCCTCGCGTGAAGGCCGCAATTGAGGCGCTGAATCACGACCCTGATCGGTTGGAAATCCTGCTCTATCAATTTGTAAACCTGGTAGAGGACGGCGAGAAAGTGAAGATGTCGACCCGAAGCGGCACGTTTGAAACGCTCTCGGACCTCGTAGAGGCAGTTGGTATCGACGCCACCCGTACGATCTTCCTGATGCGCCAAGTAGATGCTCAATTCAGTTTTGACCTCAAGCTGGCGCGACAGCAGTCGAAAGAAAACCCGGTATTCAAGGTCCAGTACGGACATGCGCGAATGTGCGCCATCATGCGAAAAGCGACAGAGGTGGGCTATCCTTTACCTGATGAGTCGGCAGACTTGAGCCTGCTCGCGTTGCCGGAGGAATTGGACCTAATCAAACGGATGCTTGAGCTACCGCGTACTGTGGCTGCCGCAGCGCGGGCGCGCGCTCCGCACTATATCGTCCACTACATTACGGAGACGAGTGAGCTATTCCACTCGTATTACGAGAAATACAAACATACGGAGCGGGTCGTAAGTGACGATGCGTCGAAGACAGCTGCACGGCTCTATCTGTGCGATTGCTTGCGGTTGACGCTGAAGAATGCACTGACCTTAATTGGTGTATCCGCTCCAGAGGCGATGTACCACTCGGAGTGAGTGCATCGAATCGCGGATTCGGGGGGAATCGTGCGGGGAGAGTTGCAGATGCGTGAAATGGATAAAATTCGAGAGAAGTCAGTAGTGACCCTAGAGCCGAAGCAAGTTGGATGGCTCACTGTGGGTTGGTTGGTGGTAGCTTGTGCTGTCTTTGCAGCGGGTTATCAAGTGGGCCTGGACAATGCTCCAACACCATCGGTGACCCCGGTCCTGGAGGCACCGAAGCCAGGGAAGGCTCTACCATCAGCTATCGCTTCGACCGTGGCTAATACGAAGTCTGCAGAGCAGGTAGAGTACACCTATGACAAACGGCTAACTGAGTCATCTCCACCCGTGGAGGTCTATCAAGACAAGACCATGGAATTGGTCGCCAAGAAGCGTCAAGAGTTTCTCGAGCGGGCACGGCAAGGTGATATCGAGCTTGCAGGACCCGTCCCTACCGATGAGTCTGAGCCGCGGGCATCATCGGCATTTTCGGGTTCACGTTTGCCCGCAGGTCCGCGCGCTATCCCCCTCGTTAAGACACGCCAGGCGGTCACGCGGGCAGTAAATGTTCCTGAAGAGCCCGTGGAAACCGAACTAGAAGCCGCCATGGACCGCGCAGAAGAGGTCAAGGCAACTAAGACGCGGCAGCGGGTGAAAGCAAAATCACAAGGGTTCACCATTCAGATCAAAGCATTCCGAGCCAAAACTGAGGCGTCGGGATTCATGAAGATCCTCCGTGAAAGAGGATATAAGCCCTACATGGTCACTGCGGATGTGGAGGGTAGGGGGCGATTTTATCGAGTGCGCCTTGGTAAATTCCGATCGCTGGATTCTGCCCACCGGCGCCAAGATGCATTCGAGAAAGCAGAAAACCTCGAAACCATCGTGACGCGTCTCTAGCGTCATCAGCATCAAGACCTGTTGGGTCTTGGCGTCGATTTCAAGTAATTCACTTTCATTCTTGTGGACCTCTACGGCATCCTGGCGTCGTCTACGCAGTTCTGCGTGCGCGATGCTGGAGGTAGAGTGGGCAAAGACGATCGCACAACATCGAAGGAAGTGAGTACGCCGCTCGATACCGAGCATAGTTTCGACCGGCGGGACTTTCTCAAGCAGACAAGCTTGCTGACGGTAGCAGGTGTGCTTGGTTGTGAGAGTGACGCGTATCATGCTGCGGACTCTGATACTGTCCTACCGTCAGGGGACGGCGTGAACAGCACTGAGGACATTTCTGTCGAGGATGCCGATGCCGGTGCGCCGGAGGATACTGCGCCACCACAGGATACCGGGCCACCTGACATACCCAGGTATGAGTTTGATGGTGTATTGGGTCCAGCGACGATGTTTTCTCACGGTGTTGCCAGCGGCGATCCACTGGCAAACGCGGTCATTCTCTGGACTCGAGTGTCACCTGGGGAGACCAATACAGTGGCCGTCTGGTGGGAGGTTAGCTTGACGGCAGATTTCTCATGGCGTGTCGCGAGCGGCACCTTCATCACAGATGCGGCGCGCGATTATACCGTCAAAGTGGACGTCAAAGGGCTTGATGCCGAAACGACGTATTTCTACCGGTTTTTTGCTCAGGGGCGAGAGTCGATGACCGGACGGACACGGACTGCAGGTAGCGGGGCGATGGCTCAAGCACGGTTTGCGGTTGCGAGCTGTTCTAACTATGCACGTGGATATTTTACGGCGTACCGGAACATTGCGGAGCGGTCGGACCTCGATGCAGTACTCCATCTTGGGGACTATATTTACGAGTACGCTGGTGGCTCAATTTCAGGCCGGGCACACATGCCAGACAAAGAGATTATTACGCTGGACGATTATCGGCAGCGGTATGCGCAGTATCGCAGTGATGCCGATTTACAGGAAGCGCATCGACAGCACCCGTTTATCGTGGTTTGGGATGACCATGAGTCGTCCAACAACTCATGGAAGAACGGAGCTGCGAATCATAATCCTGCCACGGAAGGTGCGTGGCAAGCACGGAGGTCCGCTGCGGTGCAGGCCTATCATGAGTGGCAACCGATACGAGAACAGTCGGACTATCGGATCTTTCGAAAGATTCAGTATGGCGATCTACTCGACCTGATCATGCTGGATACCCGGCTGTTTGGGAGAGACCAGCAAATCAATGCCGAAGACCTTGATCTTGTGAATGACCCGTCGAGGAGTCTTTTGGGAGCCGAGCAGGAGCAGTGGCTATCGGAACAGCTACTTGAGTCGACGGCGCAGTGGACCTTGATTGGCCAACAAGTTGTTTTGTTTCCCTTACAGGCGGCTGGCGTCGTTCTCAATAATGACCAATGGGATGCCTATCAGCCCAGCCGTGATCGGTTTTTCGACGCGATTGAAGACGGAGCGCGGGAGAACGTGGTGGTGCTCACTGGAGACATACACAGTTCATGGGCATCCCAATGTCCACGCAATGCTGATACATGGGCGAATGGTGCGGGTGCTCTGGCGGTTGAATTCGTGACGCCTGGTATTACGAGTGGGTCTGGCTTTGATCCTGGACTTGTCTATCTCGCGCAACAACTCAACCCACACATCGCGTATGGCGATGTGCAGTATAACGGGTACATGGTGATCGACGTAACGCCTGACCGCACCCAAGCGGCCTGGTTTCATCTTGATACAGTATTTACTCCCGAAGGTATTGAGACGTTCTCGAAAGCATACTCAGTATACGCGGGCTCGCGGCAGTTGGAGGAAGATGACCTGCCTGCCACGGGAGAGTCTGAAAGGCCGCTCGCGCCGTAATAGCCTTCTGGTTCGTGACGGATACTTAGGTATGTGCCGAAGGACGCAAGGTCTCTGCGCTGAGTAGTAGCAGTGCGACCCACAGGAGATTCGCAATAAATAAGTGGGTCAGCTGGAGATATCCTGGCGCCTTGAGGGCGATATTCAGTAAGCCAGCCCCCACCTGAATTACGACTAGTCCCAGCGCCCAGGCGGCTACATGCTTTGCGGTTTGGCTCCGTTGCAGCTGACTCGCGGCCAGCAATGCAATGTACAGAGCGACCAGGCTCGCGACGATAGGATGGATAATGCGAAGTCGCACGAGGAAGTGCATCGCTGGACTCAGCTCGGCTTCGATACGCTCCACTAGTGATACCCCACCGGCGGTGTCTGGAGGAAATAGTGTGTCGCCCAGGGCTGTAATGGCTCCCGTCATACCCACAAGGATGAGTCCCAGCAGCCCGGCTAGCAGTAATGCCGCATCTTTCTTTCGCGGAGATATGTTGGCGATACCCACGGTACTCGGACGGCCGAGCCACCAGGCGGTGAGTGCGTAGCCAGCCATCAGTCCCATCGTGTTCACTAAATGCAGGCAGATCGCAATGGCGCGTGCGACGGAGTCGTCATTTGCCACCAATTCAAATTTGACGAGGCCAGCTCCGAGTGCACCCTCCGCGATAAGAAACCCTAGGGCGACTGCAGCAGCGCGGCCGGACCGGTGACCCTGTGGCATAGCTCTGCGTACCCAGACGAGCAGACCTAGGCCGAGGAAGCCCGACAAGCCGCTGCTGACACGGTGGATGTACTCGATGAGTTTTTCGGTGGTTGGGGCCCTAGGTATGGCTTCACCGTCGCACAAAGGCCAGTGGTCCCCGCAGCCTGCGCCAGACCCAGTGATACGCACCCAAGCCCCCCAAAGTATCACCGCAATCATATAGGCGACGACGAACCAGGCGAAGTGCACTAATCGATTGGATGGAACAGGAGACCCAGCCCCCTTGTTTTCCCGCGAATCATCACTCATGGCCGCGACTGTATCGGTGCTGTTCTGACAGGCAAGAACTGAATGGTACGGATCGGACCGGTGTCAGCCGCCGGTGTTATCGGAGTCGGACTCATCTGGTCGGTCGTCAAACAGCTCAGGCTTTCCGTCGCCGTCTTTGTCACGGCCGACGCGCACAAGCTTGTCATCCTCGTAGTACTCCCACACATCCAGTTTGCCGTCACCGTTTTCGTCTCGTTCTTTCATGACGACCTTACCGAGTTGGTAGTACTTGGTTATCTCCGGCTTTCCATCGCCATTTCGATCCAGTGATCGTTTGACTGGCTTACCATCTTTATAGAACTCCGTGGCGTCAAACCTACCGTCATAATCCAGGTCAAATTCTGCCCGAGTCATGGCATCGTCTTTGTCGAAGTACTGCTTGACGTCTACTTTGCCGTCGTTGTCGATATCCATTTCACGGCGGACCAACACTTTTCGAACGGTTTTTTCCGTATCAGTGATTTCTTCTCGGAAGTGCTTCCATAAATTGGGCTTGCCGTTCCCATTCAGGTCAAAGCGCATAACGAGTGTTCCGTTCGGATTACGCTCGGTGCTCAGTAAGTCTTCCTTCTGTTTCACCTTGTTGCTGCATCCAGCAGTCAAGGCGCAGAACAACAATGATGCTGCTATCAACGTGCGGACCGTGCCATATCGCGAATTATAAGGTGCGGATGTATTTGTCATCTTTTGCCTGCTCTTCGTCGCGCTGTGAAAAAGGCGCGTATTGTTGTTCCGATTACTTCGTGGCGAGGGTGGAGTCCAAGTGGTGGGCTGTCAAGCTACAGTACCTAATGGGCTGCACCTACCGCGTGCATCAGTATATCGGAAGAGTCGTCTCGAAATTCAATGAATGGCTGCCCGCAAAATACTGTTGATTCGACATGATCTCGGCTTAGCAATCTATTTAGAACGACGTTTTGGTCGGAATCTGCGCAAAAATCGCGGTCCTGGCGCATGGGATTCGTTGTTTATACGCCCGTTGTTATTGACTTTTAGGGCAATGGTGCCATACGTTGCCGCGTTGTCGCGTGCGCCTAGACAGTTGTACGCCCCGAACACATGGAGGAGTTGGATGAGCCGCCGCAAGATCGCCACCACCGTCTACATAACGCGCGAACAAGACCAAGCGTTGAAGCTGCTTGCTGAACGTACTGACACCTCTGTAGCTCAGTATATACGTGAGGGTATCGACCTTGTCCTACAGCGACATCGAGCCGAAATGCCGCAACAGCTATCATTGATGGGTGACGAAAACTGATGAGTTCTGGTCGAATCGTTATCACCGGAGGCGCTGGATTCCTCGGGTCAAACCTATGCGAGCGATATCTGCAGCAGGGCTGGGATGTTGTATGCATTGATAACGAGTCAAGTGGCCTGCCTAGGAACGTGGCGCCTCTCTTGGCACATACGCAATTTACCTATCTAAAACAGGATATTGTCCAAGGTCTTTCCGTTGGTGGGTCGGTAGATGTTGTGCTGCATATGGCATCGCTAGCTAGCCCTCCATTTTATAAAAATTTTCCGCTTGAAACGCTGCTGGTTGGCTCCACGGGCACTTACCATTGTCTAAACCTTGCCCAGGAGAAGGGCGCACGGCTTGTTTTTGCATCGACGTCCGAAGTGTATGGCGACCCCGCAGTGTCTCCCCAACCCGAGGACTACTGGGGCAACGTCAATCCTATCGGACCGCGTAGTATGTACGATGAGTCAAAGCGATATGGAGAGGCTTTGGTGACGGCGCATCGGAAAATACGCGGTACGAATACGGGTATCGTGCGGATTTTCAACACCTATGGACCTGGGATGCGTCCAGACGATGGACGGGTCGTCACCGCGTTTCTGACCCAATTGCTTCGCAGACAGCCGTTGAATATCCATGGAGACGGGTTACAGACACGTTCATTCTGCTACGTCGATGACTTAGTACGCGGCATCATGTTAATGGCTGATTCGGATCACTCCGGACCCATCAATTTAGGGAATCCGCATGGGGAGATGAGTATCAGAGAGTTAGCGGAGCGGTTGTCCGCCCTGTTTGGCCGGGAGTTCATCGTCGGACCGCCGGCGCCACCGCAAGACGAAAACGATCCGAAGCGGCGCTGCCCAGACATCTCTCTGGCGCGTGACGTGCTCGGCTGGGAGCCAATCACTCCGTTTGAGGACGGAATGCGGGCTACCCGGGATTGGCTACGGAGTCAGCTGAATCTCGATGCCTGAAAATGTACGTAATTTCAGTATCATAGCCCATATTGACCACGGTAAGTCAACGCTGGCGGACCGCCTGCTACAAGTGACGGGTGCAATCTCAGAGCGAGAGATGAAAGCCCAGTTTCTCGATAACCTTGAACTAGAACGTGAACGAGGCATTACGATCAAAAGCCAGACGGCGCGGATTACATATACCCGCTCCGATGGCGAAACGTTCATTCTCAATCTGATTGATACGCCGGGTCATGTGGATTTCGCATACGAAGTCAGCCGTGCACTTGCTGCGTGCGAAGGAGCGCTGCTTGTTGTCGATGCAGCCCAAGGTGTCGAGGCGCAAACGGTGGCCAACGTCTATCTCGCCATCGAGGGTGACCTAGAAATCATTCCGGTCCTCAATAAGATCGACCTGCCCTCTGCAATGCCTGATGACGTCTGCGAAGAAATTGAAGAAGGTATCGGAATAGATGCCTCAGATGCCCTGATGGTGAGCGCGAAAGTGGGGACAGGGGTCGAATCCGTATTGGATGCGATCGTAGAACGCGTACCTCCACCGAAGGGGGATACCGACGGCCCCCTTCGGGCACTACTCATCGACTCTTGGTATGACAATTACCGAGGCGCAGTAATGCTTGTCCGGGTGGTTGATGGGCAAGTACTTCCGAAGGACAAAATTCGACTGTTCCACGGCGAGGTAGAATTCGAAGTCCAAGAAGTCGGATTTTTCACCCCGAAGGCGACCCCATCGAAGGTGCTTCAAAGCGGTGATGTGGGCTATGTTATCGCGGGGATCAAGGACGTGAAGCTTACGGTGGTGGGCGATACCATCATGCATGTCCATCGCTTGGCTGAGGAACCTCTCCCAGGCTTTGAAGAAGTCCAGCAAATGGTGTTCTCCGGTATTTTCCCGACAGAGGCGAAAGACTTCGAAATGCTTCGAGAAGCATTAGGGCGTCTATCTCTCAACGATAAGTCGTTTACTTTTGAACCGGAATCATCAACGGCGCTCGGGTTCGGCTTTCGGTGTGGTTTCCTCGGTTTGCTGCACATGGAGGTTATTCAAGAGCGTTTAGAACGGGAGTATGACCTCGATCTCGTAACAACCGCGCCTACCGTGGCCTACCACGTGCACACCAAAGAAGGCGAAATGGTCGTCGTTTCTAACCCAAAGCACCTGCCAGGCTCTGGCGACATCGACCATATTCAAGAGCCTATTGCCCAGGTTAGTGTGCATTGTCACCCAGATCATGTAGGCGGTGTATTCAAGCTGTGCAATGAGCGCCGGGGTATACAGCGAAATATGCGTTATCTCACGCAGTCTCGCGTCGAGATTGTATACGAGCTGCCACTGTCAGAGATCATCTTCGATTTTTATGACAAGTTGAAAACAGTGTCCCGCGGATACGCATCGATGGATTACAAAGTAATTGAGTTTCGGCGAGATGATCTCGTGCGTCTCGATGTTTTGATCAACGGCGAGCTGGTAGACGCACTGACAACCATCGTCCACCGAGACCGAGCGTTTTACACGGGTCAGGCGCTCACGAAAAAGCTCAAGGACGTCATAGAACGCCAGATGTTTGAAGTGGCGATTCAGGCGGCCATCGGCACGCGCGTAATATCGCGTACGACGGTAAAGGCCTTCCGGAAGAACGTGACTGCTAAATGCTACGGTGGAGATATCTCGCGAAAGCGTAAACTCTTGGAGAAGCAGAAAGCCGGTAAAAAGCGCATGAAGCAGGTTGGCAATGTGGAAATCCCCCAAGCCGCCTTTCACGCGGTGTTAAAGCTGGACGAAAGTTAGCGGTGTCCAAAAAAAAGAAAGGCAACACAGGCGGTCCAAAGCGACTGAAGGCCAGCCCGCCGGGCGATAGCTCTGCAACTCTGTTGGCCAGCGCTAAAGGCCAGCGCCAGATCGTACGCCGTGCTCGATTACTCGACCGAGAGGGGCCGCAGCTATTGCATTCCAATCGGTCTCGCCTATCGAACGAACTCTTGTGGGATATCGCCGACGAAGTACGCACTCTGCGGCGCCTCGTACGAGCGCCTAAAAAGCTGCAAGACATTCGTTCTATCCACCGTCAATCTAATGTAGTTGAGGATCTGCTACAGCGTCATCTCGGTCGACATCGCAAGAGTGCAGGCCGGCAGAGCACCGAAGCGATCCTCTTCGCACTAGTCATAGCGCTGTTTATTCGTACATTTATTTTTGAGCCATATCGAATACCATCTGGTTCCATGATCCCCACGCTCCGCGTTGGCGACTTTATTTTTGTTTCAAAGTTCATTTATGGCATCAAAGTGCCTTTTACGGAGGTTGAATTCTTCGACTGGCGTGATCCGCAGCGTGGCGAAATCGTGATTTTCGATCATCCATTGCCCGGCCCAAGCTACGGCGAGACGCTAATCAAGCGTGTTATGGCTGTCCCTGGCGACCGTGTTCGCATGGAAAATAATCTCTGGATGATTGACGGTGAATCGGTGGCCGACCGGGTAGTAGCCCGTGGGCTCGACGATTCTGGGATACTTCAGAATGCTTGCCTTCCATCACCGGGTGAAGAATGCGAGTGGTATCACGCCGAGGTCACTTTCGATGAAGACGGGGGGACTGTGCATGCGGAGGGTATCCCTCACGCGGGGTGTCCCTGTAGCGTCCTCGAAGAATCAGCAAATGGACTGTCCTGGAATACACAACACCTCGAACCAGGCATAGTTTGCGCTTGTTCTCCTCCCGGGAAAACGCTGTTTGGAGACTGTTCGCTTTCCGCGCTTTTCGGTGACGATCAGCCGCGCGAGAAAAACCAGGTGCATGTCAACTGGCCAAGCTGGCCTGATAGGCGAGATATGGTGCAGTATTCTCCTTGGAAAGGATGGACTTGGGATAACCCGAGCACTGCGGCTTCTTTCGCAAAGGCGGCGTCCAGCGGTGCATCGCTTGAAGTACCTGAGGGGCATGTCCTTGTCATGGGAGATAATCGCGATCATTCGAGTGATGGGCGGATTTGGGGCCTAGTCCCCCTGAATCGTGTGCGCGGAAAAGCTGGATTTACCTGGATTGTGACCGAGGAAATACCTGACCGGATTTTCCGTTTCGTTCATTGAGAGACATGGGTTTGGCGAGAAGACGCAATCGATAGCATCGACGCGGTTGTAACCTCGAGTTCGATAGGCTAAGACCCTGTCTGGCGCGTGGGCACTCCATCCGGTGTTCCCGCCACTCGCCGCGCTGCGCACCGGGGGGACTTTGAACGACGACGACGAGGGGATACCCGTACCAGATGGCTCCAGTGAGCCGTCCTTGTCGGATGGTCCGTTGTCACTCCCAGTCGTTGGTACCACCACGGCTCCTGATACGCCGAAGCAACGAGAGCTCACAGCACCGTCCGATGATGCAAATGACGGCGAGGTCGATACGGACCTGGCAGAAAAGATATTAGAGGACGCCTGGGAGTTATCCCGCGCCATGCCCCGTTTGCTGCGGTCGCGTCGTAGTCGGCTAAATACGGATACCCTGTGGGACCTCTCTGACCGAACACGAGGTCTTCGGGCGCACCTGCGTCAGCGGCGAGATGAACTCGATTTCGGCATTCTCAGTCGTCAAACGGCCCGGTTGGAAGAACTTGCCGGTAGGCATCTCGGTTATCGCCGGCGAACGGCATTTCAAGACTTTGCAGAAACGCTGCTCGTAGCGGTGTGCGTCGCTCTTTTCATTCGTACATTCCTCTTCGAGGCCTTTCGTATACCCACGCCTTCCATGGTGCCTACCCTACTTGTGGGTGACCAAATATTCGTCGCGAAGTTTATTTACGGCATTCGGCTTCCGTTCTCTGAACAGCGAATCTTTGATTGGCGAACACCGACACGCGGTGAAGTCATCGTGTTCGAATATCCGTACAAAGGGGAGAATTCAGGGAAAGATTTTATCAAGCGGGTGATTGCAGTCTCGGGGGATACGGTTCGGGTAGAGGACAACATTGCTCTGGTGAATGGTAAGCCTCTAGGGGAGCTGACGGTGTCAGCACGTCGTACGCAATGCCAAGTCGAACCAGATGAGCAATGTACTTTCCGAAATACATTGGTGGGCGAGTCTGGTGGGGCCCTTGGCGAAGAGACAGCTGGGTGTTTATGTACATTGCTGCGAAATGAAACGGCCAACGCGCTGTGGTGGACTCAGCACATTGCAGCTGGCACGACCTGTCGGTGCGCTCTTTCCCGTGCGGATCGCAATAATCCATCGTGGCCAGATCTACGTAGTCTGAGCACGTTTACTTATGGCTGGGGAGACGAAGGGGGCCGGCCGTACCAGCAGCCCCTGCCGGGCGGTGGATTTGAAATGAAAATTCCCGATGGGTTCCTCTTTGTCATGGGAGATAACCGGGACCAATCGGACGACAGTCGCTCGTGGGGGCTCGTACCCGTAGAGCGGGTAATCGGTAAGGCGTTAATTATTTGGTGGTCATCGCCGGGACAGAGGGATGACAGGTTGTTTACATTCGTGCATTGACGGTAGTAGGTACGGGCAGGGGAAATATCTGAGTGCTGAATTGCGTTCGGAATGTACTCATAAGGGCATGACTCGGGTAGCAGATACGTTGGGGGAATTTGGTGTCACAACTTAAGATGGCTCGCCGCCTCATGGATTCTGGTGGTATTCAGCGCGCCCTTGATCGCATGGCGATCCAGTTGGTTGAGCTCAATGAGGGGACAGAGAACCTGGCGCTAGTGGGTATTCACCGTGCTGGCGTTCCGCTCGCGCAGCGATTAGCCGATCGAATCAAGCGAGCCGAGGGAGTCGATGTTCCCATCGGCATGATAGATATTACACTCTACCGAGATGATGTATTCATTGGTCTACCGCAGCCTGTAGTGGGTCGCACGGAACTCGATTTTGATGTGACTAACTGCACCCTCGTATTGATTGACGATGTGCTGTACACCGGCCGCACTGTTCGAGCCGCTCTGGATGCAGTGATGGATTTCGGACGGCCGGATAGTATCCGACTTGCAGTCTTGGTGGACCGTGGGCATCGAGAATTACCAATCGCAGCAGATGTCGTCGGAGCCACGGTAAAAACATCGAAAGTAGAGACGGTTGAAATTGAGCTCACGGAAATGGGAGCTGCCATGGATGGCGCGGCCGTAATGGTGAAAGCATGACCGCAGGCACCGGCGAGCTGACATTTGATCACCTGCTTGGTCTTGAGGGTATGGACCAAACGCGGATCACCGCGCTACTAGACCTTTCACAGCGCATGAAGGAAATCGGCGAGCGTCCGCTCAAAAAAGTCCCTTCACTGCGCGGTAAGACGGTATGTTTCTTCTTCGTTGAGCCCTCAACTCGAACCAAGATGAGCTTTGGTGTCGCTGCAAAGCGACTATCGGCGGACACGATGAGTCTCACTGCGAGTGGCTCGAGCCTGAAAAAAGGCGAAACGTTGCTTGATACGGCGATGAATCTTCAAGCGATGGGGCCCGACATTCTCGTGATACGGCACCGTGCGGCTGGAGCACCTCACTTTTTATCTAAGCACCTGTCAGCATCGATCGTGAATGCTGGCGATGGACGGCATGAACACCCCACCCAAGCATTGCTTGATATGCTGACCATTCGCGAGCGACTTGGGCGTCTGGAAGGGCTGAATGTAGCCATCATTGGGGATATCGCCAATAGCCGGGTCGCGAGGTCTAATATCTTCGGACTCACCACGATGGGCGCAAATGTACGGCTCAGTGGACCGGCTACGATGATACCCAAAGGCATAGACCAGCTTGGAGCAACGGTTGTACCGTCTATCGAAGATGCGACAGATGGGGCCGACGTCGTTATGATGTTGCGTATCCAGAAAGAGCGTATGGGGTCCGACTTATTCCCTAGCGACCGTGAGTATCATCGGCAATTTGGATTGACAAAGGACCGGCTGCGCAATGCTAAACCGAATGTCATTGTGATGCACCCCGGGCCAATAAATCGTGGTGTAGAAATCACTCCCGAGGTAGCTGATGGTCCTAACTCGGTCATTCTCGACCAGGTGACGAATGGGGTCGCTGTACGTATGGCCGTCCTGTATGTGTTGGCACATCGGACCGGAGGGGCGAAATGAGCACGGAAACTCGGTTAGTCATTCGGGGCGGCCGTGTGGTGGTCGATGATGCTACGAAGGCGGTACCAGCCCACGTACTAGTGGCTGATGGGCGAGTCACGGGTATAACCAATGACTTGCCTAGCGATTGGGCTTCGGTCGATAGCATCGATGCTACGGGGCGCCTGGTGGCGCCGGGCCTAATATGTTTACGCACCCATGTATGTGAGCCGGGGTTTGAATGGCGCGAAGATATTCGGTCTGCCAGCCAAGCCGCCGCAGCGGGCGGCTTTACGACCATATGTGCTAGACCGGACACAGATCCTGTCAATGATGTACGGGCGGTAACGGAACAAATTGTCACGCGCTCGCAGTTGGCACCTGGGGCGCATGTGTTCCCAGTAGGAGCGGCAACCCTAGGATTGAAGGGTGAGCATTTATCGGAAATGGGTGATCTCCGAGATGCGGGTTGTGTAGCAGTGTCTACGGGCGAAACGAGCCTTCGGTCTACGCGTATGATGCGAAGAGTCTTTGAATATGCACGCTCCGTGGGCCTGCCAGTATTCAGCTCTGGTGAAGACTCATGGTTGTCGAACGGCACGGTCATGCATGAAGGTCAGGCCAGCTTGCGACTAGGAATGTCAGCGGTCCCGCCCGAGGGTGAGGCGACGGCGATGTTCCGCGATGGGTTAATGGCACACCTGGCGGAGACGAGCGTACACTTTCAACGCGTGACTACCGCGGCTGGTGTCAGGGTGCTCAGGCGATTGCTGGAAGATGGCGTACAGGTGACTGCAGGCACTACACCTCATCACCTCTGCTTCACTGAAGATGATGTCGCGACATTTGATACCAATACGCGTGTAGACCCTCCTTTACGTTCCTGTGCCGATGTGGAGGCAGTGAGGCAGGCGCTTCGTGATGGTGTTATTACGACGATTGCTACGGATCATAGTCCTATGACCAGTATAGAAAAGTTGGTGGAGTATGAATTTTGTGAACCAGGTACTACTGGGCTTGAGTCTGCACTTGGTGCCTTGTTGAATCTTGTCCGAGAGGGCAGTCTACCGTTGAACCGCGTATTATCTGCGTTGACTACCGGGCCTGCGAACGTACTGAGGCGGCACGATCTAGGTAGGATCGCGGAGGGGGCGGTAGCTGACATCATTGTCGTCCAGGACTCGATATCGTGGCGAGCAAAGGGTGAGCAGATGTTGACTTCGGGCGAGAATCAACTTTTCGAAGGGCGTGAGATGATTGGACAGGTTGAAGTGACGCTAGTGGATGGTGAACAGGTAGAACTGACACCGGGAGGTCGGAATGTCGATTTTCGGTAGCACAGCAGAACGGGCGGTCCTGCTGTTGGATGACGGCCGGATTTTTGAAGGTCAGTCGTTTGGTAAGCGGGGTATCAGTGTCGGAGAGGTCTGTTTTAACACGTCAATGACCGGCTATCAGGAGATCCTGACAGACCCTAGTTACGCCGGCCAAATCATCACACTCACATATCCCGAACAGGGGAACTACGGTGTAAATCCAGGGGATGTTGAGAGTCGGCAGGTATTTGCCCGCGGTCTGATCATTCGTGATTGTAGTCCTGTTCCGAGTAATTGGCGCTCAACACAGACGCTTGATGAATATCTCGAGACGAGTGATGTCGTGGGTATTTCTGGAATTGATACACGCGCTCTGACGCGGCATGTACGCGAAACTGGCGCTCGACCTGGAGTGATCATTAGTCCCTGCAAGGGCGAAGAAGACATACAGACTGGCCGAGAGGCGTTGGCTGCTTTTGGGGGATTGGTTGATGCGGACCTAGCCAGTGAAGTGACCACAAAGACCGAATATCGCTGGTCCGGGGACCTTCCGCCGGGACTGCTCCCAGTGACGCCGGAACCCACTCCGCGGTATCACGTCATAGCATACGATTTCGGCGTGAAAGAAAGTATCCTAAAGCACCTCAAGCGTGTGGGTTGCGATGTAGACGTGGTACCGGCCAATACGTCGGCCTCTGATGTACTAGCGCGAAAGCCAGATGGTGTTTTTCTGTCGAATGGTCCAGGTGATCCTGCCGCAGTTACGGACGCGATTGAGGCGGTCAAAGAGCTGGTTGGTAAGGTGCCGATGTTCGGTATTTGCCTGGGTCACCAAATAATGGCGTTGGCGCTGGGCGCCGAAACCTTCAAATTGAAGTTTGGCCACCGAGGCGGAAATCAACCCGTGATGCACATCCCGACTGGGCGCGTCGAGATTACGGCCCAGAACCACGGATTCGCTGTAAAGGCAGGTACGATGCCCGAAGGTTCTAGTGTGACTCACATCCATTTGAACGATCAGACTATTGCCGGTTTCGAGCACGTGGGCCTCAATTTATTCAGTGTTCAATACCATCCGGAGGCGAGTCCAGGCCCCCATGATGCGCATCCTCACTTCATCCGGTTTACGCAGCTGATGAAAGATGCGCGTCTCTAGGCTTGACAGCAGCCGCGCTAACTCGTAAACCATCGCTCACTCTATGCGCGTTTGCGCTTAGCGTGTGGGCCGATAGCTCAGTTGGTAGAGCACCGGACTTTTAATCCGATGGTCGACGGTTCGAGCCCGTCTCGGCTCAATGCCACGTCCCTATCGTCTAGTATGGTCCAGGACGCGGGCCTTTCAAGCCTGTAACACGGGTTCAAATCCCGTTGGGGACGCTAGCCGAGGGGGCCAGGTAACACTGGCCCCCTCGCGGTATTTCTTCGCACGCTACTCTTCGAACTATGACTGTCGCCATCTTTTTGCGGGATAACCTCGGGACGAGCACGCAGCTGTTTTGCCCCTCGAAATCTGTTCGTTTCGATCGCAACTGCGTCATAGGGCCCTTGCAGAAAGTTGTTCGGTCAGCTAGTTCTTGCAGTCTGAATCGGGCAAAGCTGTATTTGCTAGTTGCTTTATCCTGCACCCAGAATTGCATCGCTGCATCGTTGTACCGGGTGAATGCGAGTTGGGTTGACGCTGTAGCAAGTCGGGTCGTGGAGACGCGTAACAACCAGCAACCCGGCTCTTACCGCTGATCGGGAACATCCCATGATGCAATAACGAATACCGGAACGTGGCTGAGTTTTATGAGCACACTTGTCATTGTTGAGTCGCCAACGAAAGCAAAAACTATCGGTAAGTTTTTACCGACTGGGTATGAGGTGAAGGCATGCTACGGCCACATCCGCGACCTGCCGAATAGCGCCTCCGAAATCCCCGACACGTATAAGAAAGAACGCTGGGCGAAAGACCATGGCATCAACGTAGATAAAAACTTTGAGCCGCTGTACGTGATCCCAAGTGAAAAAAAGAAAGTCGTTAGCGAGCTAAAAAAGGCACTGAAGCAAGCGGACGCATTGGTAATCGCGACAGACGAAGACCGGGAAGGGGAGTCCATTGGGTGGCACCTGACCCAGGTCTTGAAGCCGAAGGTACCAGTAAGCCGGATGGTCTTTCATGAGATCACCAAGTCCGCAATCCAAGCCGCATTAAACAACGAGAGGGCAATAGACGAAGATCTCGTGCGTGCTCAGGAAACGCGGCGTATTTTAGACCGACTGGTCGGATACTCCGTCTCGCCGGTCCTATGGAAAAAAATATCGCGCGGATTATCGGCGGGTCGAGTGCAATCCGTTGCGGTTCGCATCTTAGTCGACCGCGAGCGGGAGAGACGGGCATTTCGGTCTGCGTCTTACTGGGAGCTAAAGGCGAAGCTTGAGAAGAGTGGGCTTCCGTTTGAAGCGGTGAGTGTTCGCGTCGGGGATACACGGATAGCGACGGCGAAAGACTTCGATGAGAATACCGGTCTTCTGAAGGCGAGTGCAAAGGTATTACTGCTGAGTGAAGCCCAAGCCAAAGCGTTTCACACATCGCTTCAATCCACACCTTGGCGGGTGGAAAAAGTGGATCGAAAGCCGAGGACTATCCGGCCATATCCGCCGTTCACGACATCGACGCTTCAGCAGGAAGCAAACCGTAAAATTGGGCTGTCTTCTCGCGACACCATGAAGGTCGCTCAGGCTCTTTACGAACGCGGTT
>PKDL01000015.1 GCA_002863065.1 Pseudomonadota bacterium
CCCCTCTGCCTCTCACCTCTGCTTATGCAGGCTTTGTTTTATTCGGCTTTATCACAGGTGCCGTCTGTACACTCACCGTAGAGGTAGAGACTGTGGTGAGTCAGCTTGATATTATTGCGTTCTGCAATTTCAATCTGACGTTGCTCAATCACATCGTCTTCGAACTCGATAACTTTGCCGCATTTGAGGCAGACAAGATGGTCATGGTGGTCCCGCGCTACGTTGGACTCGTAGCGTGCCGGTCCCTCCCCAAATTGAGTCGAGCTAACAATACCAACTTCTCGTAGTAGCTTAATCGTTCGATACAGCGTCGCGTACCCGATATTTTTGTCTCGCTTTCTTACTTCGTCGTAGAGTTGCTCAATATTGACGTGCCCTTCCAGCTCGATAATTACCTCTGCAATTACCTTGCGTTGGCGGGTCATACGCAATCCTGACTGCCGCACATGATGCTCAAGTGCGGTCAGCGCGTCGGACATCGACTGCAACGGCTGAGTCATGAAACCCTCTCCTTTTGATGCTCACATAATTATCTTACCCTTGGTCATCTACAATCGCCATTCAGTAATCCTGGAGAAATCCAAATCAGATATGAAACGAGAAAGAAAAATATCGCCTACATCAAGTACAGTCCGTGACCGTGTAATAAGAGTATCAAGACGAATGCTGTGTGCCTTGACCTTCATCGCATGTGCGTCAACTGCCCCAGAAACGACAGCTGGCGGTACGTTTGAACAGTATAGACAAGCAATTATTGACGGTAACTCCGACGACGCCTGGCGGCTGATGACATCGGGAGCTAAAGCCCGTGTAACCAGACAAGAACTCGGGATGACTTATAATGACACCGGTGCCTCCACCGTTCAGTATGGTGCAACATTCACCATGGCACGCGGTATACTTACTCTCGAGCATGACGACGGAGACTGGCGAGTCGCGTCACCATTACCGATGTACACGAGCCGCACAACTGCTCAGGAGGCTCTACGAACATTTGAGCGCTCAGTGCGCTTAGGCGATTGGGACACGGTCTTCAAACTCATCCCTCCCACGAGGCGCTCTGGTCTCACTCCCAATATCATTCACGAACGTTTCATGGATGCTGGATACCGTCGGCGCGTCGAGCGGATGCTCCGTGCGCTGCTGTCCGCAAAGCAGGAACAAATAAGCGATACACGAGTCGTCATGACACGTGGACTACACCGGATTGAACTCATACGGTTGACGCGACCTGGCCATGCACCTAGCTGGTTTGTAGATGACATTCGATAGTACGCTGCTTTAGGCAGGGCTTTGGCCACAATAATTAAATCTTAAGACGACCAGTTCTCTACGCCCTTTTGGTGTTTGAACGACAATGAGGTCATCCGCCTTCTTACCAATCAGAGCCCGACCGACGGGAGACCGCCAGCTTATTTTGTGCCTTTGTGGGTCGATCTCATCTTCTCCGACCAAGGTATAGGTCAGCTCCTCTTCGGTGTCTTCATCCTCCAGAACAACAGTGGCCCCAAAGCGTATGTCATTGCACGACTGCTCTGCAGGATTTACCACCACTGCATCCGACAACCGCTGCTCAAGAAACCGTAGCCGTGAGTCTATTTGCCGGAGTTTTTTCTTCCCATAAATATACTCGGCATTCTCGGATCGGTCCCCCATGGCAGCAGCGTCAGCGACTTGTTCCACCATTGCCGGTCTGTCTACGTACAGTAGTTTGTGGAACTCGGCACGAAGTGCCTGATGACCCTCGGGCGTTAGATACCTTGTCCCGGGTGGATTTCGCTGACGTGGCGGTTTGCGAGCCATGTGTCAAGGGTGTCAGTCGAGGCACAGGTCGCGCAAGCCCCCCGACCGCGTAGCCTATCTAGTCAGCGAAAGACGCGAGCGGCTGATGACGCAATGGGTTGCGGAGTTTATTCAAAGCTTTGGCCTCTATCTGCCGGATTCGCTCGCGAGTGAGGGAGCAGTCTTTGCCGACCTCCTCGAGAGTGTAGTTCCGTTTCTCACCGATCCCGAATCGTTTGCGAACCACCAGTTCCTCGCGTTTAGTGAGGCTTTTCAGAACCTTCCGCGTCATGGTCCGTAGGTCAGAGTCCTCGGCATATTGCAGTGGCGAATCAAAGGTCGTGTCTTCGATGAAATCCCCGACCTTCGCGTCTTCATCACCAACGGGAGTTTCCAGCGAAAGTGCGTTGCGCGCCAAACGCAGCGTACGAGTTACCGCAGCAGGGTCCATTTCGACCTGCGCTGCCAGCTCATCAACGGTTGGCTCCCGGCCCAAATCTTGTTCAAGCCGCGACTTTATTCGTGTCAGCCGGTTTAGCGTCTCCACCAAATGTACAGGTATCCGAATCGTACGCGCTTGGTCTGCTATGGAGCGCGTAATACTTTGGCGAATCCACCAAGTGGCGTATGTGGAGAATTTATGGCCCCGCTGCCATTCGAACTTCTCCACCGCTTTCATCAGGCCGATATTGCCTTCTTGGATAAGGTCAAGAAAGTGGAGCCCCCGCCCAGTGTACTTCTTGGCGATCGAAACGACCAACCGCAGGTTAGCTTGGATCATCGCTGCCCGTGCACGGCGGCTTTCATTATCCGCCGCGTTCAGTTCGTGCCACATATCGGATACAAGGCTTGGCTCAACGCCAAGTTGCTCTTCCACTTGTACCATTCTCAGCTGTGCGCGAACGGCTGCGCCGCCGAGGTCTTTCGGACGCCGTTTCGGCATCCCGGTGTCTGCATAACGTTGACGCATACGCCGATATCGCGACATCAGACGTGCGCGTGTCATAAGACCTTGGTCCAGCGCACTCTCAACCACTGCCGACGCTTTCCGGTATTCGGTAAGTACCGCACGCAACGTCTGTATCGCCCGCCGTACCACACGGTCCCCGCCTGGAGCGTTCCAAAGTGCTCGATATAGCTTCACGAGAGCTTCGCCGTACTCGTCCGGATTCGGATTGGATTTCATCGTCGCACGGTAGAGTTCGATGCCCTCTGCGCTCGCCTTCCGAAAACGCTCAAGCTCACGGCGCAAATCCTCATGCTCCTCTTTCGACTTCGGTTGTGCCAGTGGGAACATGTCAGTGTAGGGTCGATCTCCGGTAGCTATGTCATCCGCGATATCTAGTAGCTCGCTTCGACCCAGGTGGGTCGATAGCACGAGATGAAAGAGCGTGCGTGTGGCTCGCTCTATCCGCTTCGCTATAGACTGCTCGCCATCTCGCGTCAGCAGGTCCACGTCTCCAATGTGCTTCAGGTAGACCAACAAGGGGTCAGTCCCTATTTCACCGGATTTCATGGCTTTTCCGCTAATGCTCTTTAGTAGGTCGGTCTTCGGCCTACGGTGCAAAGGCTTCGAATTCTCAAGAGTATGCGCTGGGTTAGCCGCCATAATTTCACGCTCCATAAGCTGATCGGCAACCCACCACTATGCAAACACCATTCCACGGACTGAATTCATGCCGAGGAAATATACATCCATCGAAAATAATTGAATTTTTCCTGAATATCCGGAGTTCACAGGCAATGCGGTCGTTTGCGCTGGACTGTCCGAGTACGACATCGATGTCGCTCCCACGTGAGTGACCTGCCTGTTACAGGATGAGATGGCTTATCAAGCTCAGCACAAGGAACGAAGCTATTGCGAATAATATCAATACTTTATGGCGAAATCAGCCTACAGCTATCGCGGGGTTTCGGCGAATGACACAATTTTGCGGGGATGCCGAAAAGTGTAAATAATGTGGACACCCAAGTGACGTTCCTTGCTTACGGGGGCCTACCTCTGCCGCGACAGCGGGGTATTGGTGCAGTCTCGAAAGCAGAGTTCTGACTCCACTTGTCCGTCTTGGTTGGTGAGCTCCTGACAGGCATAGCCTTGTGGACAAGGGTTGCTTGGATCAGGGCCACAGGCAACGAAGCAGAAGGACCCTTGGCTATTTCCATCTTGGTCCTGCAGTTCTAGGCAGCGGTTCGGTTGACCACCGCAAGCGCTTGCGCTTTGAGCGTCACACCCTGCCTCGCAATGCGGACCTTCGGCTTGCTCACATAGACCGCTACTCAAGGCACATACTTCGCCAAAGGCACAGAAATAGTTCGCGGCGCACCCTTTGTCCTCACATGCCCCAGCGATGCATTCCTTGCCCGATGACTTACAATCAAAGTCAGCCTGACAACCGGGTGAGCACATATTTGTGCTGAGATCGCAGAACGTTTCTGGCTCAGGACAATCTGCTGGCTGAACACATCCGCCTGGTATTCTGCAGTGTCCATCTGCCGCACACTCTTGTCCTAGTGGACAAGGCGCACTTTCTGAGCAAGCTGCAACGCACCGGAATAGCTGACAAACGGTACCATTGGGACAGACATCATCTCCCATACACCCAGGACGACACTGCCCTTGTTCGCAAATTGTTCCAAGCTCACATTCTGTGTCCAGGGTACAAGCGACGGGTTCGACACAAACACCATCATCCGGAACGCATTGACTAAACTCAGCTCCGGGGAGTGTTCGACAGGAAAATCCAGGCTGAGGACAGCCGATATCGGAAACACAACCACGCAAACAGTAGCGGCCACCAGCGGCGAAATCTTGGCAAGCTCCATCGTCAGTGCACTCATTTGCGCTTTCGCAGGACTCGCACAGGGATTTCTTTACCCGACAGACTCCTGCGCATACATCGCAATAATTCCCCGAGCCGCAGTTTTTGTCCTCGCTGCACGTTGCGATCTCTGGCAACCCTGGTGGTACGCAACGTCCGATACAGTCGCAGATGCGGTCCGGTTCGCAATCACTCGATACGTCACATTTCTCATAGGCTGGTTCACCACCAGTCCCGCTATCGGTACTATCAAGTGCATCTGAACCGTCCGAATCGTCAGACGAGCCTGGTACTAACGCGGTAATGCCACAGAACTCTGCTTGCGTATTAATCGCATCAAGTATCACTGAACATTCGGCACTATTTAGGCATGCTTTTTGGTCGCCTCCTAGCCCATTACTGCAAATCAAAGCACATGCGGCGTCAGTCGCTTGCTGATCCAAGCTGCAACTGATGAGCTTTGGTTCGCAGGTAGCGAGGCAAGTCTCCGCGCTCTCGCGTTCACTCTCGTCGCTGCTGCAGGCAGCTAAGAAAATCACCACTGCGGTTGCTAAGCTCGCTTTCAACCACTGTTGTACTGTCATCATTTCCCCCGTGGATAGACGGTCCAAGGTCCGTAGCAAACATTTTCGGGCGCATTAGCGCTACGAGAACGCTCGTGGTTATAGCAGGCGTGCGCCAACCAACGCACCGGAGTTGGTTACCATATAAAGCCGACCTGCACGCGCGGCAACTGACGACGAAAGCCCATTATGCGGCGTGATTCGCGACAGTGTGCGACCACGAGTCGCGCTCATAAGTAAAAGACCATCACCGGTTGTCACCCATAACCGACCTCCATCGAAAACTGGTTGTCCTAGCTCCGCATATTCGAATCGTGCGCGCCAAAGTACATCACCGTTATCGGGCTTTAGTGCGACCACATTTCCCCCGCTGGAGGCGACAAATAGCATCTCGTTTCCGTACGCTGGTGTGACGACGCCACGGGCCGGATATAACCAACGGATCCCGCCGTATTTACGTTCTAGGCAGTACAGTCCACTGGAGTAGGAGGCTGCATACACCGCATCCTCAATCACCAGGGGCCGCGTATCAACGTCCACGAATTGCCTAGCCTTCCCTGCTAGATTCTTAGACCAAAGGGTTGCACCATCTTCGAGCCGCATCGCTGCAAGGTAGCCATCATCATAGCCGGCATAGACCGTCTCGTCAGCGACAGCAATACCGCCCTCTCCTCGCATCGTCATCTCGGTACTGCGGGGCCGTCCCTGGTCCCAGCGGTACTGGCCTGTGCTAGCGTTGACTGCATAGGTGCGATTCTCATTATTCTGAAAGAGCACATACTTTCCTGCCACTACTGGCGCAGATGAAATAGCCCCTTGGGTCGCGTACGGAGCATCCCACTGTAACGTGCCCCGAGTCGCACTCAGACGGTAAAGTTTCCCATCGGTAGCGCCAAAGTATACGGACCGCCCAACGATAAGTGGAGCAGACCTGATCTTACCGTATGTTTGATAGCTCCAGCGCTCTCGACCCGTTCGGGCGTCGACTGCGATAAGTGTGCCTCGCTCGGAGCCCGCGATAACCGTGTTGCCGCTTCGCGATATGACGGGTACAGCGTATTGTTTCGGATAGTACGCAATGGGTTCAGGGTAATCGAGTTTCGTTTGCCACTGAGTCTGTATTTGTAAGGGCGGCGGGTCATCGAAAAACTGAATCGAAGATGTTGCGCATGAAGCGAAGCAGAGGCCCACACACGCGAGTCGAACTGCGCGCTGAACACACCACCTAACCAGTCGACTAAATTGCAATATTGACGTACCCGTTCGGCGGTTGAACCGCACGCTCACAGCTGAGCATGGCGCCTGGTAAGCTCGCTACGCAGCGATCGAAGTGAGGGCGGAAGCAGCTGCCCTTCGGCCGGAACGAGCTGCTCTAACGCCGATGCATAAGCGGCTTTTGCGGCTGCGCCGTCGCTTGTCGACTTGAGCTCGCCGAGTAGAACCAAGCCTCGTACCTTGAAGTAGAGATTCCCCATTTCGGAGAGCTGCGTATAGGCATCTTCAGCCGTGGCGACATCACCGTTCGCTTCTGCGAGCTTACCTCGCTTTTCGAGGAGCAGTGGCTTCAACGATGTGTCGTCGCCTAGAAAGCCAACAGCCTTGTCGAACGCATCATTAGACTCGCTGTACTTACCCTGTGCATAGCTCGTGGTCGACTGCACTAAGGCCACCACCCCGGCAGTGTTCTCCGTGACCTTCGCAGCAGCTTCATCCGCGACCTTTAGCACTGCAGCCTGCTGGGCTGCTGCGTCTGCGTGGTCGGCTTTTACGGGCGCCGCATTTTCCGTAGGCGGAGTCAATCCCGGGATACCTGAAAGAGATTCCGTATCACCCCATTGCGCGACGGAGTCGGTTGTAGCAGCCAGTACGGAACTGGCGGCATCTGACCGCTCTACTGCAGCATCATTCTGCTTCTCCAAGAATACGTTGATTCCGGCAGCAGCAGCCCAAATGACTACGAGTCCAATGAGGTATGTCTTCAGATGCTTACTCAGATGATCCGAAAGACGGTCCAATGCGGTGGTAATTTCATCCGCAGCAGTCTCAGCAACTTGATTCTGCGGCTTGATTATTTTACGCGATGTCGCTGGCTTGACTTTTGCCAAGGTCTCCTCCGGCCTTTGACTACGATTGAACCTTCGCGCGAGGCACGCGAAGCGCTCCGCTGTATAGACCGGTACCCTGGATATTGTCAACGATTACCAGAGACTCACCTTCAGCTGTTTCGGAGTAAAGAAACGCAGAATCGATGGTTCTGCTGGTCCGGAGCGCCGGCGCATGCTAACGACCACTCCGTATGACGGAGCACCGAGCCGGATTTGTCACTTTCGTGGGACGACCCAACGTGGGGAAGTCTACTCTCATGAACGCACTCATGGGAGAGAAGATAGCGATCGTAACCCCAAAGCCCCAGACGACGCGAGACCGCATTGTAGGCATCTGTCCGGTAGACAACGGTCAGTTAATTTTCGTGGATACTCCTGGGGTTCACCATGGCAAATACGCGTTGAACCGTCACTTACGGGAAGTCGCACTCGAAACACTCGCAGATGTCGATGTCATCGCCTTTGTATTAGACTGCACGTCGGTACAGAAAAGCCTACTGCCAGAGGATGAAGAAATACTCTCCGCCATTGCACGAACAGAAAAAACCGCTGTTGCCGTCCTCAACAAAGTGGACCGTGTACATAAACCTAAGCTGCTGCCGATTTTAGCATCACTGGGTAGACGGGAAATCTTCGACGCGCTCATACCCGTGAGTGCAAAAACGGGTAGCGGTCTCGACCGACTACGACACGAACTTTGGGAACGTACTCCCCCCGGTCCCCCGCTATATGACCCCGACGAGCTAACGGATAAGCCCATGCGCTTTCTCGTGGCCGAACTGCTGCGGGAACAGCTCATGCTCTCGCTAGGTCAAGAATTACCGTACTCGCTTGGCGTAGAAATAGTGCGGTTCAAGCAGCGGGATGACCGTCCACTGGCAGAAATAGATGCGACGATTCACGTCGAGAGGTCATCCCAGAAAGGAATCGTGCTGGGCGAACGCGGGAAACGCCTTAAGGGAATTGCAAGTGCGGCCAGAGTAGCCATGGAAACCCTTATCGGCTCACCAGTTTATCTACGTACACATGTCCGCGTAGAGCCGAACTGGACGCGTTCCGATCGCGGACTGAAAAAATTGGGCTATACGAGAACGAAGAAATGATGCCTTTAGTTGCAATTGTGGGTCGCCCGAATGTGGGTAAGTCGACTCTCTTCAACCGTCTTATCGGTGAGCGGAAAGCGCTCGTGCATGACATGCCTGGCGTGACGCGAGACCGTAATTATGGCCAATGCACTCGATTCAATTCGCCATTCAATGTTGTAGATACTGGCGGTTTTGATCCTGAGTCTAAAGAAGGCATGCTGCCAATGATGCGACAGCAAGCACAGCTCGCTGTCGACGAAGCTGACGCTATCCTCTTCATTGTAGATGCTCGTGCCGGACTCACACCGGCTGATGAACAAGTCTTCGCCGTCGTACGACAGTCCAGCCGTCCCGTATTCGTAGTTGCCAATAAAGTGGAATCCAGCAAACAAGATCAGGATCTATACGAGTTCCTCGCCCTTGGTATCGATGACGTATACCCGGTTAGCGCCGAACATGGGTTAGGTGTAGGTGACCTTATCGATGAGCTATGTGAAGTACTGCCTGAGTATGAAGAGCCCGATATTGATGGCGACCACATCAAGATCGCTGTCATTGGACGCCCCAATGCTGGTAAGTCCACATTCATCAATCGATTACTTGGAACGGACCGGCTGATCACCTCGGATGTTGCGGGTACCACGCGAGATTCAATCGATACGGAACTGCTATTCGACGAACGCAAGTACACGCTCGTCGACACGGTTGGGATGAGACGCCGCAAAGTGATCAGCGCAGCGGTAGAAAAGTTTGGCGTGATCAAAGCCATACAATCTATTGAACGTTGTCACGTCGCCATCCTGATGTGCGATGCAAATCAGGGCGTAACAGACCAAGATGCTAGAATAGGACACTTAGCGCTCGATCGAGGACGTGCCCTCGTAGTTGCGTTCAATAAGTGGGATCTGGTCGAGAAGGACGGAAAAACCGCCGACGAAATGATAAAGGATTTCCGGCGACGACGAGGCGATCTAGCGTTCGCCCCCGTAATTTTTATATCCGCACTCACCGGGCAACGTGCAATCAAAGTACTCGACCTGGTTGATACCGCCTACACCAATTGGCGACGACGGATACCGACATCCCAAATCAATCGTTGGTTCGAAACCACACTCGCGGACCGTCCTCCTCCCTTGTATAAAAAACGACAGACAAAACTGTATTACGTGACTCAAGCCCGTACAGGTCCGCCGACATTCATTGGGCAATCAAATATGGTGCCGGATGCGTTTCCTGAGAGTTACCGCCGATTTCTTCGAAACCGCCTTCGTGCATCATTCGACTTCGAGGGGACACCGATTCGTGTCAATGTTCGCCAACGGAAATCGAAGTACAATCAGGCGCCAGAATAAAAGGCAGCGATTTGTATAGCGTAGGCAGGCGACAGCCGTATTGGGTGCCTAGCGGAAGTAGATATTGACGCGCAGCCCCGCTGTACCATGATGGGGTATCTCACCAACGACGACGGCATGAAACATACCGAAGATCCCTATCGACCAACGCCGCATTGGTCGGTAATCCACCCCCCCGCCCAATTCAAGACCCAGGCCAGGTCGGAATGCACCGTCTCGAACCAAAGCACCGTAAAAACCGACACTCGTAGCAAGATATGGGACCCACTGGAATGTATCTAGATGGTAAGTGGCTCCAATCGAAGCCATGAAACGATGAGAAATAGCCGAAATCGCAGTACGCGATGATGGCGGTATGCTAATCCAACCTCCATCAACCCAGAGGTTGAAAACGTCATCGATACCCCATTGGTATCCCAGGGAAAGACCCGCTCCATGCGCTTCGAGATACGAGTATTCAGGCCGTATAGAAAGCATATGCTCCTCTGATCCTGCCGTCGCAGTGACAGGACGGAACGCCGCCAGGCAAATGGCGACTGCTATGGCTCTTCGAAAGTGCACCTCAACCAACCTACACTAGCTTCACTATGGCTCGCATTCTCGTGAGACCAAAAAGCTCCAGTTCAAACTCTAGAGGCAAGGGCTTACCCAATGGAATATAGGGGGGAATATTCACACGACCACGAACCATCATGGTGAGCTCGCCGCTGCCATCACAAAGCTGGCATTGCTTCCTCTCGAAGGTTTGACCGCCGCATGAGGGACATCGATGCCGTACTGGAACTCGCGTTTTGAGCTGACCTCCATGTCCATGAATACCAGCAGGTAAACGAATGAGGACGGCTTCTTTGAACGGTTGCTTCTCTGCAGTCGCTGCACTCATCCCCCTTGTGTTATGAGCTCGTCTCTGTGTCCGTCTCATGCGACTCCGGAGTTCACTGCGATGCGCTCGTCTGGCGCTCGACTCCCGCAAAACATCCCAAGCCTCCGTGACATCACGCAACCTCGGATTTTCCACACCGCCGTTTAAATCGGGATGATAGGCGCGGACCAATGCTCGGTATGCCTCTCTTATCGTTCCCAAATCGGCATCATACGGTACCCCCAAAGACCGGAAGTGGTCTTTCAGGATGAATGGCTTCCGAAGCGAGCACTGTGACGTTTGCGTATAGTTGCCTGAGGGGTTGGAGATGGCTTGAAGCGGATGTGAATGTGATTTTTATGACTCGGGCTGTGTCGGATAATACCTTTTGTGCGTCCGCGACCACGGGGGTACTGGAACGTTTCTTTCAATTTTCGTTTGCTGTACCCCTTGTTCCGGGCGTGCTTGTACAACAACTCCTGAAGTCGATAGTCAACGAACATGTACTCGATCGCATCCGTTTTCAAAAAGGTGTCGATCATGAACCATGTTTTGGCAATATCGAGATTTTCGCGAGTCGCGCGCTTGAAATTCTTGAGCTTCCGTATCCCCTTGTGGATGTACGATAAATCAACATCTAAACCATTTTGGTGGCTCCGGTGTGGCGGAAACTTTCCCCCATGCTGGCGTGAGATATCCCCGATGACGACCGGGTGCATGCGTCGAAAGGCCTTTTTCACCTTGGGAAGACAGGTCATCAAATGCGTTATCACATGGTTTGCCCCCCATGCTTTTTTCGCGTTTCTCACTCGGTAGCCGGGGCCACTCTTTAGCTGCTCACCGTTCACCAGTTTCCCAAGCTGTGGTCGACCGTGTGTTTCGCTTGGATTTTCGGGTCCGGGCACATGAATTTTGAGAGTACGCCCGGCGACGAGACGAGTACGACCACGGCGGATACGATTCCAGCGCCGTAAGCTCCGCTTACTTACCCCGAACTTCCGGGCAATTTTTATTAGGGAATCACCGCGCTGAATCCGATACTCAACGATGCGCATTGGGCGCACTGGAGTGAGCGAATAAATCGTCAGCTTCTGCCCTACCCGCAAGCGATGACTTCTCAGCCTATTCCAACGCTTTAACTTCCGAACGGAGCAGTCTTTCTTTTTTGCGATTTTTGAGAGTGTATCGCCACGCTTGACAGTGTAGGTCGTGCGATAACCCTCTTGAGCATGCGCAACGCTCAATCCGAGCGCAAAAATCATGCATATCAGACAGCTTATCAGGCGGGTTCGACTCCAAAGCATTGTCGCTCGGTGTAGTGGACAATGAATGGATTTGTCAAGGTTGAAGACCGCCCCTCGAACTCCAAAGCTATTGTATTTATGAGACATGATGCGAAATCTGGCACCTACTGGTGATATGGTTCAAAGCATGAGTGGGGAGCGTCAAATCCGACCATTTTTGCACTACGCACTGATCGTCTTGGGGTCGGCATGTGCAGGTCTCGAACCAAAGCCAAATGGCACCGGTACGGACACTGCAGAAGCAACGGACAGCCAACATCAGGTATTGGACTCTGCAGTACCAGCACTAGACACGCCTGCTCCAAATGATACCGCCGACACATTGATGCATAGCGACAGCGCCATGCCGCCCACAGATGTCAGCGATACACAACGTATGACCAACGACAGCAGTTCAGCCGTGAACGATGTAATGGCGGATGCAGCGCTATTTCCAGAGAGCGATGTGAAAGGGAATGACGCACAAGCATCGCCGATGTCACCGTGCCCGGACATAACGGTCGGAAATGACTTTCCCGTAGCATTGCATCGATTGACCGCCAACGGACAGCTTGGGACCCTCTTGAGCCGCTGTCCAATATAGAGATCGTTCAGGGGCCTCAAGGCGGAGTTCACATTGAGTTTGGATACCGAGTGCTTTTCGGCAGCGGACAGAGCCCGAAACTCTTCGCGTCCTTCAGTGGTTCGAACTATCAAAATGCTTCTAGTCCGCCCGTTGGCATTGGAGGTACTGAGCTCACCGTACTGTTCTCATCCCCCGATGGTATCGGCTACGACAGTCAGGAAAATCTCGTCATCTTCGAACAAAATGAGGCGTACCATTACGAAGACCTGCCATGCTGTGCAGTAGCTGAAGTGACCATCCTCGACCCCATCACAAAACAGACCATGGGTACGGCCGGGGTAATGATAGAGCTCTTCTGCGTCGACGTATTTTAGAGTTAGCCGTGTACGCGGTCCTAGCTTAAGTCGCCTTGAGCACTGAGGTGTCCAGGTTCTATATCTGGAGTCTCAATAGTATTCGGTGGTCGGTATCGAGCGAGGTATGCCTTTGGCCCGTGAAGCGCATTACCACGTTCCGACTCCGGAAACCGTTCGATCTGGTACTTCCGACCAAACAAGCGCCGAAACCAGATGACGACCTTCCACGCCACATAGCTGATGTTGAAGCCGATGATCATATCAGGGGCAAAATATGGATTGGCGGTTTTCCCCATCTCCGCGATATACAGCACTTGTTCGGCTACGCTAACCGGGCAACCAGTAAGTCGCATGGCTTTTTCTTTACGTCGCCGGAACAAATTCCAGTACGCCTTCCCCATCTTTTTGTAGATCCCTGAAAATGCGGAACGTCGAGGGTCAAGGTGCACTCGCTCTTTATAGAGACTCTCCATAGAGACGAAGTGTCCACCTGACGGCGTTTGAATGTCTCCACGCCATTTTGCACAGTCTCCGATAAATAATACTCGTTCCTTGTCAGTGCGCGTTTCGATGGGTCCATCGTACGCACCAAACACTACGGTCATAGGCTCCATCCGCTCATCGGTGTCATCGTCGATATTACGGATGATCTCGATGGCTTCCTCGATAGCACCTGGACAGCCGCCCCAACAATAATCGGTGTACTCTTCCTCCGGAGGTGGTCCTGCATACGCTTGGATCTTCGTGCCCTCAAAATACTTTTCGACTCTAATCAACCCGGTGCGGAATCCTTGAGCACGCGCTTTCGCTTCATCGAAGGTCACATCCCCTGTAACGTCCACATCTTCAAAGTCTAGCGGGCCGTACCCCCGCTCTCCGCAGATACGAATGTGGTCGATTTGTCTCGGATCAAGTCCAATCATCCGAGAACAGGTCGCATCAAACGCCACCTGGTTATTACCAATGATAATGAGCTTCATATCGAACGGGATCGGAGTCAGCATGCGGTCTTGACCGGCAACGATCGCATCGATTGCGATGAGCTGTGGCTGAAGAATCTCCTGAAGGTCCCCAATCTTGTCATTTAATCGATGGTCATGGTCGATCAGCCGATGTCGGTCGTCTTGAATTCCGATGTAGTTTTTTAGTGAGAAGGTTACCGTCGTCCAAGGATGGGCCTTAAACTTAGGTAAGTTTACAAAGAAATCCGCCCGCGCGACAGGCTCAGGGGTGTACACGTAATCACGCAAACGACCAGGATGTGTCAGTGGGACCTCAACTTGACTCACTTCATCGAAATGGTAGTGGGCCGTATTGTGTTTTCGGAACAATGCTGGGTAGCCCGCATTTTTAAACGCAAAGCGGGTCGGCATGGTGATGCCACATCGCTCACCAACCGCCAGCTCCGTCATCTGCCCGTCGTCACGATCGCGAAGAGCGGCTAACACGCCATCTGCGAATTCCGAGCGCGTGTATGCGTGAGGAAATAATTTGTCAGCAATCACAACATTGGGCTTTACCAATGTTCTGCCCGAGGGCCGCAAGTCGAGTTCCTCCATCGACTCTCGGATAATGCCCCGGATGACTTCTGGATCGTAGGACTCGCAATGCCGGATAATCACCTTCGGACGCTGAATTGCCGTCGATATAGTCATTTTGTTCCCTCGATGTTGTGATCCGACTCTTCAGATAATCAGCTCTAACGCTGGCTGCGATAGCCACTCAGAACCGATGCGGTGGTGGCAGTAGAGCCACCGGGCATGTCGGCGATGAATCTCACCGCATACTAAAACTTTGCGAAGTACCACACCCCATTTATTCGCAAGAAGTGGGCTTCTCCAACCTCTTTCTTGCCATTGATGATCCAGTCGAATTTTGCCATGTACAATCCAACGGCCTCACGAGCACGACACTCGGCAGGCTTATCCCCTTTCTTCAGTTCGAAAATAAAGCCATTCTTCCAGCCTTCAAAGCGTGCATTACCGCCCTCACGGGCTGCCCGCTCTCCTGCTTGGCGGCGACCATCCATGACGCGATCAACAACATCGGCTGGGTCGCAATCGGATACATTCATGAATGCTTCCCTGGTAACGAAGTATCGCTCTACCCCTTTTGCGTCCTTTCCATTGAAAGCATTCATCATTTTTGACATCACATCTGATACGCCTGGCGGAACTGGCGCCTGCTGGCCTCCCGGTGGTGGCCATGGCATATCCCCATCTCTTTGCGCCTGCTCCGAGCCGTTGGGGCCTTGAGCCTGGCTCGGGCTAGCGGGGCCTCGAGCCTCCTGAGAGGACTCATCGACCGCGTCTTTTTTACAACCGACACTCATCATGAGGACAGCGATAGCAACAGCCAGAAGTAGCTGAAGCGTCCCAAGAGAACAGCGACTGTCAATGATTTGCTTCACAGAAAACTCCGTAGATATTGAGGCCTAACGATCCCTCGATTACGCAAGCGAACGCATCCGGACCGGTATTGATAAGACGAAGAGTATCACGAGTACGGCGAAGTATTTCGTTTTCGCCGCCAGTCGAACGCGACTATGATAATCAACAACAGGATGCTTACTACGCTGAAGAATAATCCGATAGACTGGGAGCGATCTGGGCGGTATTGAAATTCCAATGTACCCGGCTTCGTTACCGTTGCGCTCAAGAAAAACGGTACGGCTGACGGGTGAATCTTTCCGTGTTCAATATGTAGAGGCTGCTCATTCACTGTGGCATGCCAACGTGAGTGAACCGCCACCGGTACAGTAATTTGAACAGGACCGTCTGCTTTTTCCACGTCAACCACCACGCGTTGTTGTTCCCAACGCGCGATGCGGGCCACCCCGTGCCCACGTACTCGTACAGGACTACTGTCCGGTTTCGGTAAGGACCAAAGTGACACTATACCGCGCTTGAACAATTGCACGGCTCCAGAGACCTGGGGACTACTATTACAGGTCAAAATCCACTCAACACCCTGAGCTCGTAACACATCTGTATCGTGATGATAGAACCTACGACGGAAATGAAATGTCGGCTTTCCGCTGGGATGCGCAATAGCCTTTCCACTGATAATCGGTAGCCACTGAGCGCAGTGAAGATTTCTTGGTTCTCGAACCATGACCCGTCCGACCGGGCCTCGGGAATTTACTCCTTTCAAATATGTCAGTACCTCCATCAGGTCGGTGTGGTAGTCAAGGTCAGTCACTGGACCCAATCTATTAGATGGAGCCTGGAGAGCATTCAATGCGGCAGGCATCAGTGGTTGGATGAGAAGTACGGTCAAAAATAGTAATAGCGATGAGCGTATGGGAACGTGACGTACTCTTCGCCATGATAGTTGACGAGCTAAATAACCAACAGCGGCTCCAGCAAAACACCACCAGATCACACGGGCTGGCGCTACCCACCGATGAAAATTCATCTGTTCGTAAAATGGGGAGGTGGTAAGGCCCAAAAATTCCCAGGTATCGGATGACGCCAGAAGCAAGAACGACACTACGCTGAGCACCCCAAACAGGTAGAATCGGCGATTGGTTCGCCAGGAACACGCCATTCCGATACTGCCAGCCACATATAACCAAATTGAGCTATTGGTAAATAGATTGCCATCGAGCAATCGGTCTACAACTTCCGCATAAGACAACCATTCCTGCCCATGTGGAATCAGGTCGTCGCGCAAGGAAAACATGGGCCAGAGCCACCAGGCAGCGCACCCAACGCCGAGCAATCCAGCGCAGGCTGCACGCTTCACATCAGCCCAGCTCTTGGACATAACGAGAACATACAGACCAGCCGCTGGACCCAAAATCAGTAAGGCAACCGGATGCACGATGAGACTGGCTGACACCAAGGCCGAAACGCAGGCTAATGCGAACGGAGAAGGGTGCTGGAAGAGCCGACGCAAACCGATGAGCACACTGATGCAAAATACGAGTGCGAGAGTTCCAGTCCACACCCCCTGCTCGATCACCTGAACCCAGCCGCCTTCGTTATACGCACCCGAATCACACAAAACAAAGATGGCAGCGAACGCGCTCTCAGCCCGTGGTAGGTCGTGCGCTCGTAAAAACCCATAGGTCATAAGAGGCAGGCCCAACCACGTCCCGGCTAGCACCACGTTATAGGCAACCTGCAACGGTAGACCAACCGAGACCAAACTCCCTATCAACAAGTACGGCCCAGGCGCGTACAACACGAACGCGGGATAGCCAGCGAATTGATATTGGGACCATCCAGTGGCACCAGCCCATTCCGAAAGCAGATGCTCATGCATGAACCATGCATGATACAAGTGCACCGAATGGTCCGCACCATGCGGTATGACCGAGCCGATGAGCGGCCGGAATACGTAAATGGCAAGACAGAATAAGCCAACCAGACATAAGGCGTTTCGATGAAACTCAGTTACGTGCTGCCTGAATCCTAGAATTGCATGCCGGGTGCGAGTAAATCGCTCGACAAGGAGTAGCAGAAGGGCACAGATAGCAGCGACTCGAAAGGAACCAGAAACAATTGCCAACAGGGCATATATTCCTAGGAGCATCCGAAAGAGTAGCGGATGACTCAGTTGGTCCGAAGGACTCCCTGGTCTGTCATAGTCCACGCGGAGACTGTAGCCGATTATGAACGTGAGCGGCGCATACCATGCACTCGCCAATGATGAGTTTCGGAATTTACGTGTGCACGGTGCCCTATCGCGGGCAGTGCGATACACCGAATAGAAAGACGTGCGTTATAACGACAGCTGGCAGAGACGTTGCGTTCACCCTGAGTGACTCCACAACACCTATTCACTGGTTGACGCCGACTGCGTTAGCGAGTCCTTGGTCCCACCTTGAATACATTTCGTCCAGGTCCGCCGTTATCGAATGACCGTTATAGGACACAATCAACCTGTCCCCGCCGACCGTTCCGATGAGGGTGAGAGTGGCACCGTATTTTTCTGCTAAAGCCTGTACTGCGCCATAACCGTCGGCGGGAAAGCTCACAACAATGCGAGCCCCGGCTTCTCCGAAGAATGCCTGGGTTGGAGTCTCGTCCCCTGTCCAAGCGATGTCGGCACCCAAGTGATGCCCATGATGTGCTCCGGTGCACTCCGCTAGGGCTACTAGAAGCCCCCCATCGGATACATCATGAGCACTCTCTACGAGTCCTCCCTGTACAAGTTCTCGCACCACATCAGATGTCACTTTCTCCGCGGATAAATCACAGCTCGGTGGAATGCCAGCTGTGCGACCGGTTTTATGCAGGACAAACTCACTACCGCCTAAGGTTCCACCGGCAACCTTCCCAACCACGGCAACGACACTGTCGTTGCTACGGAAAGCAGATGACGGATTAGGCGACTCATCAGACAGGCCTTCGCGCAGACCTACGACCGCTACCGTTGGTGTCGGCAGGATACTCACACCATCGGTTTCGTTATACAGTGAGACGTTACCGCCGGTGATCGGCGCATCCAGCGCAGCACACGCTTCGGCCATGCCCGTGATGGCCTCGGCGAACTCCCACATTATCTCGGGTCGCTCTGGGTTGCCGAAGTTCAGACAATCGGTGGCGCCGACTGGCTCGGCCCCAACACAAGCCAAATTCCGAACCCCTTCAGCCACCGCCAGCGCCGCTCCTTGCCGTGGATCCAACCAACACCAACGGCTGTTGCAATCCACCGTCATACCAACCGCTTTATCGGTACCCGGTATGCGTATAAGAGCGGCATCACCCCCAGGTCCCACGCGTGTGCCCAGACGGACCATATGATCGTACTGGCGATAAATAAAACGCCGTGAACTTAGGTTGGGAGAACTTAGCAGCGCGTATAGATCGGCAAGTAAATCATCGGAATGACACGACGATTCATCGAGTGTACGACGGACCTCTAGGTCCTCAGGTGGTGCATACGGACGGTCATACATCGGAGCGTTATCAGCGAGAGGACTCGCAGGCAGGTCGACTACTTGCTCTCCATGATGGGTTACGACCACACGCCCCGTATTCGTCACTGTTCCACAGACTGCACAATCCAAATCCCACTTCTCGAAAACTGCCCGCACTGATTCGACCTGCTCCGGAGAACAAACCAACAACATCCGCTCTTGCGACTCGGACAGCAGAATTTCATACGCGGTCATGCCAGATTCTCGAAGGGGTATCGCGTCCAGATGCAGATTGATACCAGTACCAGCCCTACCAGCCATCTCGAAGGTAGAACACGTCAATCCCGCTGCACCCATGTCTTGGATCCCAAGCACCAGATTACGTTCGAATAACTCGAGGCAGGCTTCTAATAGCCGCTTCTCAGTAAATGGGTCTCCAACCTGGACAGTAGGACGCTTTTCTAATGCTTCGTCATCAAAACTTTCCGACGCCATTGTCGCGCCATGAATACCATCGCGTCCGGTCTTCGAGCCCACGTAGATGACTGGATTGCCGACGCCAGTCGCCTGTCCTAAAAAGATGCGGTTGGCAGGCACTAAACCAAGATTGAATGCATTTACGAGTATATTGCCCGCATACTTCTCGTGAAACTGCACCTCCCCACCAACCGTGGGAACGCCCATGCAGTTTCCGTATCCACCGATACCACTCACTACACCAGTCAATAAATGGCGCGTACGCGGGTGATCAATTGGACCGAAGCGTAGCGAATTTAGCGATGCGATAGGACGAGCTCCCATCGTAAAGATATCTCGCATGATCCCACCCACGCCGGTGGCCGCTCCTTGATGTGGTTCAATAAACGATGGGTGATTGTGTGATTCCATCTTGAAACAGACGGCCAAGCCATCGCCAATGTCGACGACCCCCGCATTTTCGCCCGGTCCGAGCAACACTCGCGGCCCCTCCGTTGGCAGGCGCTTCAGATGCACCTTAGAGGACTTATAGGAACAGTGCTCGCTCCACATCACACTGAAAATACCGAGCTCCACCAGATTGGGTTCACGACCACATATTTCGACTGCACGCACCCATTCATCTGGCGAAAGACCATGCTCTTCGATGATTTCGGACGTAAATTGGGACGACTGATAATCACTCATAGCGAACCTCCCAAAAGGCCAGCTAGTAACTCTCGCCCATCGATGCTGGATAGTGGTGTCTCAGATGCCCGTTCCGGGTGAGGCATCATGCCGAACACATTGCGGCCGGAATTCATTATGCCTGCAATATTCGCACAGCTGCCGTTAGGATTACTCGCGTCCGACACTTCTCCCTCACTGGTGCAGTAACGCAATAAAACCTGGTCGCTGTCCTCCAGCCCACGTACGGTGTCTTCTTTAGCAAAGTAGTTACCATCCATGTGCGCGATTGGAATGTGCAGGACCCTACCCTTTTCCAGGGCGGAGGTGAGTTGAGACTCTGTCGTTTCAACACGAACAGGAACCGACTCACAAATGAAGCGCAACGACTGGTTACGAATCAATGCGCCTGGCAGCAGCCCTGCTTCGCACAATATTTGGAATCCATTACATATTCCTAGGACGGTTCCGCCGCGCCCTGCAAACCGGACGACGTCCTCCATGATTGGAGAAAAACGAGCTAATGCGCCGGTACGTAGATAGTCTCCATAGCTAAAGCCGCCAGGTAGGATGACGACGTCGACCCCTGAAGGGAGCGACTTCTCTTTGTGCCACACCTGAATTGTCGTCGCCCCAAATACGGACCGGCAAACGTAGTGGCAATCATCGTCGCAGTTAGACCCAGGAAACGTGACAACAGCGACGTTCATTTTATGACTCCACGCTGAATTCGAAGTCTTCTATGACTTCATTGGCGAGTAGCTGCTCGCACATTCGCTGGACTGTGGCAGATGCTGTCATGTCTTCCGTGCTGTCCAGTTCTAACTCAACATAGCGACCAACGCGCACATGGCGTACACCGTCGTATCCGAGAGAAGCCAATCCCTGACGCACTGCTTCGCCCTGTGGGTCAAGGACTTCTGCGCGCGGCATGACGATAATCTTTGCTTTCATGGAGCCCCCAAAAAGTGAGACAGCGCACCGATACCGCACGGCAGCACCGTTCGCAATATGTCAGCGACGATACCAAGCAATA
>PKDL01000451.1 GCA_002863065.1 Pseudomonadota bacterium
GGATACACCAATGTTTAGTACGGGCTGCTTGGCAGCAATAGATGTAATGGCAATGATTCTGCCAAACCCACGCGTTTGCATGCCTGGAATAGTGCGTCGGAATATGTGTAGTGCTCCTTCCATGTGTTGCGCGATACCAGCTCGCACCGCCTCTGGCGGTAATGAGAGCAATGAACCCGGTGGAGGGCCACCACCATTCCAGACAACGATGTCGACTCCGCGCTGAAAGCCCGATTCGGCTTCGGCTACGAATGCATCTAGGTCCGTTGGGCTACTGACATCCGCGACCATACCCAAGGCGCCGTCTCCGTTCACCGCGGTGACCGCCTCAGTGGCTCGGCCGATAGCGTCGCGGTCCCGCCCGCATAATGCGATGTGGGCTCCTTCTCGAGCCAGTTCAACGGCAACGGACTTGCCTAACCCACGCGACCCTGCACAGACCAGCGCTAGTTTGTTTGTCAGACCTAGTTCCATGGAATAAATCGCTTTCCGTATTCAGACCGGGGAGCGGCAGCATGGGCCTGTTTCCGTTTACTCTAGGTCAGCGCGGGAGCTCAGGACTCTAGAGACTAATCCGTATTCGATAGCTTCTTCGACATCGAGCCATTTTTTGCGTTGGGTATCTTTTCCAATGTCTTGGATACTTTTCCCGGTAGCTTCGGCAAGTATCGCATGCTGCCTGTCTCGTACCCGCATGAGTTCCTGCGCAGCAACTTCAAGGTCTGCTGTGGAGCCGACGCGTCCGCTCTGCGGCTGGTGCAGCAAAAATTTGGTGTTCGCCAAGGACAGACGACGCTCTACAGGAACCGCACAATACGTTACCGCTGCCACACCACCGACGATACCGGTGGCAATACATCGTACCGGTGCGGGTAGAAATTTCAGCAGGTCATACAGGGCGAATGCGCTGGCGTCTTGTCCCCCATAAGAACTGATGATGAGGTCGATTGGCAGGCTTGAGTCTGCGCCCGATAAAATAAATAGGCTCTGAGAGACGCGGCGTACGGCGGTCTCGTCCAGCGGCACATTGAGAAGTACCGTTCGTGTGGAGAATAGTCGGTCATTGAACCAGCCATCTTCTTCGCTAATTGCTGCACTTTGAATCTGAGGTTCGTTCATCATTGTCCCTACTCGGTCAGAGAAAATCTCGCTAATGTTCGTATTTAGCTGACGCTATCGTTACTGCCAGACGGCATCGTTGCTTATTGTTTTACATGCTTTACCGACATGTTCATGTCCATGTCCATATCTAGCGTGATTCGTTCGCCAGCGACGACACTGGACATTGAGATGCCAACGGTGGAATCGACAGTGGAGCTAATTGGTAGTACCAATCTGGTGTCTCCTTTCGACTGCCCTTCTCCCTTCCCTTTCAGAGAATTGATACTCATCGTAATCGGTGGATTCGGAAGCTTCACTGATTCGGCATCTGTCCGTACTTTGGTAGCGACTTTCAACGCATACTTACGAGCGTTTTTCGAGACGCTGACTAACTCAAAATAGGTGTCAGTGATCATCGGTATTGCGTTCATTGTTAGATGCGTTTCGGTCTTCCACTTTGCACCCGGAGCGATGGGATCTTCTGGGAATGGCTGGCTCAGTTGCTTAAATGACCGTTCGAGGTCAAACAGCAATTTACTCTGAATCTCAGTAAGTTTCTCTTTCCCTTCGACCGTGATTGCCTTGTTGACGCCACGGTCTGTCATGGTCCCTACCATACGCACACTGGCCAAGCCTTTGAGTTCTTTTTTAATGGCGTTACGAACGTCTGGCGCCCCTCCATCACCGAGTTTGGCATCGGAAAACGTGATGCGGAAATGTATATCGCCATTCGGGTCGACCGATAGAATTTCGGCATTCATGGACTGCACTATCGGCGGTATTTCAACTTGCGGGGCACGAGTTCCATTAACTTTCATCGCCATCTGCATGCTGGTCGTGAAGGTGAAGTGCTGTTTCTGACCTGCTTTCGGTCGGAGTCGTAACGTCACCTTGGCACCTGAGCCAGCATCCAGTAGGCGAACGGTGGTGTTGCCATCATCCGCGGATGCGTTCGGTATGTTGTAGAGCAAAGACAACGCAATACAAAGGAACCTCAACTTCATTCGATACCCTTCTCCCGTGTGGCTCCGCGTTAGCTCACCGCGCTTGCAATGATGTGAACGTCGACGTCCACATTCTCGGATACGCGCATGAACAGCAACCTAGGTGGAGCAACACCGAGCTCTGCGAGGCGAAGGCTGAAGGAGCATTTTGCTTCGAGCCGGTCGGCGGTGACCGTACCGGTTGCTTCAGTAGACAAAGGCGTGTCCATATCTCGGTAGTGAATGACGCCGTGGACTCGGATACGCCAGGGATTTCTTGAAAGAACATCCAAGCCCGTAACTTCATAGTGAGCTTCAGGCCACTGCTGCGAGTCCAAGTGTTTGTACATCGCATAGTCCTGCATCCGGTTGCCAAACCTCTGGTTTTCGACCGGCACCACCACAAGTCCACCCGCGGATACCCCCAGACTATCGGGGGCCCCGAAGAGGTGTCCTCGGATTCCACCAATGCTTGTCGATTTGTGGAATGTACTTTCCGTCGACAAGCTCACAGTGGATTGGTTAGGGTCGATATGCCACTTCAATTCGGCTCCTATACGAGACTCATTATTTCGTCTTCGGTCAAGGTGTGGTTGGTACCTTTCGCAAAATCTAATATACGGGCTACACGTTCTTCGGACGGTTCAATACCGCGTTCGCGCAAATAATAGACCACGTTGCTTGCCCCTGACATATGGCCGACCTCGATCTTTTGGCCGCAGCCAAATTCACTCGCTGGCACTCCAGAGTATATCCTGTCTGCCAGCCAGGTATCGCCCTTATTTTGTGCTTTGATGATCGCGGCCGCGTGTACGCCGGTTGCGGTACGGAAAGCATCGGCGCCGGCAAGCGGATAGTTTACGGGTATTGCTACTTGCATCGCTTCACTAATCTTGTGGCAATAGCGCGTAAGATTCGACAAGTCATGATCAATCACGCCCAATAGCTGTAGGTTCAGCAGAAGTTGGTCGATTGACGTGTTTCCGACACGTTCGCCGATACCTATGCCAGTGCCGTGTAATCTATTTGCTCCTGACTCAAGAGCGACAATGGCGTTTGTGAGGGCAAGTCCGCGGTCATTGTGTCCGTGCCAGTCCAGGGTTACTCGGTCGCGATTTCCGGATGCATCCACAACAGACTGCGTAAATCGTACGATCGCCCGCACTCCATCGGGAGTGGCATGGCCAACCGTGTCGCAGAGGCACAGCCTCGTTGCGCCCGCGTCCATTGCAGCTCGGAATAGTGCATCGAGAGTCTTGGGCCGGCTACGTACGGTGTCCTCGGTTACAAAACACACAGGAAGTCCTTCACGCACTGCAAAGTCGATTGCATCGACCGCCATACGGATCATGCGGTTTAAGTCCCAGTCTTCGGCGAATTGCCGGATTGGCGAGCTGCCGAGGAAAGCCATTACTTCGAGTGATTGTCCCGTCTTCTGCGAGATTTCCACTATCGGTCTCAGGTCGTTTATGTGTGTTCGTCCGGCAGCTGAAGGCTGAATATTGAGACCGCAATCTATGATCTCCTGAGTGATTCTAGTGCCATCTTCCACCGCACGCGCACCCGCACCTGGAAGCCCGACATCCACCCATTGGATGCCAACGGAGTCCATCAGGTGCAGTATTTCCAACTTGTCATTGATCTTTGGGTCCACTACGGATGGGCATTGGATCCCGTCACGAAGAGACTCATCGAAGAACAAGACAGGACGCGATCCACGGGCGATGGGGCGACGAGAATCGAGGACATTCCAATCGTAGATAAGCTCTTGTTCAGACAACCCTGTGGGGGCGCCGTCGGTGTCTTCCTGCGGCTGCGTGCTCATAATCCGCTCCCGGTCGTTCCCATAGCGTCGCACATGCTTGGGAGGTAGTCATCCTACCCGGAGATTGCTTGAAGCGTTCTTGGATTATGCAGTCTTGCTGGTTGAGCTGCCTTTCTCTGAACGATTTTACGTAGGCCCGTGACCTGGTCGCCGCATTATGCGAGCCTTCGCACTCTTCGAGTTAGTTCGTGTCGAATGACAGGTAGCATAACGCCGTAGTGCGGCGGGCGCGACCGTCGTTGGACGCCGTGGTCGAGGTAACCAGGTTGTAGTTCGGATTTGAGAGGGATGATTTCGTGCAAAAGATCGCCATTGGTGAGCATCTCACGCTGGACGATGTACTGAACGTAGTCGAGCAAAAAGCTGAAGTTGTAATCACGAGTAGTGTGGCAGAACGGGTCAATGCATGTCGTGAAACGATCCTCTGTCGCTTGGGCGGAGAAGAGCTGCACTACGGTATAAATACCGGATTTGGTGCGCTGGCCGAGGTACGTATCGATGATCAGCGTATACGCGAGTTACAGCGTAATCTAGTACGCAGCCATGCGTGCGGTGTTGGGTCTCCGCTATCCGTCTTTGCAGTGCGTGGAATGATGCTGTTACGTGCTCAGGTCCTTGCTCTTGGTCATTCTGGGGTTCGATTAGAGATACTTCAGCTGCTCTGCGGGATGCTGAATCACGGTGTACACCCCTGTATTCCTTCCATGGGTTCCGTAGGTGCATCCGGTGACCTTGCTCCGCTTGCACATCTGGCACTGGTGCTGATCGGTGAAGGAAAGGCCACGGTCGGCGGCACAGCAATGGACGGTAAGACGGCTTTAGACCACGTTGGACTAGTACCCGTGGAGCTGCACGCGAAGGAAGGCCTATCACTTATCAACGGAACTCAAGCGATGACTGCCCTAGGGACAGTGGTATGGGCTTCTGCCAGGAGTCTGGTGCGCTCCGCGGACGTTATCGGAGCTCTATCGGTGGATGCGTCTACTGGTAGTCGGGTGGCATTCGATCCACGTATCCACTCTGTCAGGCCGCATGAAGGTCAAAAGCGAAGCGCAGACAATGTATACCGACTGTTGGACGGAAGCGGAATTCTCGCCAGTCATATTGAATGTGCAAAGGTGCAGGACCCGTATAGCTTGCGTTGCCTTCCGCAGGTGCATGGAGCGACTCGGGGCGGTCTCGACTATGTCGCAAGCGTCCTGGCCATCGAAGTCAATGCAGTCACAGATAATCCATTGGTTTTCGGTGAGGACATACTGAGCGGGGGGAACTTCCATGGTCAGCCTGTTGCCTTCGCTCTCGATCATCTCGGGGTAGTTCTGGCTGAGTTGGCGAATATCTCCGAACGACGAATTGAACAATTGGTAAATCCGAACCTATCCAGTGGATTGCCTGCATTCCTAACGCGTAATTCCGGGCTCAACAGCGGTTTTATGATTCCACAGGTAACCGCAGCTGCGCTTGTGACTGAGAATAAGCGCCTGGCAGCTCCGGCTAGCGTCGACAGCATTCCAAGTTCTGCGAACCGAGAAGACCACGTATCGATGGGAATGCACAGTGCATTGAAAGCAGCCGATATCGCAGAGAATGTGACTCTAGTACTCGGTATCGAGTTGATGTGTGCTGCCCAGGGGATCGACTTGAGGAGACCACTCAGCTCGAGTCAGGGACTGGAAGCACTCCATGCGGAATTTCGGCAGGTAGTGCCAATTCTCGAAGGAGACCGGGTATTACACCCTGATATTGAAGCCTCGGCTGGTTTTGTACGGTCGGGACGGGTCATTCGAGCCTTGGAGAGTGCAGGATACCGGATTCACTAAGTCGGTCATGGTATGGCTATTGGTGTTGAGCGTCGATGTTGCGGTACGGATGTCATTATGGCCGATGTAAGAGTTCTTTATCATGCGCAATGCTTTGATGGTTTTGCATCGGCGGCAGTATTTTCTCGCTTCTACTCCGATTGCATATCGGCAACGGCTAGCTACGCATATCGTGGTCTGAGGCACGGTGGCACCGGGCCATTAGACGAGCATATTTTTGACCATCCAGTGAATGCTATTGTCGACTTCCGGTATAGCCCGAGCGCCAAATTGCATTGGTGGTTTGATCACCACTGCAGTGCGTTTGAGTCACTTAACGATCGCGACACCTACATGAAACGAGCGACAAAGTCCCATCATTGGGACCCAGAGGAACCCTCATGTGCTGGTTTTATGGTTCGTAGGCTGCGGTCCATATTTGACGTAGAACTACAAGGATTGGATTCATTGGCAGTCTGGGCGGACAAGCTCGACAGCGCGAAATTTCAAGACGCTGCGCAGGTAGTCGAGCTTAACGAACCGGTTCATCAGCTCATGACCGTATGTGAGCACTTGCAGGATGGTCATCTTGCCGAACGAGTTATCGACGCCATGGCCGGTGGCTTGGTGGAGGATATCGCCGTCGATGCGGACATCAAATCTCGGTTTCTCCTGGTATTTGAGGACATGTTGAGAGGTCAGGCCGTAGTAGAATCCCTGTATCGCACCAAGCGAGACGTCGTGATTGTAGACTTGGCGGATAGCGGACCAGTTACGGTGAATAAGTTTTTGGCCTATTATCTTGAGCCTGACTGCACATATGTCGTGTCCTTAGTTCGGGGACGACATCGGGGAGTACAATTGTCTGTGGGTAGCAACCCATGGCGGTCCTTCGCTCGCCGGCACGATATTGCAAGTATTTGCCAGATGTTTGGTGGGGGAGGGCACGCCGTAGTCGGTGGGATATGCCTTCCGAATGCAACGGTTGAGCAGGGTCGTGTTATCTTGAATAGAATTGTGGATTTACTTACAGCATCAGAAGCCAAATGAGGTACAGCCGGTCATTTCCAACCTGCAAATGATTTCGGCTGTTCGTGGCCGGCGGTCTGGGAAATGCTTTTAGAGTTTGGGGCTGTAGCGGTAGCCTCTCCGTGGTCCGCCCGTACGTCCGCTCATTCGGCGTAGGAACATCCAATAGCTGCCGGTGCGGCCGTGTTCTTCGACTCGAGTTATTTTCAGACCGTACCCTGGCAAGCCCTCGACGCCCGGTTTCCAGTGCCTTCGTACGCGGCCTACAAGTCGGATTTTACTCTCCACTTGGCGGTCCATCATCCGGAACTCAATCGCTAGCGTCGTGCCTATCGCAGGCAGTTCATGGTCAGTTTGAATGAAGACCCCGGAGCGCGATGCATTGAGAAGAGTTCCCGCATTGGGGAGTTCATCTACGGTCCATCGCACGGCCAGTGAACATGGCTGACGACTGAAGCGTCTGCGGTTGTGTCCTTGGCGAATAGCGTGGACCGTTTTTTCGTAGGTCTTCAATTCATCTGGAACGGACCGTGTCGGGCTGATTCTGGCCGAATGAACCGAGAGGGGGAGGACACGAGCATTGACAGATGGGCAGTAGCTCACGTCGCCGCTTGCATGCTCCATGATCTTTGGTGAAAGCGAAGGCAGCCTGTCGGGAGACGATACGGTCGCTAGCCACTTATGCAGAACTGCCGCACCATCCTCGGAGGTCACTCGTGTGAACGCGATTCCAATACCCCGTACTCCATGCAGGAAAGACGGCTTGTGCACCGTGCGAATGACCGATGCTTCGATCCGGAGGTGCTCATCCCCACCAGATGGCTCGAGTGTCACTTTTGCCCCTTTCGGTGGCATCGCACCTTGCGGAATACTAAGGAAAGCACCTGCAGTACTCACATTTGTAGAAACCACGCGAAATGATTCAACGGCATAGCTCGAACATTGTGTCGGTAAATACGTGAGTGAAAGGGTAATCAATCGCGTCTGCCGGTTGGTACTTCGCCGGTCGCTTTTGATATCCAATACTGCTGCCATATCGAAAGCATAACAAAGAGCGGAATGTGCGGCTACAGGAACATTCTGGGATGTGAGTTAATCTAGTTGACGGTAGAATTTTCCAAGGATAATGGGACGCCTATGATTGACCAGAACAACCGTTCTATTTTGTCCGCGCTTGCTGCACCCAGTACCCGGGTAAATGGCTCGCGCTTGAACTCTCTTTTTTTCGTCGCCCTCTGCCTGTGCGTGACGGCTGCGTGCTCCGACGAGTCCGCCGTAGGACCCGGTGGTACTGGCAACACAGATGCGACAAGTGGACTTGATGGAAACACCGATCAATCCGACGGGACAGACGCTAGTACAGGTGCAGACGGTAACGACAGTCCTGGTACTGCCACATGGGTGCAGCCGAGTGGCGTCGCCCGCCTTGTTCTGCTTGCTGACGATACCGCCAACCGCACGTACCAAAACGGTCAGATACGTTGGACGGGGTCTTTTGAGTGGGACCGAGATACGAACCTTCTACAATTTGCCACCTCTTGGTTGCCTGAAGAGCGCGAATGGCCGGGGCTGTACGACGACGGGCCCATCAGCGAAGGAGGGCATGAAGCAGAGGGGCAAATCGCCAACGATGGCGTATTCTCTACGGAGCTATGGTTTAACGCCGTGGAAGAGACGACGTTTGAATATGGGGCCCTTAACGAGGAAAGTAACTGGATCTGGACGGGACCCAACGGCACTTTGACCGTCCCAGCGGGTACGACGGATGTCCTCGACGCGGGCCGACTTACCTTCCCTGCTTTCGGTACTCTGGATATGCGCCTGACGATCGATACGAGTGCTCTGAGCCCCGAGTTCGCAACCATCACACCGGAGTCAGATAACGTATTCGTGAAGGGTACGATGAACTCATGGAGTCCAGTGCAGCTACTTGACGATGGTAGTGCAGGTGACGAGGTAGCGGGAGATGGGATCTTTACCTATCTTCATTCGACGAAGTTGGGACCCCATGATGGATTGCTTGCGACGGGCCAACAGGTCCAGTTTGTCTTCGTTTTCGCCCTGAAGGAACAGTTTGTTGAAGACGGTATTGAGTATAAATTTCCTGTAGATGCCGTTTTAGATGGAGTACGCGCATACACGGGGGCTGGCACAACCTGGTTGGAAGAGACGGTCGTTCTGAGCCCGGCGAGCGACGGCAACGTCAAGAACACCAGTATTACGGTGACATCTGAAGGTATTAGTGACACGGCATGTACCTCGGACGGTGATTGTCCATCGGGGTATAGCTGTCTCTCCGGGGCTTGTACGGTTAATGGCGATGGTTGTTCATCGGACAATGACTGTAACGCGGGCTTCGAATGTACTGAGAATCTATGTACTCCGAAAGCACCTGAGTGTAGTGATTCTGAACCTTGCCTTGCCGGCGACATTTGCGTGTCAGGGGTTTGCATTACGCCTGAATGTTCTGTTGATGGAGACTGTCAGGATGGTTTCGTCTGTGTCTCTGGGACGTGCGCAATTGACCTGTCCGGCGACGGCCCCCAGATTAGCTTAGTGTACCCTGCAGCCGGGTCGATCGCTGGAGGCACCGCAGTGACCGTGTCTGGAGTTGGCTTTGCAGATGGGGCTACCGTGTCATTTGGTGGAGTTGCCGCGACGTCAGTTGAGTATGTCTCCGGTGGAACACTAACCTGCGTGACACCGGCGGGTGCCACTGGCTCGGTCACGGTTCGAGTCGAGAATCTCGATGGGCAGTACGGAGTATTTGTCGGTGGGTTTACTTATACGGAAAACCCAGCCCCCGTTATTACAGAAATAGCTCCAAGCTCGGGGAAGCTACAAGGCGGTGAGCAGGTCACCATTACCGGTTCTGGTTTTCAGGTTGGTGCTTCTATACAGTTCGGTCTGTACTCCGCGAATTCTGTAGCTGTAGCACCGGGCGGCATGAGCCTGACCTGTAATACACCCGCAGTCGACGCTCCTGGTTCGGTGGATGTCACCATTACTAATCCTGACGGTCAGAGTACAACCGAGAGTAGTGGATTCAAGTTCGAGCTTGGTGCTCCTGCGTTCGCAGTTTTGGAACCGCCATTCGATGTTTCCGCGATGATTGGATTCTCCACGGCAACTGTCTCGGCGAGGGTCTATCATCCATCGATTACCGAACCGGATGGGCCTGGCGAGCAGTTGATTGCTGAATTGGGGTACGGTCCGGAAAATACGGAACCAAGTGATGGTTGGACATGGAATGAGGCATCTTACGTAGGGCAGGGCGGAGCTTTTGGTAACGATGATGTGTGGGAGGGTACGCTCTCGGTCTCTGCAGCCGGCGCATATGATTGGGCTTTTCGTTTTTCCTTCGACGGGATCGACTGGACTTATGCTGACCGAGATAGCGCGGTTGCCGATTATCAGGTCGCCGAGGCTGGCACCTTGGTAGCTGAGGTCCTACCCCCCGGCTTGGCGGTAGCGCAAGTTACTCCAACGTACGCTAGTACACTGGGAAATACGTCATTCACCATCGTGGGGCAAAACTTCGATACCGTTACCGATGTTCAAGTCGGTGGGGTAGCAGCGGAGTTTAGCATTGTGGACGCCGGCACAATTACAGTAGTTGCTCCGGGCGGCGCGGCTGGCCCAACGGAAGTGACAGTTACTAATGGGAATGACACCGCCTCTATCGCATTCCAGTACGCGGAGCTAATTACAACTGTCACGGACGGAACTTTAGGTGAGTGGTCGCAGAGTCTTGCCCTCGCAGATGATACGTCGAATGCTGGGTGGGATCTGAACGATCTCAACGTGCTGTACATCGGCTTCGACGCCGACGGGCTATCTATCGGCGTCGACGGTGTGGCGGAAGCGAGTAACGCAATCGTAGTCTACCTCGATTTCGATTATGGAAGCGGAAGCGGCGAAATCCCTTCCACGCTCCAAGATTCAGCCGGTGCTCTAGATTCTGCCATCAGTTCATCAGCAGTGAGTGTTTATGATTCTGGCTTCGGCGCGGAATGGGCGTGTGGCGGATTTGGGAGTGTCGCCGTGGACGGCTTCTCCGATGATGGCGGCTGTCGGCGCCTTGATAATCCAACGAACTTCGCGTGGTTCGCTTCGACCATTGCTTGGGGTGCGGACGGAATGGAAATACGCGTCCCCTGGGACATACTCGCTCTCAGTCCGTCGCCGACTGGACGAACGCTGGGAGCATTTGTACGTATTATCAATGAGGACGGTGGACTAGTTAGTCCAGAGGGCCTACCGAGTAGTCAAGCTGGCGACGGTTCGGTAGATACGGTGGTGACAACGTGGATTCCATAGTACGCGCAGCGAGCATCGCTGCATTGTTATCTTTACTTGTATGCGGTTGCGCAACGAAGGCGCCGCTGACCGTTTCTAACGATCCGACCGATGTGTTGGACAGCCTCGATAGCTATACTGGGAGTGACGGTTCTGACGGAGCAACCAGCTCGACCGGTGCGGACGGGGCCGATGGTCAGGCTGGTACTGTCAACGGAGCTGATGGGAGTGTGTCTTCCACCGACGGTGCTGATGGGGCTGACGGTCAGGTTGATGGGTCTGACGGGCTGGATGGAGGTACTGAGGTTGACGGGCCTGACACCACACCTCCCCAGGTAGTGAGTGCCTTCTCGGCAGACGGTGTCACGGTTACGGTTCGTTTTAGCGAGACAGTCGATCCGGTTTCCGGCGGGAACGTATCAAACTACCAGATCAAGGGGAGTGACAATTCCACCATTGCTTTGGACTCTGCCGTGGTCTCGGGCCGGTATGTGAGTCTTACGTTGCAGAACCCAAACGATATCAACCCGAGCTTGACCTACCAGTGTCTAGCGCAGTCCATTGAGGATTTGGCGGGAAATAGCATCGATACCTCGAAAAACAGGTCACTCATCCGCAGGACCGTGTACCTAAACATCATCTGGCACCAACATCAGCCGTTGTACTATGAATCTGCAAAAGACGAGCTTGCAGGCCCCTGGGTTCGGAAACATGCGACTAAAGATTACTACGATATGGCCTCAGTACTTCTGCCGTACCCAAACGTCCATTTGAATATCAACTTGACGATCGTGCTGCTCAGTCAGCTCGAGCTCTACAATGAACGTCTGCTTCCCTTTGTAGATAAGGTAAACAATACGGTCGATGAGGAGGCATTCCTCGCGCAGTGGAAGGGTAAAACAGACCCGTTTATCGACCTATTGCTGGAGGATACACCGACTCCCGAAGAGGCGACAGAAAAGCAAATTGGGCTACTGTACGACGATCCCTGGGCAACCGTATCAACGAATGATTCCACCATGAAGCGCTGGCCAGAGTACGTTGAATTACGCGAGAAAAACCCCAAGTTGCTTACGCAGAACGACTTTTTGAAACTCAAGATCTTCTTTGAGATGGCGTGGTTCGATCCAGATTTCATTCAGGGGCCAGTCGAGCTCCCAACGGGTGCGACAGTCGACCTGTCTGACCTGGTCGTTGCACATCCGGATGGAACATACACCTTGGCCGTTCCTCCGAGCGAGGCCTTGGCGAATCGTCTGGTTGCGGAGAACGCTAAAATCATTGAGGCGGTGATCCCGATACATAAGCAAATGATGTACAATTGGCAGACTAAAGAGGGCCAGCTGGAAATTACCACTACCCCATACTACCACCCGATCCTGCCTCTGATTTATGATACGAACCTAGCGTCTGCTAGCCAGCCTTTCGATCCGTTGCCATCACCGGCCTATTCCTTTGCAGAAGATGCTGAAGCGCAGGTATTGAAGGCGGTCGCAGAGTACCAAAAGATTTTCGGTATCCCGCCCGCCGGTATGTGGTGTGGCGAGGGTTCCGTTGCCGAGGAAATTGTCGGTTCGCTACAGAAAGCCGGCATTCGTTGGACAGCGACAGATATGCAAGTGCTGCAGAATTCCCAACCAAGTAATCAGGCCCATTGGTATCCGTATCGCCTGGACGTAGACACAGTCCAGGGTGATGGAGGGAGTCACGATGATGAGATGGTCATCGTCTTCCGCGACACACAGATGTCCAATGATATCGGTTTTAAGTATCAATCATACTGGGGGGTCGACGCGGCGAATGAAATTCTGGGTAACGTACTGGCGCAAGCCCCGCCCTTCGGCGCCTCCGACCGCATTATCACGCTAATAATCGACGGAGAGAATGCTTGGGAGGAGTACCAAAAAGAACACGATGGCAAAGGATTCTTCCATGCGCTTTATGGACAGCTCTCCGAAGCATATGAAGTTGGTGAGATCGTCACGGTTACGATGGCCGAATATATCGATGGTAATCCTGCTCGAGCCGTACCTCCGCATGCCATTTCGGAGCAGGTTGAACTGGAGCCCTTATGGCCGGGTAGCTGGATTGACGGCACCTACGCGGTGTGGATCGGTGAAGGTGAAGAGAACCTTGGATGGGAATATCTCCTTCAGGCCAGGAGTGACCTAGAAACATCGAATCTTCCCCGACCGAACCCTCTAGCGCCGGCTCCAGCCGATATCGACAGTAAGGCATACAAAATCTGGAAGGCCTGGGAGTCGATTTATGCGGCGGAAGGTAGTGACTGGTTCTGGTGGTATGGGGCAGATATGACGACGCCAGCCAACGACGACACGCCTTTCGACCAGGGATTCCGCGGACACTTGGCGAGCATGTATCAGTTTATGAACGAAGTGCTCGTGATGGAAGGCAAAACGCCCTACGCGATACCTGACTTCAAACCCATCATTCAAGCGCAGCCGCAGCCTCCTTCGGAACCTTTCACACCGGCCACTGCTCCTGTACTCGATGGACTCCTTTCCCCCAACGAATTGGAATGGACAGAGCTGGGTGGATTCTTCTACGACAATGACTCGGGTGCACAAGCGAATCAGGATGATGACGTCGCTCTTGTGTACTACGGATACTCCGCAGATGCGTTGTATCTTGGGATTCTCTCAAACGACGATTTGTCCACCAAATCCGACTACGACATGTTTATCTACATGTCCCACAAACGGGTTTTGGACATAGAGACCGGAGCAGTGGCGACCGATCCTGCCAATGATACGTCACGATTTGGTACAGAGCTGTCAATCGAAGGCGGAGCTGCTCGCGAGGTTCGGATCGCCTTTACGAATGGTGTGGGGCAAGTTTCGTTATCTCAAGCGGATGGTTCCGGCGGATGGACGACTACATCACATAGCATCACGTCTGGCGGACCGACGTCTCCGGGGAAATTGTATGAAATTCGCATTCCCTTCAGCGACCTCAACCAGACGCAGACTGACCCCTTGGCGCTTCAAGTTGTCGCCTCCGCCACGGGCGAAGATGTGGATATCGCTCCTTCTCTCGAGGCGAAAACTATATTCGAGGACCCGACCAACGTGATTTACGTCACCTTCGAATGTGACGTGACTGGGGCCGCCGTTCCTCTCAATAGCTATACTGATATTGCGACGTTTCCTCCGCCGGAGGGAAATGGGATCGTCTACATCACTGGAAATCACGACAAGCTACTACAATGGACTCCGAACAAAGTAGCGATGCTCGACGATGGGGTCGCCCCAGACGCAGTCGCAAACGATGGGATATGGACGCTCACGGTTGGTTTCCCACCAGGTACTTTGCTCCGTTATAAGTACACGATTGGGCTGCCTCAGAATGAGGGCAATTGGTCGGGTACCGAGGAGTTCCCACTGACTGAACGGGGCTTAGACGTTACAAAAGACCCAACGAAATCGAAAATGCGTGTTAGTGATGTCTTTGCTAATCGCCCCCAACCAACGGGAACCGTCGCCAGTATGACCGTGGTAGAGCTGCTGGAGTAGCGCTTCTAGGCGGCGCGAATTGACTACCGGCCGGTAAGTCGTCGGCGAGCTCGCCTCAGCAACGAACGCATAAGAGTGGGTGGTGCTTCTCCTTGAAGGACCATCGCTCGCGTGTCTTTCAGTTTGAACCCGTCTCGATTGCAGCTCAGGTCGAGTGAATCCAAGTGCTGATTCATCGCGTTGTATCCTTGGATTGCTCTGAATGGCATGGCTCCGTCGGTGAATACTCGCAGTACGAGTCGGCCCATGATCTGTGTAAGCGTGTTTGTTGTCACCATGAAGGATGCTTCTACACCGCCGCTCGCATGAGTTGACCGGCTCCATTCGAACAGAAAGCGTGCTGCGGGAGGCTTTTTCAGGTTGGGATCAATCACGAAAATAACGGGCGCACCCCACCGTTCAGCGCATGCTTCAAATGCCCTTGCGGCTCGGTCTGCGACGTAGTGCGGATAGGACTCGTGGGCTCTGAGCCAGATGAGGCGCGATCCGGGACGCTCGCGCTCGTATACATCTTTTCCAATCCTGAATAGAGGGCCTTGCTCCGCATCAGGATTAATCCATTCAACCTCATACCGTGCCATATTTCCCTCGTATACGTTGTGTTACTTGCTCTGGTACTTCAGGAGTTGACTGCAGGTTCCAACTCAATCATTTGGCGTCTCTATCGATGGTTCAAGCCGCTCGGCTGAGGGCCATCTACCCGTTCGAAGCCAACGTCCAAATCGACGGATATCGTTGATACACGCAAATCCGGCCGGCAGCACTCCGAGCGTAAATACCGTCCCGAATATCAGTCCAAATGCTACTGATGTTGCCATCGGGATCAGGAACTGTGCTTGACGACTTTGTTCAAGGATTAGCGGAAGTAATCCTGCCGCAGTCGTAAGCGTAGTGAGCAGTATCGGACGAAAGCGACTAATGCCGGCAGTGTAGACGGCGTCTAGGAGGCTGGCGCCCTCGCGAAGTCGTCGGTTAATCGCTTCAACGAAAACAATGCTGTCATTAACGAGAATGCCGCCAAGTGCCACGATGCCCCATAGAGACAGTATGGTTAGAGGGATACCAACGATGTAATGCCCCGCGATTGCACCGGCTAGTCCCAATGGAATCATGAGCATGACAAGTAGGCCTTGCAGGATACTCCCAAAGACCACGATCAGTATGGCGAGCATCCCAAGTAATGCCCAAGGAACCGCGGCCACAAAGCCTTCGATCATTTTTCGGCGTGTCCGGCTTTGACCCTCGAAACTGTAGCGCATGTCGTCGTAGCTAGAGGTCAGTTCGGGTACGATCTCCCGTTGGACCGTATTTACTACGTCCTGTGGATTGGCCACCGAAGGTTCAATCGCTGCGGATACTTTTACTCGCCGTCGTCGTTTATATCGTTTAATGGACGCAAGACCTCGACCTGAATCCCAGGTGGCTGCGTCTCGGAGAGGGATATCTTCACCCGTAGGGGTGGTAAGCCGAAGTTCAGAGAGTTGCGATAGGCTCTGACGTGCATCGCGAGGGAAGCGCACCCATACTTCGAGTTCGTCTCGTCCCCGTTGTAGCACCTCCACGCGTCCACCGAAGAGTCCACGCCGGAGCTGAGTTGCTACGTCTTGAAGTCGCAGACCAGCAGCGCGGCCGCGTTCGGTTAGCTTGACGATGAGCTCCCGTTTCCCGATCGCAAGGTCGTCGGCGATATCATACACGCCTGGAAATTCACGGAGTGCATCGGATAGCTGTTTTGCGGCAAGCTCAAGATCCTTATTGCTTCTCGACAAAAGTTCAATGTCGATAGGCTTACCGAATGGTCCTCTCCGTCTGGGACCCACGACGATGTACCGTGTCTCTGGGCTTGGACCTATCGCAGTGCGCCATGCTTTTGAAATACTTGCAGCAGATGCGTCGCGCTCCTCTCCAGGTAATAACTCCAATTGTACGCGTCCCTGTTCGGTCAAGGTACCGCCGACTTGGGTCAGTATTTTTCGAATGACAGGTCGGTCTCCAGTCTGCTCAGTATTCAGCTGTGGCTTGAGCGAATTCGCGGCTGCCTCTACGCGTTCAGTAAATGCGATGGTCTGGCGTTCAGGGGCACCGGGTTCTAAGAGAAAGTTCGCTTCGATAAAGTCATCATCTAAGTCAGGAAAGAAGACAACTTGCACCAAGCCACCGTTGACCATCCCAATCGACATAATGAGGAGGGTGAAACCGCCTGCAAAGACCGGCCAACGATAGGGCAGCACTCGGGCCAGGCACCAACCATACGGGCGCCGCAGCAAGCGATCGACTACGTCATCTACTCGAGTTCTTATGTTTTCGAAGACTGTGTTTCGTCGCGAGGCTATCGGTCGCAGTGAATGTGCGAGGTGCGGTGGGAGAATTATCAACGACTCAATGAAAGATAGGATGAGGCAACAAATCACCACTACGGGAATTGAGCGGACAAATAGGCCGACCCGTCCACCCATATAGAAGAAGGGTATGAACGCTACGATGGTCGTAAGTATTGATGCTGTGACGGCAGGGAATACCTCAGCCGTTCCACGAATAGCGGCCTCCCGAGGGCTTAGTCCCTTTTCTAGATGTGAATAGACGTTCTCTGCCACGACGATGGCATCATCCACCAAGATTCCTGATACAAGCAGCAGGCCGAACAGTGAGATCATGTTTATCGTGGTGCCGGCTTGTTCAATCAGAATGGCTGAGCCAAATACTGCGACAGGAAGCCCCGCGGCCACCCAGAGACTCAGTTTCAGCCGTGTAAAAAGCCACAAAGACAGAAAGATAAGAGCCAGTCCGATGAGCCCGTTACTCGTCAGAAGTGTAATGCGCTGGTCGAGAATTATGGTCCGATCCCGCCAGAGTGCCAGGTTTGTGTTGGCGGGCAGTACCTCCTGTTGGTCACTTACATAGCGCTTTACGGCTTTGACCACGTCGACGACATCTTCTTCAGTGGTCTTTTGGATTTGGATAAGGACCGCAGGTTGGCCATCGAATCGCATACGGTCGGCGGTCTCAACGGGTGCCTCCTTGACTCGGGCGATATCCCCAATAGTGATGTTTTGGCCATCTGGCATGCTGATGACCGAGATAGCTTCCAATGCACGGGCGTCATAGCCACGTATTCCGGCAGTCACTTGAATGTCTTCGGTTGGTGTGCGCAGTAGGCCAGCATTCGTTTCCAGGTTTTCAGCCCGGAGTGTGTCCATCACGTTGCCCAGGGTAATCCCGAGCTCCTGAAGTTTGTCTGGGTGGACCTGGACGACGAGTTCATTCTCCCTCAGTCCACTGAGCGAGACCTGGCTGACGTCAGGTAATTCGCTCAAGTCGTCCCTAATACGCTCCGCAAGATCACGAAGTTCCTGGTCTGTCAACGCTCCATGCAATACGACGGAGATAGCTTCTTGTTTGCTCGTCAAAAGACGCACAACAGGCGGTTCAATGTCCCCCGGAAAATTCGGGATCTGAGCGATAGCGTCGCGGATATTGTCCAGAACGACTCGTTGGTTGTATCCACTTTTCAGTTCGATCCGCACGTCTCCGCGACTAGAATTTGCATCAGCAGTTATAAGGTCGACACCCTCTATTGCATGTACGGCTTCTTCGATTTTTAGAATGATTGCTTCTTCGACTTCCTCCGGTGTGTGTCCCGGCCAGACGACAGAAGCGGATACGATATCGAGGTCAATTTTCGGGAAACTTTCTCGCTGAATGCGATTCGAAGTATCCCAACCGACGATCAGCAAACCTACCATCAGTACATTGATGGCGACGGGGTGGTCGACGGCGGCACGGACCAGCGCCCCTACTGGGCCAGATTGGGATTGAGACCCCTTCACCGAGATGCGACCCCTGGCTTAGTCGGTGGCGAACGCAGCGCAAGCGCCATTCCAGACATTGCTTTTGGTAAAGCTGTCGTGATGACTTTGTCTCCCAGGGAAAGTCCGGCAGTAATGATTGCCAAGTCTCCTTGAACTAAGGCGATTTCGACCGCTTGTCGCTTGAGAGTAAGCTTGCCATCCGTAAGTACCGCCAAATAGACCTCGCCTTCGGTTTGGATGGATTTTCTCGGTAAGACCACGACATTCCTAAGCGTTCGTCCCGGAATGGTTAGGCGGCAGAACATGTCGGGCAGCAGAGGAACCGCGGGGTACAGCGATGCATTCGATGTGAGGGGTTGGTCTACTTGGATCATGAGTGAGATCATCCGGGTTCGTTCATCCAGTCCCGGCCCTACGCGTCGGATTTCACCAGACCACGCATGGCCTTTCGAGTGCTTCGAGCTCGGCCTCTCAACCTCGACTGTGCGGCCGATGAGTTGCTTTACCCACTGTTCGCGACTTTGGGGTGCGGGTGAGTCATCCTGCGTCAGCCACAACACATCGTCGATGGATATCGAGAGAGCAAATTCGAGACTGCCGGTGGACTCCAACCGAGCCAATGCTGCTCCGGCTTGAACCCATGCGCCCGGTTCTAGAGCACCTTGTCGCACTTGTGAGTCAAACTCGGCCACCATCGTTGTCCTCGTGAGGTCAAGTTTCGCCTGTGCAATCAGCGTGTTAGCTGCTGCGATTTCTGCCGTCACCTGTGCTATCTGTCCCGGCAGTACCGCTCGGTTAGTTTGCGCCGTCTCCAACCGTTCTCGCTGTGTATTTACGGTCAGCTTCGTTTGGTCTAGGGCGGCTTGGGTGGTGTGCCCTTGTTTGAGAAGCGTTTCTTCGCGGCTGAGTTGGTTTTTACTCAGTGTTAGAGCCTGCCGTGCATTTTTCGTCGATTTTTGAGCTCCTTTCAGCTGGGCCAGAAGCGAGCGTTTGCGTGCTTTTGCCTGGGCAATTTGCGCATCGAGTCGCTCCACGGTGTTTTTGAGGTCAGTGTCATCAAGACTGAACAGCGTTTCACCCTCGCGTATGAAACCGCCAGATCGCAGTTCAGGGTGTGCCGATATTACCCGTCCCGACACCTGACTCACGATCGACAGGGACCGCACAGGTTTAGCGCTTGCCATTGCACTGACAACGACCTCATGCTCTGCCATTTTGACGGACAACGTGTCCACGACCTTCGGCTTTGGGGTGTGTGCCCGTCGCACGGGCGCTTCCCGTTGGCTCGACAAAAGGGTATTGACGCCGAACCCTAGTGCTAATACCGCCACCGCTAAAATCGCGAGAAAAAATGCCCTCCACCCCGGTCCGTGCACTACCTCGACGATGACTCGCCTCGTATCGCTGTGCACGAGTTCGTGGACGCGGCTTCCCTTCGTATCAGCGGACTGCTTTGCTGCGTTGAGGTCGCCAGTTATGTCCGGTATCTCATTCGACATCGTGAGGTTGGCCTCCCTGGGAAGCGCGTCCCTTCCGTGGGAAGGGATGCAAGTCAAGCCGGTTGCGATGCTTTGGATTTTCGGCTTTCATACGAAGGTATCAGTAGTGGGTTGCAGAGAAACGATTTCGGCCGTTCAATAGCGCTATGCATGAACGACTTCAAAACGTAGTCATAACGACTCTTCTGGTGTCCCTCCTCGCCGGCGCGGTTAGTATAGGCTGCGATTCATCTGAGGCATCGCCAGTAGGCGATATATCGTCCACCGATACGCTGCCGGCGGACGTCAATGCCACAGACACGTCTGACGCTTCCGACGATGGAGCCATCGTTTTTTCGAATGGCGCCAAGCTTTACACCGATTCAGGACTACGCCTCGTATCGTCTGAAGGTATAGAGCTTTGGGCTATGACTTCCGGGCGAGGGCCAATAGGACTCTCATATGAAGAAACATCGCTGGCGTCCTTTGGTCAGTGGGAGTTCGAGCGCCAAGCCGAAACGCAGGAAGAATTCACGGCGCAGCCTGACGTGACGGAAAGCGCGGATGGTGTTTTAGTAAGCTGGTCTGGAGACCGTAGCGGCACTCTTCGTATCTTCGAAGAAACAGATCGAGTGCGCTTTCAGCTCATATTGAACGGCGCGTATGATGGGATACGAATCCCGGCGCGTTGTGCTCCGGATGCGTCCTTTCATGGATTTGGTACGCAATACAACTCCACGGATCAGCGGGGGCAATCGTTTCGGCTGTTCGTTAGTGAGCAAGGCATTGGTCGTGAGGAAGGCATCTTTCTATTTAACGGCGACGACCACACCACTGGATTCCCCATGCCTTGGTGGGTGGACTGGCGTGGCTTCGGGATTTTAGTAGAAACGGATCGGCGGTCCTATGTGGATCTGTGCTCAAGTGT
>PKDL01000452.1 GCA_002863065.1 Pseudomonadota bacterium
TCTGTGAAACGATGGGGTTGTATGAGGATGACTACTGCGACCATTACTGCCCGCGCATTGACGCTGCATGCGATCCATCCGTGTATCTAGATGAAGATATTGATGAAGAGCTAGAAGCACTAGACTGCTCTGTAGAGACTCTCGAGTGCGCTGAAGGCGAAGTCTTGATCGATTCAGATGATAATGGATGCGGCGACACGTGCGTGGAAGCACTTGTCGGATGCGCGTCGAATAATGACTGTGCCGACGGCAATTACTGCGCACGACCAATGGGTGACTGCTCTGCGTCTGTCGGAACTTGCGAACCCCTACCGGAATGCGAACTTGACACAGCAACTTACAAACCACAGTTCGTATGCGGATGCGATGGGTCGACATTCTTTTTAGCCTGTGACGCTGCGCACGAAGGAATCAATATAGCGTACGAGGGAATTTGCGAATACGAATAAGCCTTTGCTCAAGGAGACCAGCCGCCCTGAGCAGAAGCGCATCTACGTGTCTCACATGCGGTAAATGAATCCCAACCCAGCCGACCAAATCGTGATGTCATCCAAGCCGGTCTCTAACCCTGCGAGCGGCTTCATAAAGCCACCATATGGCATAAGACCGTACTCCTCTGTGATGTTGAAGCGCAGACCAAAAGTACCACCCATCCAGTGAGTAAATGAGTCACTACTCATGGAGTCGGCGGATGCAAAGCTGTAAAAGCCTGAATACTTTGCCGCCATCGAGATCGTTACGACATCACTGGCATGGACATCCAGCATGAAGGGCGCTTGAATTTGGAGATATCCCGCACCGATACCGCCAAGCCCGAGAAATACGCCACCCACCCCTGGATCAAGGGCGAGGCTCACGTATTCTGTGTCCATTAGTTCAAACTTGAGGTCGAGGTTCAGCATGCCTGAGCCAGTTAGCGATACGCCGATATCGAAATAATCGGTGACGCCCCCGCGGTACATGATGTCGGCAGTAGGGGCTATTAGGTCAGCCTCTCCTTCGCCGCCAAGATACCGGGTATCCAAGCCGACAACCGCGACGGCAGAGGTGATTTCATGATGGCCCTTGCCAACCGTGCGAGCGCCATGCATGAGGGCCGGGTTTGGGCACCCAGCTAAGAGCAGCACACCGCTCACTACGATGAGACCAAGCCATTGGGTATATGTTTTCATACGTTCTCCGTCGTATTGATTTTGTGGGCGTAGTATCAGCGGGATGTAGCAGGGCGTCGAGTTTTCCCTTGTCGGGGGCAGCTCAGTGGCGGCGCCACCTCGATTAGAAGCCGTGCTGCACCGGAGAATACGGCATGCCTGTGTAGATGGCAGCAGGTGTTTTCTGGATGGCTTGGCTAATGCAAGCCTTAGCGCTTCCCGTGCAATGCGTATGAATGCCTAATTGAGGCCAGGCTCTCGCGGTTCAGGAACTGTTTCGATGAAAGGGCAGTCATCACTCGATAGGCACGTGTCGGTCGTCAGGTCTTGTCCGTCAGTCGCGAGGTATCGAGCGAACATGTTGAACAAGTAACTACCGATATCGAACATATTGCTGCCGTCGATGCTCTCGCAATCGCAGCTGTCGGTCTCGCAGGCATCGTTACACTCCTTTCGCTTCATATCTATGAAGACACCAGGGAATGCAAAGCCATGCTGTCCAGCTGGCTCAGGGAATGGGAAGATCGCCGCGCTATACCCACCATCGACTTTCGCATCCATCCCCAGGCGTAATGGTGGGTCGAGCCGTTCAATTTCATCTCCCCATAGGTCCATCCCATTGCTGAAGTTCTCTACGTCCATGATGACGCCCGTGCCGTTTGAATCTGTGAAGCGACCAAGCGTATCCACTGCCTCGGCTGTATACGTATCTATAAGTACCTGGTTGGCCGGCTTACCGTAGCGTGGGTCGTTATCGAGGTAATTGACGATTCCCGCGGCTCGCGCAATGTTCACACCCGTGCTTGCGGGAACGTTCATATCGCCAGCCGTGGTCACGATGAGCGTATGCCCTCCCGTCGTTTGACCTGTTCCAGGGTAGGTCATGGGCTTCGACTTTAAGAGCGGTGCATACACGGCTGGGTCAGCCCCATCTAGCACCAGTTGTCCGAGTGCAAGAAATCGTCGTAGTCGCGGCGTATTGCGCTTAAGTCCCATACCTTCGGCGAGTGCCTGTAAGGGAGTATCGCGGGCGTACAGTCGGTTTTGGAAATTTGTGTCGAACTCGAAGGTTTCAATGGACTGTCGTTCGGTTGCGTCGTCGGCGATTGCACATTCAGTCGAGCCAAGGACCATGGCGTCCCCATCGTAGATTACCAGTCGTAGTTGGTCAGCTAGCGAACTCTCTACCGACACACGAAACTGTAATTCGCCGTTTACATCACGGACATACCCACATCCCCGGCTCCCATTTGCCAGGTTCTCTATGACAATGAAGTCTCCTGCTTGCACATCAGTCGCGGCGGCAATCTGCAACCGACTGTCTGAGTTCCCATTGGGAATGATGGTTTCTATTCGCATCGAGTCTTCATTGGCACTTTGAGTGCCAATGAACAGCGGCCCCATGACTCGTAAGATGACCGCTTGGGGGACTCCCCCCTGGTAGCTTCGCAGTCCGACGTCACTAAGCCCCCCACCTGCAGCAATTGGTATTGAGGCTGCGATTTCGGGCTCCAGCGCGCTCACGACCGACGACATAATACCACCAAGGGATGCGCCCATCATTCCAATGGAAGCGTCTCCACCGATGTCTACGACGCCGTCGCCGTCAAAGTCACCGGCGAGGTCGTTTTTACCATCGCCATTGACGTCAAAACCAAATCGCCGCGTTCCATCGAATCCACGGAGTACGCGTACGAGTTGCATGTAATCCAAAGCCGATTGCCGTACGACATCACGAGTGTGGAACAGGTAGGCGGTCCAGAAGTCTGCGCCGGAGTCCGCAACCTGGTCGTTATTATGGTCGTATGCTCGGTCGCGGCGGGTTACCGCTTCTAGGTACGGTCGGAGACCGACGAGTGCATGGATGTCTTCCGCTTGCTGGGCTTCGTCTGGACTGAGGCCAATGCCGTGTGAAACGCAGTCAATGGCGATTACTGCCAATCCTTGTTTTGCTGCGTAGGGGCCAATGGTTGCAATATCAAAACGATTGGAGCTGTAGCCATGGCCAAGGATTTGGACCGGTGCAGGGAGTCCCTGTCCCCGGACAGATGTCTCTTTTCTGGGGACCATCAGGTGAAAATATACGCGTTCACTTCGCAGTGGGGCTTTCACTCGGTCTAGGTCTTCTGGCCATGCTTGGTCTGTAAACGGTACAGGGGTGCCGTCTCCGTTCTCGCGCGGGAAGAGTTGCGGCGAGTCAAACCAACCTACGACATGGTAGTCAACGTACTGGTATGCCTCCATTATGCGTTGGAACTCTAGTGAGTTTGGATTGCGACCGAGGAGTGCCTCCAGCACCAGCTTGAGTGAATCATTCCAGTCTTCTTGGTAGACTACGTGGACGTTTTTGATGTTCTTGAAGTTTGGAAAGGTACGGTCACGGACCGTTTCCACACCGGCTACTTCAGCGGGGAATTCCTCTGCGATGTGTGATTGAACGCCATGGCCGTATAGTCCGTCACGGACCGCTTTCCACGCAGAGCCTATCGTCTGGGTGGTGAAGGTGAATGCAAAGGCAATATCCGCCTTAGTCACCCCGACGTCTGATAGGATCCCCGGCAGGGGTTTTAGGGCAGTGGTTTGGGATGCGTGATTAGTAAACTTATACGGTGAGCCAACGGGTATGCCATCGGCATCTTTCAGCCGCTTTGTAATTACGACGGCATACGTAGTGCGCTCATTTAGCGGCATCATTGGACGAATGAGAAGGGTATTGGTTTCTTTCTCGTAAAAGGTCATGAGCGCGTCGGCACGTCCGGCTAAGTCGTCCGCTTCGGGTGCGGCACCGGGTAAATAATTGGGTTTATCGAGTAGGCCGTCCGCGTCTGTGTCTTCACCGGGATCCAATTTGCCATTGCCGTTCAAGTCCTCGTCAGTCTCTTCAAAGAACAGTGAGATTGAATCGCCTCGTGGGTCATTGGGCCAATACAGGTCGCGCTTCTCCAGCACGTGCGGGTAATTGCCATTCCCGATATCGAGGTGCATGAATTCGCCGAAGTCTGGCGAGTCCGGATCGACGTTGACCAGGTACACGACATCATTTTCTAGGTCATAGTTCTCATCTCGGTGGCCATCGATGATTGATTGGACATCCAGCGGGCCGGTGAAGGGGATAGAGATCGGCATAAAAACGCCCCAACCGTCGAGCATGTCGATACGGGCTCTGGCGCGTTGCTCGAAATAAGTGGGAGCAATCAATGAGGCATTGATTCGCCGGCCCGTGGCGGACGTCGCATCATATCTCGTGGCGACATCATTTGGGAGCGGGATCTCGGGAAGCGGGCGATGATAAAAGTCCATCTTCACGGTAGTGGGAGCCGTAGAAGGTGTACCGATGCCCTCCGGCTCAGGTGAGAAGCAACCCATAGCAGCTAATGCAAATGACGTGAGCAACATCCGGCTCAGGTGTATACGTAAGTCGTCCATCTTCTGTCCTCCCACCGGATTAAAGCTCATACGTCAGTGTGAGTCGGCCGCCCCAAATCGGGTCGCCTCCGAGTCCGTTTTCGCCCGTTATCGCATTACCGGGAATAAACACCGCACCCTCAACACCAACGGTGAGCTGCGTACCCCACAGCAAAGCTTGTTGTCGTATACCGAGATCGATTTCCGTGCCGTAATAAGTGCCCGGATCAGACCCGAGTGCATTCCTGGCATCACCACCGCCGAAGGTCCGGGTATTTAGCGGATCCAAGTTGTCTACTTCGGTAAACGCTGCCAGCACACCAGCAAAGATCTCCAGGCCGTCGATCGGGCGAATGTAACCGCGCGGAAATATCGCGATCGTGTTCATAAGTCGCTGACGAGTCGGGAAGCGGTCTAAGTCTTCATTGGGTACACCAACGAGGTCTGGATCTGCTGCGGTAACAGCGGACCGTCCGGATTGCGCGGTGAGTACTTGCCGAAACAGGAGCATGCCCATGTCGTAATTTGGATCGACTCCGAATGCATTCTGAGCATTATCGTCAAGGTTTCGGTCTCCACTCGCGTACAGGAAATCGAGGACTGCACCACCCAGTGGCGCATGGTAGCCGGCTCGCACACCGAAACCCAGTTGAAGTACGTCATGAGTTGGGAAGTCACTGCTAGGGGCCAGTTCAGTGGAGCCAAAGATCAGTGCCCCTTCCATCTCCAATTCAAACGTTGCATCACCGAGTGGGTGTACGTACTTTCCATACAGATCAATTACTCCTACTTCGGTGCGCTGCCCATCGCTTGCGTCTTGTGACCGATACACGCCGTAGAGACCTGCTTCATACCGGGTACCAGTACCGACCTTGAATCCTCCGATCACTTGGAACGCCTCGTCGCCGTCCAGCATGAGGTCGTCATCCCAAGGCATATCAACCGCACCAAAGATGATGAGTGATTCGTCGGTATGCGGTCCTGTAGCGAGCAGGGCGCGGAGCACGACATCTCCGCCTCGTGGGTCAGAAAAACGACCGTTACCCGGCGCCCAGCCATGGGCACCATCGTTGGCGAGTAAGCCAAGCCCCCAATGGCTTGTCGTGAAGCCAGCGCTAACCGTGAGGTATCGGCCAAAGTTCATAGTGAGGTTGAGTTTGCGTATCTGTTGGTCGTCGTATCGGGCGTTATCGGGCATGAATACCCCGTCCACGTTGCTTTGCCCACCCCGGATTGGCCCAATCAGGAAGTCGTGTTCGTATTCAAGACGGAGGCGTACGGATTTTATCTTTCGTGCCGAGTCGTACACGGCTCCCGTGCGGAATTGAGTGTTTATCGATAGGTCGGGGCGGAACGTTGAACCGGCATTGTCGACCACTACTGGTCCATGATGCTGTACCCGGCCAGTCAGTCGGGCATAAAAATAGTCCGATATGGGCGTGTACTTTGTTGGTTCGCCAATAGCAGTGAGCGGCTGTCTGGCGTTGTCTAGCGTATCAGATACTGAGGTTTCGGTGCTTTGCGCTTGCGTCAGGCTGGTTAGGCACAATGCGGCGAAAAACCCGATAGTAGGTAAGCGCATCTTTGCGGTCACTCCACGGCTGTAATGTATGGACTCAAAATTGAGTGATGGAGCGCTATACCATAGCCGGGTAGGGGTGCAAATACCGTATTCGGTATCCGGAGAAAACCCCGGGTATCAGGAGCCCGAGACACGGGTGCTTCGGGAATGTGTCCACTGCTGTAGTGTATCTAGGGATTCGCACATAGTGTAACTGGTACATTTGGTGAGCCAAGCGGTATGGCAATGCCATCTGAATACGTGATGACACCGTTTATGCCCTCGTAGGAATTCATTGTCATAGTTACGCAGAATGGTGCGGTCAGTGGTCCGATTAGAGCCCCATCGGTACAGCAGTTTACCCAGTTCCATTTGAGAGTACCGCTGCCACTGGCTGAGTTGAATTGAGGGTTACCCTCACCGGGGTCGTCCATAACGAGAAGATTGGCCCCGACTGCTCCACTAATCGTCATATTGACATTACCGCCTCCTCCGCCGGGCGAGTCGAGTATGATCATTAGGTAGTACTTCCCGTCAGTGGGGTCTTCGTAAAGAAATTCGAGTGCTTTATTCACTGTCTCGAGACCGGTGTTCGCGCTTGCCCCATTCGGCGTACCATATTGGTAGAAAGCGACGGCGCCTTCCGTTCCCTTGGTTGGGGTGGCATCGGTTACGGTCTCGCCTTGTTGGGCAGTGAAGCAGTTTGTTATGGGGTTGCAGTCATCATCTATCCCATTGCCACAAACTTCGGTGCCGAGGTTCGACACCGCACCGTTGGTTGGGTCGCAGTCGGTTTCATCCGGGTCACCATCGTTATCGTCGTCCTCATCGACACAGTCGGCGAAAGCATCCGAATCTGAGTTGGTGAATCCCTCGTCGACGCCATTCTTACAGTTATTATCAATTCCGTCACAGACCTCGGTGGCTGCCGAGTTAATCGATGGATCGGTCGCAGCGCAGTCTATTGTGTCTACGTCTAGGTCATTGTCATCGTCTTCATCACACGCATCACCAAGCTGGTCACTGTCGCTGTTAATCTGTGATGGATTGCTGACACCAACACAGTTATCGCTCGCGTCTAAGATCCCATCGCCGTCATCGTCGGCATCTATGCAGTCCGCCTCCCCATCGGCATTGGTGTCTGGATAGCCCTCATCGATTCCATCCACGCAGTTGTTATCCACCCCATCGCATAACTCTACGGCGTTCGAATTAATGCCTGGGTCGAGGGGAGCACAGTCTGAGAAATCAAGGTCCCCATCGTTGTCATCATCTGCATCACATGCGTTTCCGAGAAAGTCGCTGTCGTTATTCTCTTGGAACGGATTTGCTACTGTTGGGCAGTTATCCAAAGCGTCGACAACGCCATCATTATCGTCATCCGTATCGAGACAGTCCGCTGTTCCATCGGCATCTGTGTCAGGATAGTTTTCATCCACTGTCGAAGAGCAGTTGTTATCGATGCCATCGCATACTTCAAAAGCAAACGGCGAGATTGTTGGATTCGTTGGCGCGCAATCGTCGATGTCCGGTGCTCCATCGTTGTCATCATCCGAGTCGCATGCATTGCCTAATAGGTCAGAGTCCGTATTTGTCTGATCGGGATTCGCCACCGTTGGACAATTATCAAGGACATCCGGAATGAGGTCATTGTCGTCGTCCGCGTCGACGCAGTTTGCAGTCCCGTCGTTGTCGGTATCAAGGAACCCCTCATCAACCTGAAGGTCACAGTTGTTGTCGATGCCATCGCAAATCTCGATAGCCGACGGGTTTATTGCTGCATTCGTAGGTGCGCAGTCCGCATCATCTAGACTGAAATCGTTATCGTCGTCAGGATCGCAGGCATCGCCAAGTAGGTCAGTGTCTGAGTTTTGTTGGGGCAGATTGGGCGTATTGGGGCAATTGTCTATCGCGTCAGGTATCAGGTCGCCGTCATTGTCATCCGTGGCACAGTCTGCGGTACCGTCATTATTGCTGTCGGGAAATCCTTCGTCAGCACCGCCGGTGCAATTGTTATCGATGCCGTCACAAATTTCGATAGCCAGCGGACTGATTGCGCTGTTCAGAGGTGCGCAGTCATCTTCATCTGCGGCGCCATCGTTGTCATCATCTAAATCACATGCATTACCGAGCAGGTCATTATCGCTATTGATTTGATCTGTATTGCTGACGGTTGGGCAGTTATCAAAGTTATCGGGAATATTGTCGTTGTCGTCATCAGCGTCGATACAGTCTGCGATCAGGTCGCCGTCCGTATCTGAAAAGCCCTCATCGATGACATCGTTGCAATTGTCGTCTATCCCATTGCACAGCTCATTAGCGTTGGGGAACACCAGCGCGTTGGCCGGTTCACAGTCATTAGGATCGAGGGCGCCATCGTTGTCGTCATCGGTGTCGCACGCATCTCCCGCAAAATCTCCATCTGCATTCGCTTGTGTGGGATTCGGTTGTAAAGGACAGTTGTCGAAGTTGTCAGGAAGGCCATCCCCATCATCATCGGGATCGATACAATCTTTTTCCCCATCGTCGTCGGAATCAGGAAATCCCTCATCTATGGCATCATTGCAGTTATCATCCACTCCGTTGCAAAGCTCGTCGGCTCCGGGATACACGTCCGGGTTGATAGGCTCGCAGTCGTCGACGTCAACCACTGGGTCGTTGTCATCATTGTCGTCAGCACAATCAGTGAGTTGGTCTCCATCACTATCAGGAAAGCCCTCGTCGATGACGACATTACAGTTGTTGTCCTTGCCATCACATATTTCGGGGGCGCCAGGATAAATCGAGGCATCAAATGCCTGACAATCTTGTGAGTCTGGACTTCCATCGTTGTCATCGTCTGGATCACAAACATCGCCGATCAAATCTTTATCATTATCGAGCTGTTGCGGGTCCGAAATGGTCGGGCACAAGTCGTCTACGTCAGGTACGGAATCCCCGTCGTCATCGTCGTCACATGCATCGCCGACGGTGTCTGAGTCGATATCGGTTTGGTCTGCATTTGCGGTGGCTGGACAATTATCGACTGCGTCTGGAAACCCATCGCCATCATCATCTTCGTCAATGCAATCTGCTAGTCCATCCTGATCGAGGTCTTCAAAGTCCTCATCGGTATCTCCGTCGCAATCTTGGTCTATTCCGTCACATATTTCGACCGCGTTGGAGGATATACTTGGGTCTAAGGGCTCGCAGTCCGAGATGTCAGGGTCATTATCATTGTCGTCATCTTCATCGATGCAATCAGCTAGTGCGTCGCCGTCGGTGTTTGGGAATCCTTCGTCAACCGCATCGTCGCAGTCATTATCAATCCCATCGCATTGTTCCACCGCTGGTGAGTCTTCGGCGCAGATAGTAGCCAGTCCGTTGGTGGCGCATGCAATTTGGCCGTTGGCGCAAAAGTCATCATCGGTTTCTGAGTCGCAATCGGTTCCAAGGTCAGGATATGTTTCGTCGGTCAGCTCGTTGCAATCGTTATCAACTCCGTCGCATAACTCCGGTGCGGGGGTGGCCGCGTCGCACTCACTCCAGCCGTCAGCGGTACAGAGCTGGGTTCCAAAGCATGAGCCGTACTCGTTTTCAGCGGTGCAGTTTTTCACACTGCCGATAAGGCCAGAGCTGCAAGGACAGAATCCTGTTTCTGGAACACATTGGTTGGTGTCTAACCCGTCAAATGCAAACGATTTACAGGTATAGCCTCCCGGACAAGCGGTGGGGTCCACTGGGTCGCAACTCGTCGCACATCGTCCTGAACCAGATGCATCCGCGATGCATAATCCACCATCACAGTCGCTATCACTGTCACATGCTCGGCACAGTGTATTGAGCTTGGGTTGGCAGATGAAGAGTGGATCTCCGCCGACGTTCCATTCCTTACATAGGTAGCCCTCCGGGCACTGGTCTACGCATAGTTGAGTGCATAACGACCCGCCGTCCGAGCCTTCTACGCAGATTCCGCTATCGCAATCTGCATTTTCTGCGCAGGGACATTCGAATCCACCTGGGCATTCCAAAATTGTATCTTGGATATCGCTGGTATCGATCAACTCTATATCTGAAGTGCCTTGAGCGTTCGACGCCTTTGAATCTGCGGATACTTCGGCGGTGAAAGGGTTGGTATCCGTAGCCACCGAGCCTACGTCCAATATAACTTCTGAACCGGCGCTGCTTGTGTCGCCACAGCTACCAAGCCACACGCAGATGGTGAGCAGTAGTACAATCCGTTGCTTCACAACGACCTCACAACTTTACGCCCTATCGTATTGTAGATGGACGCCTGAATGGTGTGCAGAACTGAACCCGACAAAAGTGTAGCAGTTTTGAGTGTCACATTAGTAGCGTCCTGTGCGTGAGATGAGCTGTGATGTATTTCAACTGCTGATTGGTAGCTAGCCGCAGCCAGAAGCAAAGCAGGCTTGAGAACAGCATTCAGCATCGTCGTCGCAGGCCAGTCCATCAGGTTTGCATGTCGCGGCCTCATTGTCCGTACCACCGGTTGTACCACCTACACCGTCTGCTCCCGTGGTGCTTTGGGTGGCCCTGCCAGATGCGTCTCCGCATATGTTCCAACTCGTCGCTATGCAGTAGGGTCCGCCCGCTACCTCAGCAACAGTTTGGCAAATATATAGGCTGCTTTCGTCACATGATGAACCTTGCGATACGCCGACCGAAGAACATGTGGCAATGCATACGCATTCGTCGGTATCTGCGAAGACTATATAGGTGCCGTCAAAGCAGTTAGATGGCTCATTATGTGGCAAGCAGCTTGCACCGAGCTGGCCGGTTGCATTCGGTTGACTCGTCGCGATCGATATTTCGCTAATGCAACGGCTGCTCTCTCCGGCTGTCGTTTGGTTATCGATATCCGTCCGGTCAGTAGGAAGCACCTCACAGCAGGTGCACAAGAGGAGTAGGGTTATTCCGCTTCGGCGCATTTGAGGTTCCCTATATCAATGGTTGAATTAGGACTGGAGCATATAGTGCCTTCTTGCCAATCCTGTGTCAGCGGCTACTGTGCAAAGTATGTCATCTGATCTCTACCGACTAGCTGGTGCTGATACCGGTATCCGCGCGTTCGTGACTACCTTTTATGATCGTATGTTCGAGGACGTTATGATCGGCTTCTTTTTTAGGAATGCGGATAAGAGGCGGCTGATTGATAAAGAGGTGGAGTTGATGGCTCGGATGCTGGGACACGCGACCCGCTATACAGGTAAGCCGATTCGCGAGGCTCACGCTCCGCACCCAATCATGGGAGGTCATTTCGAACGGCGGTGGATTCTTCTCAAGGAAGCGATGCAGACTCATGGCGTTCCGGTTTCTGTACAAGAAGCTATTGAAGAACATACTCGTAAGCTGCGCCCACTAGTCACTGCCCAGCCGGGTTCGCAATGCGATCATTCCAAGGTAATACATCGCTCAGACGAGAAGAAGGGCGGTTAGGATGCCGTTCCGCATCTAGTGCGGCGGACCGCTCGATTGCTAATGTCGCAGTCGCGCCGAAAACCGCGCTAAAGCCCCTGCGAGGCCAACGATAATATATGCGCCGGTGACGGTGACTAACATTAGGCCAACAGAGGTCTTGGTCATTAGGATTCCGAGGCCTATGGTTACGGCGGCGGTCGCTGCGACGGTGCGTCGTACGTCTGGGGCTTTTCGCTTAAATGAGCGAAATTGTATGTTACTCACCATCAGTACGGCGAGTAGCAAAGTGATGGGTGCGATGATGGCTGCCCGAGTCAATGGACCGCCCCCTTCAGCGTGCGCTGCCATCACGATACCCGCGAGAAGAACGGCAGCGATTGGAATGGGAACTCCGAGGAAGTCGTGACTCGTGTTGGGTTCTTGTGCAAGTACGTTGAATCGAGCGAGCCGAATGAGGCCACAGGCAATGTAGCAAAAGATAATGACAAGTCCGAGGTCGATTGGCCCTACGGCTAGCTCAGACAACGCAAAATGATACACTAACAATGCGGGAGCGACTCCGAATGAGACTGCATCCGCTAGGCTGTCGAGCTGTACCCCGAAACTGGACTCCGTTTTCGTGAGACGGGCAACGCGGCCATCGAGCCCATCACAGAGCGCTGCAAAGACGATTGCGAGTGCAGCTTTGTACGGCGCATGAGCAGCCTCAAGTATTGCCAGGACACCAAAGAGCACGCTGGTCAATGTGAACGCAGCCGGTAGCGCGATTAGTAATTTTCGGCGATCTCTCGACATCCTGCCTCCAACGGCAGGAACCTACGCCCGCTTCGTCAGTCCGTCAAACACTCTCTAGTGGTTGTGCGAGGATATCACGCGCCTACGGCTCGGTTTCGGGCGCAATAAGCGCTCCAACCGGAGAGCCCACGAACTCTATTGCAAAAGGACAACGATCGTCAGGACCACACGTCAGTTGCTCTTCGTAGTTGTCAATCGTTGCGCTTTGGTCCGTGCTTTCTGGGCCCGCTGCGGCAATAAAGTTTCGCAGGTGCCATATTATGGAAGCCTTAGGTAGGTTCCCGCAAAGCACGCCGTTGATAGCTGTTTTATCATCTAATTGCGTGCCTTGAGCCCGGAAATTATAGATGGCGGTGCTGTGACCTTCGTCAAGAAAGCTCGGGGCATTCCAGACTCTATCGGTAGTGACCGTGAGTAGAGAGGCGTCCGCGGTCAGAGCTGTGGGAATCGCTATGGCCGGGCATGTATCGTCATACGCCTCTTTCGATATTTGAAAGTTACAGAGCATATTGTTCCACGCACTTGAAGCTCCTGCCTCGTCAGTGAAATCAATATCATCGCAGTTATTCGTGGTTTGCCCGCTGTAGACATTTGCATACACATAGCTGTTCACGTTTGGACTGTCGGCGAATTCAAATGCCAGCGACAAGGTTTGATCAATGAGCCAATGTGCGAATCCTGTATTGATGATAGCCACAATGCTTGGAGGCGCAGCATTGAGGGGTGGGGTGTCAGACTCTGTGAAGTCATTGGTGTTGGACCCGCAGACGGATAAGGTTGCTGGGACATGTAGACTCGTCAGCCGGTAACTGTGCTCTGAATATTTCGGAGGCGTTTCACATGCGGGGTTGGCACAGATGAACCCGCCGTCGGGAAGTTCTGGGTCCTCATCGTCTATGCCAAGATAACAATCAGTTGCCTCGGCGTCTGGTAGGGCATCGGTACCATCCGTCCCTTCGCTGCCATCGGTCCCATCCGTATTATCGCTTGTGTCGTCGCCGTCAGTAGTTGACTGGCCGTCTGTAGCGTCCAGCGCACCCGTACCGTCCAGAGCGTCAATACCTAGCGTTCCGCCGTCGAGCTGTGTGCCTCCGGTACTTTCGCCGGGAGCATCCTCCCCATCCATAGCCGGGACCGAGGAAAAGCCTTCCCCATTCGGGTCAGTTCCGTACGGAGAGGGATTCGGTTCAATTGCGCAATTGGTCACGCACAGACTCAATAATGCAAGCGACCAAGCAGCGCCTTTCGTACGCAGAACCCATACCATCGTTGTTGCGCCCCCAGCTCCTAGTTTCACGCGGCACCAGATTTCCGAATTATAGCATCTACCTAATCAAATAACCGTTCTTTAGCCCGACACGTATTCTTCACCGAAATATCAGAACGAAACGCACGGTATTTCCGATGGCATCCGCTGGTCTGAATGCAGCTGCACCTCCCATGCCATATTGGAGCAGCCCATGCCATGTTGGCCCAGCGTGAGGGATATCATGTGAGTTGGTACAGTTCTTTTCTGGCATTGATTGTACCCCTGACCACTGTTGCTACGGGGGGATTGTTATTTAGGTGCATATAATCAATCACTTACACTTCACTAGCTTGCTTTTCCAAGAGACGTACGGACTCGAACTACGAGTCGCGTAACGCTCTCTCTGTTATGGCGCCATGGCTTTGTCATATTGGGAGCAGGATTTGGGCGCACGAGCTATGTAGATTTTTTCTACACATGCGAAGTTTTTGTGCATTGATTAGATCGCGGTCGATGCATACCCCTGAGGTAGTGCATCGTTAGGGCGATGACGCCATCACCTATACGAATAGTCGACGTCCATGTTCGTTTGGGTTTGCATATGGACTCTAAGTAGCCAGGTATTAAACGATGGTTGAAGCGGCTAGGGTGGGTTTTGCTTCTGATTGCGGGGAGACCGATTGGTGTTGACCGAACGTCTTAGTATCTTTTTCGATTGGGTGGGTGCAGAGTGGGTCATGTATCTGCTCATCTTGCTGAGCATGGGCTCGATTATCATCATCATTGAGCGCACGTTGTTTTTTCGCCGGCGAAAAGTAGACGCGCGGCTTCTGTCCCATGCGCTGCGTGACGCTCTGCTTCGAGGGGACCGAAGAGAGGCTCAGCAAGTATGCCTTGCAACTCCGAGTATGGAAGGACGCGTACTGGCACAGGGATTACAGCGCATGGGCGATGGGCCGGAGGCAGTGCGGGAAATAGTTGAAGGAGCGCTCATCACGGAACGTATCGAATATAATCGGTTTTTGGGATTCTTGGGCACGTTAGGAAATAACGCACCATTCATCGGTTTATTTGGGACCGTCTTAGGGATTATCGGTGCATTCGGCACATTAGGTACATTAGGGCAGGGCGCCGACCGAGCCGGGGCCATCATGGGCGATATTTCAGAAGCACTGGTGGCTACAGCCGTTGGGTTGTTCGTGGCGATCCCGTGCGTGATTGCTTACAACCACTTCAAGGCAGTGATTGGTGAACGTACCGCGCATGCCCAAGCATTATCCCAACTGCTTATTGCTGAATTGCGTTCCGAGCGCACTGATACGCAGGCGCATGAGCACCCACCCACAGGAGGTGACTAGTGGGAGGACAGTTTGGTGGTGAAAACGAGGCCATCACAAACATTAACGTCACTCCTCTGGTCGATATTATGCTGGTGTTGCTCATTATTTTTATGGTGACCACCACCGTTATTACTGAGCAACAGAAGGTCGTAGCGATTCCACTGGAGCTTCCCTCAGGTGCAAGTGCAGAAGAGTTACTTTCAGATGGATTACTGGCGTTGACCTTAGATAAACGCGGGAACCTTTATCTGAACGGTGAGGCGACTTCATCGGACAAAGTTGAAGAGGCTATTGAGCGCATAAAGCAGACGCATAAGGTGCCTCAGGCACTGATTTCCGCTGACAAGCGAGTTCCACACGGCGATGTAGCAGAACTCATGGACTTTCTGCGCGTACGTGGTGTCACGCAACTAGCTATCAATGCCAAAAAACAGGAAATCGAGTGATCGGAGTAGGGCAGTCTGATCAGCATGAACACCGGTATCTACAAGCGGTGATTTGTGGATTACTAGTGGAAGGGGTTCTCGCGACAGTGGTAATGGCAGCGCCTGCGCGGAGCTCGTTGTCGACGAAGGCCCCATCCAGAAGTCGAGTGGTTGTAGTAAATCGAAGTATTTCGTTATCGAAACCATCAGCCCAGACAGAGGCGGAGCAGCCCGTACCAGTACCAGCCCCAATAGTTCCCGCTCCAAAGGTAATGGACTCGCCTGATCCGTCACCCGCAGTGAAAGAGATTCAGCGGTCACAGCCTGCCACTAAGCGTCCAAAACCAACAAGAACGCCGCGTCCCCGAAAGAAGGTACGGAAAGCGCCCAAGGCGCGTAGTAATCCGACACCAAGGACACTGGCTCTCGATTCGCTAGGAACGACATCTCGCATTGTCGTCCGGGAATCGGATGGCAGCGGCGACCGTTTTGGCGATCCGTCGATTGGACCAGCAGAGTCAGCAGTAGATGGTGACGAGGTCGTATCCTCCGTAAATACCGGGATGGAGCGCGGGCAGGGCGGCGGGAATGGGACAGATGCACATGGTAGTCGAAGGGAAAAGGTGACTCCTCCGCGGGTGAAAAAACGGGTGCAAGGAGTTTATCCGAACGCGGCACCTAAGCTTGGCCGACGAATCCCAGTCACTTTATCGCTGGAGGTTGACCGAGCCGGTCGTGTGGCGTCAGCACGCGTGGTTGCACGTCCGGTGGTAGCCGGGACGGCGTTTGATAGAGCTGCGCTTCAGGCGGTACGGAAGACGCGTTTCTATCCCGCCCAGAGGGGGGGTAAACCAGTATCTTTCCGCATTCGCTGGACGGTGTTCTTCGAACCGCCGTAGGCCGGAGTTACCAGTCTGTGTTCGGTTGACCCGGCGTACCTTGGTTTTCTGTGTCACCGTAGTTGCCGACTCCTTGTTTCCAGCTTTGCGGTACTGTGCCGTTCGCCAGAGGCGTTATACGTTCGATGCTGGTGCCGGCGTAGAGTACGTCCCAAGGGGAGAATGCACTGTATCGAATCTGGTCTACGAGGGCTCCTTGGAATCCCAAACCATCGAATAGAAGGATAGATCCGACGGAATTGGGAAGATAAAAGTTATCGCCGTATGACGCCGCGATATCGAGACCGCCGTTTGTTCCCATGTCGCTATTTGGGCCTATCAGCAGAAACCCCTTCGGCGGGATGGTCAAACTCGGCCCTGTAATGGACCACTCCTGATCGTTGCAGTCTCGCAACTGCCACCCTTCGATGGAAACCGTGTTACTTCCCGGGTTATAGAGCTCAATCCATTCACTTTGCTGGTCGTCGCCGAAAGGGTTGATCATAGCCTCTGAGACCACGATGAGTTGGCTACCCGTTTCCTCTTCATTTACTTCGCAGTCCACAGCAACACATTTGCTTACTGCAGTGTCTCCGCCCTTACTGAGCCATTTGATATCGGCAGCGTTACGAGGCTCAATTTTATGATTGCCAAAAGCGTAATGCAGCGGACCAGTAATAGACTCGAATTGGTCACCTAATCGCGCTGACCATAAGTAGGCCATGTCGTCGATGCGTAAATCACCCGTAACTTCGAACTCGCCATAATCATCGGGACAGTCGGGTTGGGTATGAGTGGTCTCAACATCTACGACTCGCACCAATACACCCTCAAACCACTCGGCTGCTGCACCGTCAGTCGCAAGATGTTCTGGATACTCAGCGACGTAAGGGAGAGGAACATTCGTCGTGCCTTGTACGATCCAGTCTTCAAGATAGATCTGCGAATTGCCGAAGTACTCGGAATAGGAACCATTGACTGTTATCCGCATACCAAGTTCCAAACTTCCCAACGGGATGCCGTGCGCGAAGATGGCTATTCCGCTGTAGGGACCGGATGACTGTTCCTGCACAAAAAATGTGTCGCCATAGATACCGGTGACAATCACACCTTTCAATTCTACATCGATGCCTGGAGCCCCTGTCGGTTCGGGAAACGGATGGTCAGCGCAGTCGGGGTTTTGTAAATCGTAAATATTTACGTCCCCTCCAGTTGGCGAACAGCCTGCTGTGGTGGGGGTAATTGTGGGAGCTGGAATAGTGCTGGCACTGCCTGAATCGTCCCCAGTAGCTGTCCCCGTATCCTCCGCCTCAGCGACATCATTTGCGGGGGAAATATCATTTCCAGACACTGTATCGCCCGGTAAGGATGTCTCCTCCACGGTTATGTCGGCAGCACTAGTATCATTGGATGGTCCCGCGTCAGGCAGACTGACGGTAAAGGCATCATCGGCTATACCGCTAGCAGAGGAACGTTCTTCATTGGAGCAAGCTGTGGTTCCAACAATCAATATCGTACCAATTAGCATCAGTACTTTCTGCTGATAGCGCATGATTTCTCCCCGCACGGTGGCGACCAGGCGTAGCAACCCAAGGCCGCGGAGGGTAGTAGTGCGATTTGCCAGGGTCAATTCATTTGTGGAGTCAATTCTGTGACGTCAATGCCACAACCAGCACAGCATGTCGCTATTTGTAGTCGTACGACGTGGCGGGGTGGCTCGCGGCGCGATAAGCTTCGACCATGAAGCCGGTAAAACTCACACAATTTAGTCACGGAGCGGGTTGAGGCTGTAAGCTTTCGTCCGGGGTCCTGGACGTCGTACTGAGTCGGGTAAAGCCCGACGTTTCGGATGCGCGGCTTATCGTAGGAAACGATGAGCGTGACGATGCAGCAGTGTATGACCTCGGTGATGGCTCTGGAGTTATCAGCACGACAGATTTTTTTACCCCAGTGGTAGACGATGCGTACGACTTTGGACGTATTGCATCAGTGAACGCCTTCTCCGATGTATGGGCGATGGGCGGTGCACCGTTGATGGCTATTGGTATATTAGGATGGCCGATAGACAAGCTGCCGGCAGAACTTGCAAATCGTGTGATTGAAGGTGCGCGCTCAGTCTGCAGTAGTGTGGGTGTCGTGCTTGCTGGTGGTCATTCGATAGATAATCCTGAGCCTATTTTTGGCTTGTCCGTCACCGGTCGGGTTCAGCTCGATTGCCTGAAGCGAAACTCGGGAGGGCAGCCCGGTGATCGGCTACTACTCACCAAGCCACTCGGAACAGGCATTTTGACCACCGCACTGAAGCGCGGATTGCTCGATGCTACGGCGTCTACCGTGGCTACCAACGTGATGCTGGACGACAATCGCATCGGGGTAGAACTCGCCTCCATGCCGGGAGTACATGCAATGACCGATATCACCGGCTTCGGCTTATTGGGACATGCGCGGGAGATGGCGCTTGGCGCTGGGTTGTCTGCTGATATCGATGCCATGGCCGTGCCATGGATTGATGATGAGCTCCTAAAATCTTGCCTCAAGCTTGGTGCGGTACCGGGTGGCACACAACGCAACTGGGATAGTTATGGCCCTTATGTAGACGGCCTTGAGGGAACGAACCGTGGCGATACTCGGAATATTCTCTGCGATCCGCAAACCGCTGGTGGACTACTGATAGCCGCGGAACCGGGAAGTGTGCAAGCCGTGACGGCGTTAGGAGAGAGACAGGGACTATCTGTTTATGAGATAGGCTCGCTTGCGCTTGGGGACTCAGGAATACTCCGGGTTCACATGGGCTAACTCGTATACGATCTGCTGAGTAATTCACCGCTACTAGTCCTTTTTATTCGAACGCCGTAGCTGAGATGGTTCACAAAAATATGAATATTTCCCGGTGAAATGGCTTCAGCACTTGAAAATGAGTACTCATTCAGTGGAAAATGAGTGAGTATTCATTCAAAGCTGTGTTTTGCAGGTTGAATGCGGGCGACGGGCTATGAGTACAAGGCAATACATGCGCTGTACGCAGGGTCGGTCGTTACGGGCTGGTGGGCGGTCCATTTGTGACTGTGGTAGCTCGGCTCAAGTTTAGGGACACGTAACCTGGTAGTTGACGGGAGACCAGATGGATTATTACAAGCCACGCACCGATGATATGCGGTTCTTGCTCGAAACCTTTGGCTATGACGAAGTGCAGGCTCTGCCTGGAAACAGCGATTACGATATCGACACGGTCAGTGCTGTGCTCGAAGAAGGGGCGAAAGTACTAGTCAATGAGTTTCTCCCGCTGAACAGTGTCGGAGATCGAGTAGGACTTGAATTCAATCCCGAAACTGGTGCCGTGACGACCCCTCCCGGCTTTAAGAAAGCGTGGAAAGCCTTTTCGGAGAACGGACTGGCCGGTTTGCACCATTCCATGGAATACGGTGGGTCGGGCGTTCCGTATATGGCATCGGTATTGTTGGGTGAGGTGACCACGGCAACCAACAAGAGCCTGTCGATGTGCCCAGGTCTGACGGCTGGACTATCCGAAGCGATAGCCCACCATGGGTCTGAGGAGCAGAAGTCGTACTACCTCCCCAAGCTTATCAGCGGTGAATGGTCGGGTACGATGTGTCTGACTGAACCACAGTGTGGAACTGACCTCGGATTGGTGTCGACGAAAGCGGTAGAATATGGAGACCACTTCAAGCTCACCGGGAACAAGATATGGATATCCTTCGGTGAGCATGACCTGTGCGATAATATAATTCACCTGGTGCTGGGACGGCTGCCAGGTGCACCGGAAGGAATCAAAGGGATCAGCTGTTTTATTGTGCCGAAGAAGCTCGAGGACGGCACACTCAATGGGATCAAATGCACTGGCCTTGAGCACAAGATGGGTATTAAGGCATCGCCTACCTGCGTGATGAGTATGGAGGATGCCGAAGGCTGGCTGATTGGTGAACCTCACCGCGGCATGCGAACCATGTTCGTGATGATGAATAGTGCTCGGTTGGAAGTGGGTCTAGAGGGTATGGCGATGTCAGAGGCTGCATACCAAGCTGCAGTTGCCTACGCACGGGACCGCCGCCAGAGCCGCTCGCTCGACAAAGCAAAGCGCGATATGAACGCGAAGGCAGATGTCATTCTTGTCCATCCGGACGTTCGGCGAATGTTGGCTAACGTGAAGTCTACGACGGAGGGTATGCGGGCACTGGTAGCTTGGACGGGCAAGCAAAGTGATATCGCCCATGGGCATCCAGATGATGCACGGCGTAAGAATGCGGCTGACCTGTTGGCACTGCTCACGCCTATTGTAAAATCCTTCTGTACCGAGCGAGGCTTTCTAAACATTAGCGAGGCCATGCAGGTGTGTGGCGGTGCTGGTTATACCCAGGACTGGCCCATCGAGCAGCTGATGCGTGACGAGCGGATCGCGATGATTTACGAAGGAACCAACCACATTCAAGCGCTGGACCTTGTGGGTCGAAAGCTGCCTCAAGGAGGCGGGCGACTTGTGCGAGCGTTCGCCGCGGAGGTCACTTCAACCATTAAGGACTACAAAGATGATGACCGGATGG
>PKDL01000064.1 GCA_002863065.1 Pseudomonadota bacterium
GATCTATCGAATGGTACCAAAATCATGAAAATCGACAAAATACCGACATTCATTACGCATCAAAAATTTTATGTGATGGTGTTGTTATAGTCCGTCTGCAACATTAGGTAACAATATTTTGACGATTTTTGTTTGGTTTTGTTAGAGTAAATCAAGTGGATCCACAGAAATGATATGAAAATATGGGGGGCAGGACTTTGGCAAAGTTTCCTAGATTTTCTTACAATTTGCAAGATTTTCGCAGATGCTCACAGATTGCTGATTTTCTGAAATGCGACGTGTCAGTGGTACGAACGATGTATTGAGCAAAAGGGGGATTCCATTGCAAAGGCGCGGGCTGAACCGAGAAATTTGGAATATCCCTGACATCGCACAAATGGCATCGGTCTCGGATCGCGTAGGACTCCGGAACGGGCCCTTGAGTGTCTTGATGCGGTGGCAGCGACGGCTCAAGAAAAATCCGGGGCGATTACGAACGTTCGGAATAGCTGCAGGCGGTTTTACTACGGTCTGTCTCACGTTCAGCGTAGGACTGCTGACGTTGAGGAATCGACTCACTGCGACGAAAATCGAACTGGCCGATATCCCCGATTCTACTGAATCAAATGCACTTTCGGGATTCTCAAGTGGATTGAGTCACATGACCGAACTGGTGGATACGCTTTTAGCCATCGGCATTGCTAGCACCACTCTTCTGATACTCCTTGGTGGGTACTTTTACGTCTTCAGTACTGCACGCCTCGAACACCTCTCGTCGGGACGACAAGACACGTTGCCAACGGAAATAGGCACTACGGCTGACGAAGTCTAATATCCCATCCGCATGTCTGCTGTGTTCATCCTGCTAGTCATGACTGAACCATCGGCATAGCGACGCGAGGGGACGACAGCCGTCATGCGGCCATGTGGGAGGAGGAGCTTGAAGCTGACCTGGCTCCACAATACGCGATGCGCCCGCGCGAACAAGCATGCGGGTCGTAGCCGGATCCAAAGGCCCCCCCGATACTCCAACCGCGCTAAGACGACCAGCGACCGGAGCAATAACCTCGGGCAGCGCAGACAGATGTTCAATAGCTCGAATGATTATCTGCCTGCCCCCCGGCGTACCTTCATGCTGTCCACCGACTCGAACTTGCACGCCCCACTGCAGGTCATCAGGGCCCCAAATCGCATACGACCCAATGAGCCCCGACTCTCGAAATGCACGTATCGAGCTTTCTACTTCCAGCCCTAAAGAACGTCGAAGAGGATACTGCGCGAGCTCCTGACTTACGGCTTCTGCTAACGCGGAAGCGTCGTCCTCGGAGCCCACCACGAGGACCTCGCGAGGAGACAAGCAGCCCAGTTGGTCGAAAATTCCGATGGACGTGGCAATACTCTGGGCGGTCGATTGAGTACGCGCCACGCCCCCTCCGAGAACCAGACAAACCGCTGTACGGTGTCCAAATCGTAGCATTGGCGTCGCAGCGGCAATGCGTTGCGATATCGCGTGAATACTTTCGTCATCGCCCACTGCCACCGCGGCGTCCGCCCGACTCCATACACCACCAAAACCGAGGCGCTCGACCACCAAAAGCTCATCATCCAATGCCTCGGAAAAGATGGCCGGAAACAGCGGGTCCCGGCTTGGGTGTTTTACTATGATTTCGGCACCCAGAAGATAGGGATAGGCAATCGCCTGGATGTGCGAAGGAGGGAGTACGCCACCGAGTACGACTAGACAAAGCTGTGGTGGAATTCCTCCGGAACAATACGACTGCTCCTCCGCAACCAATGCAGATAAACCCGTTTCGTCCCAGGGTGTTAGTGAAGCCACGAGCCCACTCGACATAGTCTCGGGTGCCATGTGAGGAGTCTCGGCACACAGGCGCTGATGTAGCTTGTCCCCTGGGTCACTGAGTCGGCTAATGGCCTGCGCAAGCCGATGGACACGAGCATGCTGCGTCATGACACGACCTCATCCATCAAAGAACATCCGCGAATGACTGCACCTGACGCACGCCCAATGTAGATAAAACCGTCCCGACCATCATCGAGAGCGACCCGCCGACCAATATCCGACGTCAGAATCATCTGAACGGAGCCAATATTGATAGGATCGAGATGACACAAAAGGCCAACGTCACCCGGTGCCACGTCATCCATCGTCGCAGCATCGAGTATTCGAGTTCTTGCCCAAGGAGCGGGAACGTAAATTCGTTCAGCAACGTCGCACGTGGCACTACCGATCTGGCCGTCGTACCACTGACTACATAATTCGGTCATTCCATACTCGCCAACAACATGAGTGCTCGGTACACCTGCTCGGTGATACAGGTCATGTAAGTCGGAACGATTCAACTCTTTGTACCGCCCTTTGAACCCTCCAGTCTCCATGATGGCGCTACCGGGTGGCAGTCGTAATGCTGGGTGCCGTTGAAAGCATTCTGCCAAACCAAATGCAGTGCCTAGAAGTAGAAATGGGTCGCGGTATTTTTGAAGATCGATGGGAGATACCAGGGGACCACTACCTGGTGCACCAAATCTATCCATTGCCCAAGACACCATCCGTGCCAGACTGGAATGTGGAAGCGCATCCGCCGGACCGATGAGACTCAACATCAACCGGGGCATACCCGGTCGCAGCAGCGCATCTTCAAAGCCTTTCATAGAAGCAATTCGATACGGCTCAAGATCCAAAATATGATGCGTACCTTGCAGGTCACCTGTCGTGCCGCTCGTACGAAAGACCGCTTCCGCTGTGGTCGGATCGCCGGTGCACATGACCGCGTGGCGGAACGAATCAACGTGCACTGGCGGGATATCACGCCATGACCGGATTTCTTGCACCCCTCGCCGCTCGCAGACCCGCGCATATGCCGTATTGTTTGCCCGTTGATACTCGTAAATACGGGCAGTCACGTATTCCAGTTCAGCTCGGCCCTCTACCAATTTCCTCACGCTGTCAACGATGTCGGGGGGATACCCGTTCACACCGACCTCACACAGTCGACAACGGTATTAAGGGCATGATCGAGCGCCTCAGGCGAGATGGTTAGAGGGGGAGTCAGGCTGATAACCTCACCGTGATCACCACTTGGGAGCAGTACCACACCATGCGCCAATGCGCGTTTCACTGCTCGAATAGCCCGTTCCCCATCACCGATGACTAGTCCCTGCATCGCCCCTCGACCACGAACTTCACCGATATCGGCGTCTTCGAGCACGCGACGAATGTGTTCTCCGATGGTTTTTGCTCGCTGTGCCAATGACTCTTTTTGCAATACTGCAACCGTAGCGATTGCTGCTGCACAACTCACCGGATGACCGAGAAATGTGGCCGTATGGAGCGCTTCACCTGTTGCTGCCGGCCACGCACCCAAGCTCTCTGAATGACCAAGGCACGCCGATAATGGCATGCCGCCACCCATACCCTTACCGACGCATAACAGGTCGGGGATGACGTCTTCGAACTGAACACCAAACCAATGACCAGTACGACAGAATCCAGTGAATATTTCGTCCACAATCATCATCATGCCATGCCGGTCGCATAACTCGCGGATCAAGGTGAGGAAACCGGATGGGGGGACAACTACACCACCGCGACCCTGAATCGGCTCGACAATCAGAGCACCACAGGGCAGAAGCCCAGAACTTTTCGATGACAGGCGCCGGTCAAGATCGGTCAGGACATAACCCATCTCAGCCTCAGTACGCGGGTATTGCAGGAAAGTAGTCAGTGCCGAAACACGCGCGCTAAATGGATCCCGAAAGTCCCGACGAGACGTGACCGACAGAGCACCACCAGTCAACCCGTGATACCCACCACCAAAAGCAATTACCCCCGGGCGTCCAGTCACAATGGCAGCGCATTTCAGGGCGGCCTCAACCGCATCGCCACCATTCAGGCCGAGTACACCAAGGGTAAGTGATTCGGGCGCTATGCCAGCGAGCGTTTCTAGCAATCGCACTTTTACCGCAGGAGGATGTACGTCTCCCATGCCATGCATGAGAGTCGCAGATTGATGTTGTACAGCGGCCACAACATCTGGGTGTGCATGTCCAATATTTGCGACGCCGAACGCACTCGTCAGGTCAATGTAGTCGCGGCCGTCAGTGTCCGTCACCGTCCAGCCAGAGGCACGTTCCCAGAAAATCGGCCAGTCTTCCTCTAGTGTCGTGACTCCGGGTGATTCAACGAGGGAAAGCCGCTGCGCGAAGACACGTGAGCTCGGGCCGATCGTCAAGATTCAGCCCCCTCGTCGGACACAGCCTCTTCTTCCGTGTTTTTTTCCGCAGGATCCCCGAAGACAGGCGTGGTCAACAGCAGTCTATCTGCTCGCATCCACTCATCGAATAAGGGGTCATCAAAATCAGTCCATTGAGCGGCACAACCGGAGTGCGCACATATCTTACCGCCGTTCGTGAGCTTATTACGTTGGATAGTGACGCGGTATGGAGACGCAGGCCACTGCTTGATACCAAGCTTCGGCCCGCTTCTTTTGGTAGTTTTTTTATCATCGAACGTAACAATGGTCGCCTTTCCAGGACGGCCTTCCAATTGTACCGTCCATTCCCCCCGGTTCATTCGGAGAACTATTACGCCGTCCGCCCCCACTTTCACACGTCGAGTGACATAGCCTGTGGCGGTGAACACCAATTCAGCGCCCACCGTGTCGCCCAGCTCCATATCCAATACCAGAAGGCCGTACGGCATGGTTGCTCCCGGTCTGGGTACTCCGGAGGCACTGTAAAACGCTGGTGTGCACGCATTGCCAAGCAACAGACATAAAACAACGAGGCTCAGCGTGACACATCTCATCGGCTGTTACTCCCCCTCCGTCGCCGGCGGCCGGCGCGGAGGTCGCGAGCACCATCACGTCCCCGTTGGCGTCCGCGGCCACGGGAAGACGAACGGATTGGCGGTGACTTGTCCTCCGCAAGCAAGCCATCATCATGCCGAGCTACTGGGATTTTGTGGCCGACATATTTTTCAAGCGCCGGGAGTCCGAGCACATACTCCTCGCAGGCGAGCATGACCGCAGTACCACTGTTACCAGCTCTGCCTGTACGCCCAACACGATGAACGTAATCCTCTGGGTCTTGAGGAACGTCATAGTTGTAGACGTGAGTGACGTCGTCCACATGCAGCCCCCGACTGGCAACGTCGGTCGCAACGAGCACTTGTAAATCACCCGTCTTAAAACGTTCGATGACCTGCTGACGCTTCTTTTGCGGCATGTCCCCAATAATCGCTGCTGCAGTGATATCGTTGCCTGAAAGCCTTCTCGCCACACGCTCAACAGTGGCCTTGCGATTACAAAACACTATCGATTTCGTCGGTGAATGGTGTGCGTACAGTCCGAGCAAGAGTGAAAACTTTTCCGATTGACCGACATGGTAGAGGGTGGCGTCGATTGCATCCACGACCACTGTGTCTGGTTCAATAGACACTTCGCGTGGGTCCTGCATGAATTGGTACCCAAGGTCGGTCACGCGCATGGACATGGTCGCCGAAAATAAGAGCATCTGCCGCTCGGATTTCTTTGGTAGCTTACGGAGGATGTATCGGAGGTCGTTGATAAAACCCATGTCGAACATACGGTCAGCCTCATCAACGACCGCAACCTCGCAGTCTGTGAGTGCGATTTCCCCGCGCCGAACGAAATCGATGAATCGCCCAGGCGTCGCAATACACAGGTCGATCCCTTTCCGGATAGCATGTCGTTGTTTATCGAATCCCACTCCCCCATAAATCGTGGCGAACTTTAGATCGGTATACCGACCTAGCTGCGCTGCATCATCAGCGATTTGAATCGCTAACTCCCGGGTCGGAGCTAAACAGATAGCCCTCGGCCGACCAGGGCGCGCTAAGTGCTCACTTTCAAGGAGGCGCGTAAAGGCAGTAATCAGAAAGCAAGCCGTCTTGCCGGTACCGGTTTGTGCTTGACCGGCGAGGTCATCACCTTCCAGCGTCCACGGGAGCGCCTGCGCTTGAACAGGTGTACACTCTACAAAACCAGCATCACGAATGCCCCGCATTACTTCGGGAGCTAAGTCTAGGTCTTCAAATTTCATGCGCGCGCATAGTAGCGCGAATCGTGTGTCGGATCGAACCTGTAACGGGTGCTGGTTGGATACTTTGGTATGTTTTTGCAACTAACCACACCAGAACACCGATTTATAACCCAATAGTCATGTTGTAGTTGATTGAATGAAAGTGGTTTGGTAGCGTCGGGTCTGAGTGGAGAGCGACCGCAACGGCGAGCGCCCGCTTAACCGGCTTTCAAAGACCTGTTTATCGCTACTTTTCCGCTATGCTGGAAAGCTGGCGCTACAACAGCGGCCAATGTAGGCTGAAGGCCATGCGTCGAAGAGGCGCAAACAAAGATGACAGCGACCTGTGCCCCCTCCCCATGGTTGTGGGAGCCGGTTCGGAGACGCTGCGTCGATAACGCAGACAAGCTGACGAAGTAAGTTCTCGCCAGCGAAGACCACCTGAACATTCCGCCTTTGTTCAGCCAGGTCAGTGTCCCATTGAGGGAAAGAGGGCGGACTGAGAACGTACAGATTACGGAAACCGCAGGACATAGTCCCGCGCTCGCACGTCCGGATCCTGATGGAACGGATAGCACTCTTGCCCGGTGCTTTTTGCGCTGGGTTACGACGTCACGGTCGTAAAACCACACGGTTGTATTCACGTTCCGAGAGGCGGAATCGTGCATAAAAACCGAATCAAAGGAGTATCTCAATGGTTCATTTCGAGAGGGTACAATGGAGCTGAATGACGCGCCCCGTAAAGATGGTCGTCGACGTCGCCGCCGGCGTCGCCGTGGTCGTGGAGGCCGCGGAGGCGGCAATCAAAACCAACAGTCGCAGCACCTGGACCCAAATGACGAGCGACTACGCCCGCGACGAGGTCACACCCCGAGCGGCCCGGAGACGTTGAACCAGTTCACCTTATTTTGTGCCTATCATCTTGGGATTACCCGAGATGACGGATACAAGTTCCAATCGATTGGTGAAGTTGCACGTCGCTTCAATGTTGACGTCGCAGTCATTAAGGCCAAGCTAGCTCAGTACCATATTGAGACGGAAGAACTCCGGACCCTTGGCTTCGAGTCGGAATACGCGCATCTGGATATCAAAGTTGCACCAGAAGGTGTAAGCCGACGAGCTCTAGCGCAGACAATGTTTGATGAGCTAAACGTAGCAGCCCCAGAGCCCGACCCGGAACCCGTCGAAGAAGAGGTAGCCGAAGAAGAGGTAGCCGAAGAAGAGGCAGCCGAAGAAGAGGCAGCCGAAGAAGAGGTAGCCGAAGAAGAGCCCGAAATGACGTTGGAGGCCGAAGAGGCCGAAGGCACCTCTGAAGACGAGTAGTTTTTTCTACTTGCGGCTCCTATCGATCGATTTATACCCTGGCGGTGTCCCACTTAGACTACGCCGCCGTGGGATAAATCGGTGATGAGTCTTGCCAAGATACCACCAGAATCACGGCCGGTATCATCCGGATATACAGAGGCTGGTTGACACCGTCCGCTCGTGGGTTACTGTCGGCGCAGAAATGAGTACGACACCACCAAAACCGTCACCCTCACGTCGCCGAGACCCGAAGCCGGATTGGCTAAAAGTCCGTGCGCCTGGTGGTGCGCGATATAACGCGATCAAGCACAAGATGCGCGACCTAGACCTTCACACCGTATGTGAGGAAGCGCAGTGTCCCAATATTGGTGAATGTTGGAGCGGTGGTACCGCTACGTTTATGATCCTGGGAGACGTTTGCACTCGTGGGTGTCGCTTCTGTGCAGTTAGCTCTGGTAAGCCAGTGACCATTGACTGGGCCGAACCTGCCCGAGTAGCAAATGCAGTCGATCATATGGGCCTGGATTATGTGGTGTTGACCAGCGTGAACCGGGACGAACTTGAAGACGGTGGAAGCGAAATATTCGGTCGTACCGTGAAAGCAATACACCATCGGCGACCGAACACACTGGTTGAAGTGCTCACTCCTGACTTTCAAGGGCGCATGGAGTGTGTGCACCGCGTCGTATCGGCAGAGCCGGACGTCTTCGCCCACAACGTCGAAACAGTAGAAAGACTCCAGAGAACGCTTCGCGACGCGCGCGCCAGCTGGAAACAAAGTCTCGACGTGCTTGAGTATGCCAAAACACATACCATCAGGCCCCACGGCCTGACGAAAACCAGTATTATGGTGGGTGTCGGCGAAACACCGGAAGAAGTTGATGATGCCATGCGAGCCCTTCGGAATGTAGGCTGCGATGTCATCACCTTTGGCCAATACCTTCGCCCCTCTCCAAAACATCATCGCGTCGTTGAATACGTCACGCCCAAACAGTTCGAGGAGTACCATGACCGCGCGCTCGAGCTAGGTTTCATTTACTGCGCCTCCGGGCCGCTGGTCCGAAGCTCCTACCGCGCCGGTGAGTACTTTCTCAAAAACTACTTTGAGAAAAGACAAGCCTCATGATTGCCACCCCATCTTCGGCCGACCTGCACGAGTTGGTAGGACTGGTGCAAGCCACCGATATGCGGCTTCAACAGCTCGCACATGACGGTATTATCGGTCCACATCATGCCTGTGCGGGTGAAGAACCAACGCTTGTAGGTGCGGCAGCGGCTCTCGACGAAAACGACTGGGTGTTCTGGGGTTCACAAGTCTGCGTTCCTGCGCTCACAAGGGGCATGGATGTAGGCTTGCTATTTTCGGAAGCCTTTACACCCGGCGCTACACAAAGCGAACTCGCAGAACGAAAAATCGTTACGAAGACCCACGGTGCTGCAGCGCGTTTACCCCACGCGACTGGCTTAGCATGGGCTGCACGACAAGACGGGGTTGCCGTTCTCTGTGAGCTCGGAGACGGTGCGATTAGTGACGCCGATTTCCACGTGGGGGTGAACTTCGCCGCTGTCATGAACGCACCGGTAGTTTTTGTGGTACGCAACGGTGTGGACGCACCCGCTGTTACGCCTCGCGCAATAGGATACGGGATCCGCTCGACTCGTGTAGATGGAATGGAAGCGACGGAAGTAAAAGATGTGGTTTCCAATGCCTTAGACGAAGCTCGTACTGGAACTGGCCCTGTGCTCATCGAGGCCGTGACCCAACGCGGACGGCAGACCTACAAAGGCGCCAACATCGCCTTCGGAGAACAGATCGAAAGTGCGATCACTGCCGCTGAGCGAGCGCGTCATGCAACGAGAGCAGCAAGAGGTTAAGCGGTCGACATGGCGACAATGAATATCATACAAGCAGTCAATTCTGCTCTTGTGAACGCCATGGAGGCAGACGCGAACGTCGTCGTCCTCGGTGAGGATGTAGGGAAATTCGGTGGCGTATTTCGGGCGACTGCTGGTCTCCACGAGAAATTCGGATCCGACCGCGTAATCGACACACCGCTGTCTGAGAGCGGCATCATCGGCACCGCTATCGGAATGGCGCTGTACGGCATGAACCCTGTGGCGGAAATCCAATTCGCTGACTTTATTTTCCCTGGATACGATCAAATAGTCAGCGAGCTTGCAAAGTATCGATACCGCTCAGGTGGTCATTTCACTACTCCGGTCGTAGTCAGAACTCCATACGGCGGAGGAATCAAGGGTGGGCTCTATCACAGTCAGAGCCCTGAGAGTCTTTTCGCTCACATCGCTGGCTTGAAGGTCATTATCCCGTCGTCCCCCTACGACGCGAAAGGCCTTCTTCTATCGGCCATAGCGGACGACGACCCAGTTATCTTTATGGAGCCCAAGCGAGTCTATCGCGCGGCTCGAGGTGAAGTACCAGAGACTCCCTACACCATCCCATTGGGCGAGGCCCACATTGTTCACGGCGGTGATGATGTCACGGTAGTAGCATATGGGGCGATGGTTCATACTGTTCTAGAGGCCGCGTCCATTGCGAAAGACGAACATGACCTAAACGTAGAGGTGGTAGATGTGCGCAGCCTAGTGCCCTTAGACGTTGATACGATAGTCGATAGTGCAAAGAAGACGGGGAGAGTGATTGTGGTGCATGAAGCACCAAAAACCTGTGGGTTTGGCGCCGAACTTACTGCCACCATTCAAGAGGCCGCATTTTGGCACTTAGAGGCACCAATCGAACGTGTCACAGGTTTAGACACTCCATTTCCACACACGTTGGAAGACGAGTATCTTCCGGACGCATCGCGTATCGTGCAGGCACTCTTGCGTGCCACAGACGAATAGAGAACAACCACTTGCGCCGACCGTAAACGGCGGCGAAACCATCGAATCGACCGTCAAACAAGGCGGAGAGCGAATACTGGAGAGGAGCAAAGGCGATGGCATTCGAATTCAAGCTACCCGACATCGGCGAAGGCGTCGTAGAAGGTGAGATTGTCTCCTGGTTGGTCAATGTCGGCGATACGCTGACCGAAGATCAGGCGATTGTCGAGGTGCTGACTGACAAGGCGACTGTGGTGATCCCGAGCCCGAAAGCTGGAACGGTATCCAGTATCCCATGGAAAGATGGAGATATTGTTCCAGTGGGCGAGACGCTCATTATACTCGACGTTGGTGGCACCCCCGCAGAGAGTGCGCCGGCACCGGCACCAGTCGCGCCTGCAACCGAACCCGCCCAAGCACCAGTCGCACCTGCAACTGAACCCGCCCAAGCACCAGTCGCACCTGCAACTGAACCCGCCCAAGCACCAGTCGCACCTGCACCGGTCGCATCGGCACCAGCTGCACCAACACCGGCACCAGCTGCACCAGCCACACCTCCGGTCGTGGAATCTACGCCCACCGGTTCAGCTGGCGGACGCGTATTAGCCAGTCCCGCCACACGCAGAATGGCACGAGAGTTGGGTGTCGACCTTTCGCTTGTAGTGCCTACGGGTAAAAACGGCCGAGTGACACGGGATGACGTACAGCACGCCGTGAAAAATGCGACAGCGAGACAGGCACAGCCAGAGGCGATGTCTGCTACAACAACCTCGGCCCCAGTGTTTGCCCAAACCCCGGTGATCAGTCCAAAGGAAGGGGAACGTCTTAAGCTACGGGGAATACGGAAAGCGACCGCCGAGGGTATGGTACAAAGCTTCTACACCGCACCCCATTTTACCTACGTAGAGGAAGTCGATGTCACCGCGCTCGTGGAGCTACGAAAGACGTTGAAGCCTATCGCGAAAGACCGCGGTAGTGACCTCACATACCTCCCGTTCCTCGTCAAGGGTTCGGTAGCTATGCTGAAAGAACATAAATGGCTGAACTCGTCACTCGACGACACGACTCAGGAAGTTGTCTTCCACACGGCCTACAATATCGGAGTCGCAGTCGCTACGGACCACGGACTGACAGTCCCTGTCATCCACAATGCTGACCGGAAGTCCATGCTTCAAATAGCCGATGAACTCTCGGATAAAGCCGAACGAGCGCGCGCACGGCGACTCGGCATGGATGAATTGACCGGCTCTACGTTCACCATCACGTCCCTTGGTAAACTTGGCGGGATATGCGTCACGCCAATCATTAATCTAGGCGAAGTGGCTATTTTGGGCGTGAATAATATTCGCACTGTCCCCAAATGGGTCGATGGAGAGTGGGTTCCACGCCAAGTGATGAATCTGTCGGCTAGCTTCGACCACCGGGTGGTTGACGGCTTCACTGGTGCGAGTGCAATCCAGATGCTGAAGCGCTTACTAGAGTCACCCAACAGTCTACTCTTGGAGCTCTAACAGAATGGCGATCATGCCGGAGCGTCCAGGTGTCAAGCCTTCACTTTATTCCGTGCAAACGCTACGGGGTGGACTACGAAAAGGCACCGCGCTATCGCTCAAACGAGAAGAACTCCGCGAAATATACCGTGGAATGGCACTCGTGCGAGCGGTGGACTCCCGGATGGTCACCCTGCAACGGCAAGGTCGGATTACCTTCTACGGCGCAGCCACTGGTCAGGAAGCGGCCGTTATCGGGTCCGGCTATGCGCTCGATGCGGAAGACTGGGTGGTCCCAGCGCTGAGAGAAGGAGGCATTGCGCTTCTGCGCGGTTTTTCATTGTCAGACTATGTAAACCAGGTGGTCGGCAACGGTCCGGACATTCAAAAGGGGCGCCAAATGCCCTGCCACTATGGACACAAAGACGCCAATTACGTCACGCTGAGTTCCTGTATAGCGAATCAGCTACCCCATGCGGTTGGCATCGCACTCGCCATGCGTCTGAAAGGTAAAGAGCATATCTCCGTCGGATACATGGGTGATGGGGCCACGAGTGAGGGCGACTTCCACACTAGTATGGAGTTTGCAGCGCGACTGAACGCTCCTGTTCTGTTTTTTTGCCAAAATAATCAATGGGCGATTAGTACTGGGGTTGAAAAGCAGACCAGAGCGAAGTCTCTGGCATGTAAAGCGAATGGATACTCCATGCCGGGGTACCGCGTAGATGGTAACGACGTGCTTGCGGTCTGGGAGGTAACTGCTCATGCCGTGGCGGAAATCCGTCGAACCGGACGTCCTGCCTTCATCGAAGCGCTAACATACCGCGTCGGTGCACATTCAACGTCTGACGACCCATCACGATATCGCGACGAATCGATCACCCAGCAATGGAAAAAACGGGATCCACTGCAGCGCTATAAAAATACGATGATCAAACTCGGCCACTTGTCCGAAGATGAAGCAGCCCAGCTCGACAATGAATATGCTGAACGGGTAAACGCGGAAATCACTCGCGCAGAGGCTGAGTCAGCCCCCAAAATCAACGACTTATTTTCGGATGTTTATGCAAACATCCCCAAGCACCTAAAACGACAGCAAGCACAGCTTGAGCGGGCGCTAAGCCCCCGCTAAGCATTTCTCAAGGAGATACTCATGGCGACGCACCTCAACACGCACGCGGTGGTCATCGGAGCCGGACCCGGTGGATATGTAGCAGCCATTCGTTTGGCTCAACACGGAATCGATACAATTTGCGTCGACGAGAAGTTCCTCGGCGGTGTGTGCTTAAACGTTGGATGCATTCCCTCCAAAGCACTGATAACCGCCTCAAAGCGCTACGAACAGGCGCTAAAACACAATGCAGAAATGGGAGTAAACGCCACGGGCGTATCGGTCGATATGGGCCAAATGCAACGTTGGAAGAACACCGTAGTGAACAAGCTCACTACTGGCGTTGGCGGCCTATTTAAAGGAAATGGAGTAAAAAACGTCACTGGCCGCGCGCGAATTACGAGCCCTTCCCAGGTCCATGTTAGTGGCCCGGATGGGGAGACGGTAATTGACGCCAAGGCAATTATCGTGGCCACTGGGTCGCGCCCCATCCAAATCCCAGGATTTGAAGTCGACCAGGTAAATGTGCTCGATTCCACGGGTGCATTGGACCTAGACCACATACCGAAACGCCTCGTCGTGATTGGGGGCGGGTATATTGGACTGGAACTCGGAAGTGCTTATGGGCGGCTAGGGTCGAAGGTTACAGTAGTCGAACTAGCGGATCAGTTACTGCCGGGCTTCCCCAAAGACCTGGTGCGACCAGTGCAACGCCGCATGAGTTCGCATGGCTCAGAATTCCTCCTCGGCCATAAGGCCTTGGGCTGGAGCGCCGATACCGATGGGAGTCTGCGTGTGACTGTCCAGGATGCATCGGGCTCACCAGCAACGGTGGTGGCGGACAAGATCCTACTCACCGTGGGACGGAGACCAAACTCCGAAGGACTAGGCTTGGAAGAACTGGGAGTGACCATGGACCGGGGCTTTGTGCCGGTGGACAACCAGATGCGTACCAACATACCCGGCATTTTCGCAATCGGTGACCTCGTAGGTAACCCGATGCTTGCGCACAAAGCATCTGCAGAAGCCGGTGTTGTCGCGGATGTGATCGCCGGAAAAAATACTGTCTTCGATGCGCGTTGTATTCCCGCAGTCGTGTTCACCGATCCCGAGGTAGCTACCGTTGGACTTTCGGAAGCCCAAGCGAAAAGCGAGGGCTTTTCCGTGAAAACTGGAAAATATCCTTTCGCAGGATTGGGTCGCGCCCTAACCACGGGTGAAACCGATGGTTTTGTTCGGGTAATTGCTGACGGCGATTCAACAGAAATACTAGGGGTGGAGATCGTCGGGCCAGAGGCTAGTGACCTGATTGCGGAAGCCGGACTCGGTATTGAAATGGGGGCTCTTGTCGATGACATCGGCCTAACGATCCATGCACATCCGACGCTCGCGGAGGCAGTTATGGAGGCAGCCGAGGCTGCTCTCGGTCACTGCGTCCACATGGTAAACCGCCGCCGATGACCCCAGCTCAGATACTCGATCTGGGAGTCCTCGACTACGGTACATGCTACGAACGTATGAGGACACTCGTAGCCGCACGTACTAAAGGAACAATACAAGACTCCCTAATTGTCGTAGAGCATCCGCCAGTATTTACCAGAGGCCGTAAGTCTCGCGACGAGTCAAATCTACTGGATATTGGCGATGTACCTATCGTCCAGGTAGAGCGAGGGGGGGACGTTACCTTTCATGGTCCCGGGCAACTGGTCCTTTATCCAATTTTTAAATTAGCACCCGATGAGCGCGATGCGCCTCGGTTCATACGGCGCCTTGAGCAGTGGATGATCGAGGCACTTTCCACCGTCGGGGTCCCAGGTGGATATCATAGGCGTGGATTCTCCGGCGTATGGGTTGGTGATCACAAGCTCGCCAGCGTCGGAGTGGCCGTGACGGTCGATTGGGTTACTTGGCACGGGATAGCAGTGAACCTCAGTACAGACCTAGACTACTTCGATCGCATTAATCCGTGTGGACTCAATGCTCGCATTATGGGGTCGTTAGAAAAACTCACAGGCACCCGTGTGACTAGGCAAACTATGACCGATGCTCTGTTGAAGTCCCTTCCTCATCACCTCGGCCGCGTTCCAAACGTGGCTTAAAATCCGGGTACTTCTTTTCCAACAATCGAAGGAGCGTCGTGGCCATATCGGCTCGGTTTAGATGCTCGGACAGCAGGGTGGCTAATCTCAATATCGCTACCGGGGCAAGCCGGTGTGATGCATTCGACTGTGCAATGAGACGGTAGGCAGCGGCAGCAGCCTGATATCGACTAGCTTCCACCAAACAATCAGCAAGGCGAAGCTGCTGGGCAGGAGGCAGTGATGGTTCCGCTCCACTCGCTCGAACTATACTGTCGTACAACTCGATGACGCGAGATACATCGTGGCTTTCCAGAGCTGCTTTGAGCGTTTCTGGGGCCTGCATACTAAGCGCGAGTTCGATATTGCCGGTGTCTTCGGGAAGGTCTTCAATGTCATATGTCTCAACGTCTACCACCATCGCCTGCACTGAAGCTGGGCTCGGTGAAATGGGCAGGGGGTCATTTTGTGTAAGCTCAATATCCACATCAAGTTCGTCATCAATGCGATCTTCTAGGCGACGAACCGAAGCACCTCGAGGGTTTGCATCTGGAACTTGCGCACAAATGAGATCCTGCTCGGTCCAAAGCGAAAGTCGGTCCCCGGCCTCGAAGGCCGTCCATCCAACGGAGAATGCCCCGACTGTGAGTAAGCCTACCTGGACAGTGTGAGCCGTAATAATGAGCAATATATCCCCGATGAAGGGTAAGGGCTGATACGCCAACCAGCCTCCCAGATTTGCCGATATGGTTATGATCCCGAGGATCGACAGACAAAAGACTCCAGCTGCCTGCCAATAACGAAAACCCAACCGGCTCACGGTACGTACCATTGTAATGGGATTGAAAAGCGCAACGAGAGAATTCCCAAGCGCCGTTAGTAGGACTGCGCTAGGGAATGAAACCAGCGCAAACAGCAGAACCACCATAAACGGTACACCGGCATCACCTACGAATGTATAGACCAACATCAGTGGCGCCCAAATACTCCACGACGCTACCATGAGCCGAAGGAGAGCTGAGAATGTACCACCAACTTTGTCTGCCGACGGTTCGGGCGGCTCAAGCCGACCCTCAGATGTACTCCTAACCACGACAAGCATGTAGGAGACGAGAAGTACTGCATGCATGACATCCCGAAGAAGGATTCCGAACCAACACAGCAACATCACCACACTGAGTGCCAGTAACTGAATCAATCCTTCGCCTTTACGTAAGGTCTCCATAAGCATCGGTAGCTTCTTTAGAAATGGTCGTATTTCTCTCCGATAGGTAATCGGGTCTGCTATCGCCCCACAATGCGTACACCGTGCAACTTTGAACTTACCTAGCCAATCTGGAGCAGCACAGTCTTCACATAGTGCCCGCTGACATTGGCCGCATTTCCACGCAGCGACCACAGCGCGATGTGTAGAACAATGAATTTGGGATGGTGTAGCCACAGCACATCATCGCCTAACATCGCCATCAACAGAAGGGGTCAGTCTTCTGATTCTTGCGAGATCAACAAACGAAGCTCATCGTCCGTCAATTTCACCAAGGCGGACTCAATGAATTCGCGAGTATCTATCTCCTCAGACCGATAAATTTCTGCCTGTAACGCCATATCTAATTTGTCGCATGCCTTTACGAAGCGTCCTTCTAGCGTGCTGCCGGTATCGTACTCTTCCCAACACGCCACAATATGGTCGCGAGCCGGGAGGTGTTCCACCATTGAAAATAATGCCTCTCGCTCCAAAGATCGCTTGGACTCAGGAGAGATACCATCGTAGGGCGTAATGTCTCCTGCACGTACCTCTGCCAAATCATGGACCACAGCAATTTCCATGGCATGTGCTCGATTAACCTGCGCTGGACAAAGATTTAGGACTAGCCACGCAACTCCCCAAGAATGAGCCGCGACCGATTCCGGTTGTTGCACGCCGACTCGGAGCCAACCCGCTCTTGGAAGTGCTTTCAGCGCAAGTGCTTCGAGTAACGCCTTACGAATCGACTGCCTAGCGTCGGACATATCGCATACCTTCTGTGCGTGTTTAGGATAGGAATCAGCATTAGTTCCCACACGATCGGATCTACGTGATAGGACGCAACTTGTGAAAAGTCACGTACCGACTGAAACGAATGCCGACATCGTGCTGGTAACATTGAATGCACGATACATTCACGCCTCACTAGGATTGCGGTATTTGCGCGCCAACCTGGGCCCATGGCGAGATAGATCAGTACTTCTGGAGCGCCTGGCGACTGATGCACCCGCTGATATTGCGGAAGCAATTCTCGCCTTCAAACCGCGTTTGGTGGGATTCGGGGTCTACATCTGGAATGTGGAAACCACCCTTGCCGTCATCAAGATTCTACGAGCTGTCGCACCAGATGTGACGCTCGTACTCGGTGGACCTGAGGTCAGCTATGAGTCCGATTCACAGGATATCGTGGCACTCGCCGATGTTACGGTGACCGGTGAAGGCGAGACCGTCTTTCGACAGATTGTTGAGCAATACCTCGGTACTGCACAAACCACTCTGAAAGGAGTTGTATCCGGAGGGCTACCCGACCTTTCCACGCTCGCATTACCCTATGATGAGCTCACTGACGAAGACCTGGCTCATCGCTACGTCTATGTCGAAGCTAGCCGCGGCTGTCCATTCCGATGTGAATTTTGTCTATCGTCACTCGACCAGAGGGTACGACCATTCCCATTGGATAATGTGATGGCTGCCCTAGATGGCCTCATGGCTCGGGGTGCGTCTCACTTTCGTTTCGTAGACCGTACGTTCAACCTCGACGTAAAAACGGGTCGGGCGCTTCTGAGCTTTTTCCGGGAACGGCAGTCCGATAACGACTTATTCCTGCATTTTGAAATGGTACCCGATCGTTTCCCGGAAGGACTGCGAGATGCCATTCAATGGTTTCCTGCGGGAGTCATCCAGTTTGAGGTCGGCATACAGACCTTCGATGCGGGAACTAGCCGCCGTATTTCCAGACCGCTTAAAGTGCATAAAGTGGAAGAAAATCTACGCTGGCTCCGTGAAGAAACCGAAGTACATCTTCATACCGACCTGATCGTGGGCTTACCTGGTGAAGACCTAGAGAGCTTTGGCCGCGGATTTGATCAGCTCATCGCCTTACGGCCACATGAGATACAGGTGGGAATCCTAAAACGCTTGCGAGGTACACCGGTAGTTCGACATACGGATGACTACGGTTTGGTCTTTTCGTCGAGTCCACCATATGAGGTGTTGCAGACACGGGACATTACATTTTCCGAAATGCAGCGCCTAAAACGCTTCGCCCGTGCATGGGACCTTGTCTCAAACCGGGGACAGTTCCCCACAAGCCGTGACCTAGTCCTCGGCAATGCACCGTTTACACGTTTTCTGACGTTTTCAGACTGGCTCGGCGAACAAGTAGGCGCAATCTACAAAGTTGCACTACCTAGATTGGCTGAGCTCATACTGCGCTGGCTGGTTCTTACGGGGACCCCAGAAGCGCTTGCTCGAGAACACATCATCGCTGATTACTCTCGGGGCGGCACACGACGCGTACCAGGCTCTCTCTCAGGAATCAGCCCCGCAAAAAGACGACGTCATAAAGCACTCAATGCACGTCAAAGGCGGCACCAGGGAGTCTGAGTCACGCCCTGAAGCTACATTCGGCTTTACGTATAAACCAGCACACTGAGCCTCTGTCGGCGGAATTTAGGTTTCAGAACTGATAGTCTGTTCGGCGGCAGGTAGGAGAGACTCGTAAGCGCAGGGCCAGCACTGCGTTCCCGGGTAGCGACGGCTGGCAGTGTGATGCCATGGACAGTCGCCCACCAAAAAAACAAACAAAACTACGTCAGGTCCGCATCAAAGCGCATTGCACCGTATGGTTCCTATCGGTATTGGTTGCGTCATGTATCCCTGTGAAGGATGCAAATCGTCGCCAGCTCGTCACACTGGACATCCATGTACCAGCCCACGATGGCGCGATTGTCCACGTCATGGGTTCCGACCTACTGACATCATATCCTGGGTGGACTAGCAGCAACGACACGAATGGACTTGGAGTAATGTATCAGGGAGAGTTCGTCCCTTGTGCGATCATTGGGGGGCGAGATGGGCGCCTCGATCAAAACGACATACTCCGCTTCACAATATCGAAACAAAACCGCCATAGTGCACAGCTGACCTATCAGGTGGTCCGACATGACCCACTCGTAGGTCACGATGGCGAAGATGAACACAGCAACTGCAAGGTCGTACCAGAAGACCACCTAATCCCCCAAATTCCTTCGCGGGACGATGCGCATGCGTTACACGGAGCACCATTAGTTCTTCGAGGGATCAGTCGCGGCGCGAGAATAGATACCGATCGCTTGTTGCTCACGAGACTTCCCAGTTGGCACGACGCCGATACCGTGGTGGTACTGCCAGAAATTTGGATTCCGACCATACAACAGTGGATTGAGCATCGTGAACGCTTGGGACACCGAATCGCTGTACTACCTGCAGAATCGCTATATGCCCTTGGCAGCGGAGGAAACCCGAGACCGGAACTCGTAAGAGAGGCGATTTGGCAGGTGTACCGACAGACGCGCAGGAAGCTGAAATATGTACTTCTCATCGGCGATGTTCGAGCACACTACGAACCTGCGCTAGATACGATAGTTCCTGTCCCTACATTCTATCGTCGCAAAGTGCATTATCCGGGCTACACATCACAGCATGAATATCCGACTGATGCCCCCTACGGAGTTTCACCGCACATACACCACCATCGCTCCCAGCTTGCCGTGGGGCGATTACCGGTGCGAACTACATCCGAACTGCAAGCAGTGATGAGGAAAATACTTCGCTATGAAACACATAGTGAGCTTGGTCCGTGGCAGCAACGCCTGCTCCTATTTGGAGGCCCCGCGAACTACGGAGACCTTGCCGATCAAGTCGTCGAATCACATGCAGAGCACCTGCTAAGCGAATTACTCCCATACGACTGGGACCTGCACTTTGTTTTCGCGAAGCCATCCTCTCCCTACGCATTTCGCCTTGACCAGCTGGACAACAAGCTAGTTCACGAACTCGGACGCGGAGCCCTGTTCGCTGCCTACTTTGGACACGGTGCCGCAGATTCTTTCGACGATGTCGGGTGGCGAGGCCAGACCTGGTCCATTGGTAATTCTGAACGACTTGCCACGGTATCGACCCCGACGCGGGCACCCATCTTTTTTGCGCTTACCTGCGATTCAGGAGCCTATGACCAGGCATCCGGACAGCCGTCGCTCAGTGAAACCATGATTCTCGATCCGGATGGTCCAGTGGCCGTGTTCGCATCCAGCCGGGCATCACACCCATATCCTAATGCGCTATATGCTGGCGCATTGATCCACTCCTTTATGCATCACCGACCACTGACACTTGGAGAGGGGCTTTTGGATATGCGGCACCACATGGAGACCAATCGCATACCCTTGGCAGAACTCTTGGTTGAGACTCCCATTGAACCGCTGCTATCTGAGCATCTAGAGCTGTATGGCCTTCTCGGTGATCCACTGCTACGAATTCAATATCCAGAAGCAGCCCAAGTTTCAGTCCAACCCACACAGCGGCTGGATGCCGCAGAACACATATTTGTCCCCGGAGAGCCGCTTGGGGTGCACGCCCGACTACCATTTATGGAAGGTCAGCTCTATGTGACGCTTGAAACAGATCGACGCACGATAACGGGTGACCTTATTCCGTATAGTAGACTGGAAGCAATGCCCAGAACGCATGCTTTGGAGTCCATGGCGCAGAATCATGAAAAGGTCTCAGACAAGGTAATCAGTCGAACTCAGTTAAACTTCGAT
>PKDL01000062.1 GCA_002863065.1 Pseudomonadota bacterium
TGAATGATTCTACCGTATGGCCAAACTCATCTACCCCTGGCTCTGTTCCGAGGTGGACATCGCTGATGACTGCAAAATTCACAACTCGCTAATGATGGACGTAGTTTTTAGATGTGTCCAACGTATGTACGCTGCTCAGCCAAAAACGGGTATTTGCGCCCAAAGAGTGCAGCCTAGCTACGTTTGAATAGGAATATTCCGTTCAAAACCTAGCCACGGTTCGTTTATAAGTGTTCAATATTATTGCGCTTTATGGTGCCTTTGAGGTTGCTTTCATTGTCAATTGCACTAAGATTCTCGTATGGCTCGGCCCAAGCAGTATGTTCGTTCGATGGTAGTGGATAGCGCGATGCAACTTTTTTGGTCGCGTGGATACACCAACACCAGCCTATCCGATTTGGTGGAACACACTGGAATCAATCGCGTCAGCCTTTACAACGAATTCGGTAATAAGGAAGGGCTGTTTCTGGCAGCTCTAGACCGATATTTCGACATCTCGACAGCTTGGTTGGAACCACTCATTGCCCCTGATGCGGGCTTAGCACAGTTGGTAGAGTGGTTCGAAAATACTATTGCTGGATTAGAGTCAGAGCGTTGGCGCGGCGGAATGATGGTGAACGCAGCCGCTGAACTAGCTGCTGATAATGATCAGGTTCGCGATCGGACAGATCGCCATTTCCGTCGATTACACGAGGTGTTCTCCGTCGTATTGAGAAATGCTAATGATCGCGGAACGATCAGACCTGGTCTCGATTTTGACGGCGTGTCTGGGGCTCTACTCCAGCTGGCGATTGGAATGTTGGTACGGGGGGCTTCTTTGCAGCGGCCCGATGAACTGGTCAGAGCCTTTCGTGCACAAGTGTCGCTGATCGAAGCGCGCCCAGATGTGCGTCACAACGTACGGCCCGCAAAGAAAAGCCGCCGCCGAGCAAGCACGAGTGGCACCGCGCTCGATAGCTAGTCGGTTCCATCACTGATGATTGGGTTGCAACAACAGCGCTTCACGCTGCAATGCAGCTTGTGTGGCTAGTTCTTCTCGTAGTTTGATGTAACTTTTCAAACGTTCTTCCGTCAGACGGCCCTGTTGAACTGCGTCTCGGACAGCACAGTCAGGCTCCTGTTCATGCTTACAGTTCCTGAAGCGGCATGACTCAGCAAACGCAAGAATGTCGTCAAAAGCCGAGAGGTCTTCTTCTCGCGCTTCAGCCCATACGGTGAATTCGCGCATTCCGGGAGTATCGATGAGAAGGGCGCCAGATGGCATCACGAATAACTCTCGGTGTGTTGTCGTATGCCGGCCTCTTCCATCGTTAGCTCGAACATCGCGCGTAGATTGAATCTCGCTTCCATTGAGGAAGTTCACTAGTGACGATTTCCCGACACCAGAGCTGCCTACCAGGACGAGCGTTTCGCCCGGCGTCATCACATCTTTGAGTGCATCAAGTCCGTCCGAGAACATGACACTCGTTGGGATAACCTCCAATGTCGGTCCTAGGCTCTTTACTTGGGCTATTGGAATATGCGGTTCATCGATGAGGTCGCATTTTGAGAGGACAACAACCGGGCGTGCGCCACTTTGAACTACTGCAGTCAGGTAGCGCTCGAGTCGTCGCAGGTTGAAGTCTTGGTCTACGGACGTCACGACTAATACGGTGTCGACGTTGGTGCAGATGACCTGCAGCTTTGTCCGTTTTCCCGCTGCCTGTCTGACGAACGCTGTTCGACGGGGTAATACCTTTTGGATGCGCGCATTCCGACTGTGCACTACAACCCAGTCTCCCACTGCGGGATGCGATATCGGCGACGAACGCCACAATGCCCCTGTGGGCTTGGCGTCAAATATTTTTTCCGTGGTAGCGCACGTCCACCAGCCCCTATGCTGAGCTAGGATACGCGCCGGCTCTAGTCCGCGAGAGGCATGCGCTTGGAACAACGACTTCCATGCTTTGTTGTATCCCAGATTTTCCAGCTGATTCGCCATAGGGAAATAAGACCAGACCGGGACCCGCTGTCAATTCACTCATTAGCTTCTTCGGTCCTTTTCTTATTTTGTGGGTGGTGTGCGCCTCTTGTCTGGTCTGACAGCTGTTCGTGGAAGTCTGCGATCCGGTTCACACACGTAATGTTACCTCCATTGCAGATGTCCCCGCTTCGTTGGCATCTGGACTGAACATTGCCCCAAAAAAGGCGCAATAGTCGCCCGATATATATGAGCTCATCTCACTTTTTCAAACAGAGTTCGAGCCAGCCACGACAGCGAGAGAATATTCCGACACCTTTCTTCGTTTACTCTTCACGAGGGCGGGCGAGGATTGACACAACGTGTGTTCCTCTTGCCACGAAGCATATCTATGGAAAATCCAGAACCAACCTAGTTTCAATGCTTTACGAGGTTATCAGGCGTCGGCACAGACCTTGCGAGGTGGTACCAATATGACGGATACAAGTTCATTGACGCAGCTGGTACGAACCCAACACTACATGTTGCAGGTGGTGTCATTGCTCCTGTGGCTGCTAAGTGTCGTGTCTTTCACGGGTTGTACTTCCCTGGTTCGCAGCCCGCACTCTGCCGATCCGAGTTCTCGCAGAAGCGTGGAGCCTACCTGGGTACCGGTGGGTAGCTTCAGCACGACATTCGATGTTGAAGCGGTCGACCGCAGCTACAACTTACGTCTCGCAGCACGCTTGGTTGATGGAGTGGTGGTTGCTTCTGGCGAGCGGTTTTCTTTCAACCACGAAGTGGGACGAAGGACACTAGAACGCGGGTTCCGAGTCGCGCCAGTCTTGGCATTTGAGGGTAAACGGCCAGCCATGGGCGGAGGCATATGTCAGGTCAGTACGACCATTTATAACGCAGCACTGTACGCTGACCTACGTATACTTCACAGATACCCGCATAGTCGGCCGATACGTTATGTACCGCTCGGTCGGGATGCGACGGTGTCATGGGGTAGTAAAGACCTGATTTTTGAAAATCCTCATCCTCATCCCATAAGGCTTAGCGCATCAACCCAGCATGGACGGTTGGTTGTCACCATATTAGCGCCGGACGCATTGTCCTACGAAGTGCGATTGGAGACGGCTGATCATGAGCAGGCGACGCCACGGAAGCAGCTGCAAGTCAACGAACAATCGGAGCGGCTATCGATCGGAGGTGTTTGGGTAAAACTATACCGACACCGCGTAGTCGATGGATCGGTTGTGGCGACCGAGCGGATAGGAGGGGCTAGTTTTTATCCGTTTCGTAGACGACTGGAGGCGCCATGAAGGCGGCTCGTATTATCGGTTTGATTCTGTGTTTCACGCACAGTGCAAAGGCGATTGACCGCTCCCCATTCTTGGAACGTGCGCAGGTTATCAAAGCGACTGATGGTGATAGGCTCGTGCGCCTCGCCCGCAACACGATTGTCAAGGTCGTGCGATATGGTGATACGGCGCCGTTGGCTTCACGGGTCGAGCGTGAAGCACCAGCCCCCTTTGGTGTTTTCGTCACTTTAGTGAATCACCGTGGTGTGACTCGAGGGTGTTTTGGTTCCATGGAGTCTATGGGGCGGACTCTTTCTGAGCTGGTAGTTGAAGCTGCACTCGGTGCCTCCCGGTACGACGTCCGTGTACGGCCTATTGCTAATTCTGAGCTTGATGAGTTGCAGGTCATTGTGTCGTTGGTTGGCCCACAGGTCCCGGTCGTTACGATGAGTGAAGTCGACCCAGAACGGCATGGTCTACTCGTTCGCGCAGGTTCGCGTCACTCGGTTTTGCTACCGGGGGAGGCTCGCACTTCCAAGTGGCAACTCAAGCGCAGCTTACGACAGGTCGGTATCCAGAGGGGTCAACCCTACGACATGTTTCGGTTCCGAACCGTCACGATTTATGAGCCCTAATCGTGGCTTTCCACTGCTCATGAACAACTTCCCCCAGACCGCCCGTGATGGGCAACGGGAGCCTTACAGAATGAAGATACGTGTGCATTTCCTATCGATATTGGCAACGTGGCTGCTTACAATGCTCACGTGTTCCGCTCTTGCGGATAAGGTGGATAAGCCTGCAGCCGATCCGCCACATGGCAGCATCTCTGGCACGTTGTTCAGAAGTGATACTGGCGAGCCAGTGGGGCGCCAGTGGCTGAACTTGAAGCGTCGCGGTTGGTCTAAAAGCGGTTCTACCGATACGTATGGTCGCTTCGACTTTCGCCACGTTCCCGCGGGTGTGTATGAGCTTTCTTTCTATGATTCCGGATACAAGGTTCGCACCTTTGGTCCCATTCGAGTGGAAGAGGGTCAACAAGTCAAAGGCATCGAGTTCAAAGCCGTTCCTGTTGATGCACAAGTGGCTCCATACACATATTCCGACACCTATCTGCCCGGTCAGAATGTCGCTATTATGGTGCGGTCTATTCGGGTGAGCTCCATCGAGGTTGAAGTATATAAGTTCAACCGGAAGGATGTGGTAACACGCCGTAGTGAGCTCCTAGATTATAAACGGTTGACTCTTTCTTCAGATAAACGACCTATGTTGACCTACCGACAGCCTGTCTCCGGTGGACATCGGTTACGGTGGCAAACCACACGGGTCGAGCCTGCTTTCGATGCGCCTGGTCTGTATGTAGTGAAAGTTTCAGGTGCTGGTTCGGCCAAGCTAATTCCCATTCTTGTGACGCGGTTGTCGCTTGTTACGAAGCGAACACCGAAGGCACTTTGGGTATGGGCTACGGACCTTGAGACCGGAAGGCCGTTACCTGCGGTGCGGGTACAGGCTGAAGCGCGCGACGGCAAGTACGAGGCCCCGAAAACATTGCTAAGGTCACGGAAAACCAACCGCTCTGGTCTGGTAGAACTACCGGGTGTGTCACGTTCGACGCTCCGCATCTGGGGAGCATATAAAGGTCACTTTGCCTACGTTGACACAACGGCGTCGTCGCGTGCGGACGCATTATCTTTTCGTACTTATATTCATACCGATAGACCGGCATATCGTCCTGGAGATGAGGTCCATTTCAAGGTTGTGGCCCGCGAAAACAGGCAAGGGGTATATCGAGTCAAGCCAGATGATGAATGGTCCGTACTGATTCGCGATGCAGAAGGGCAGGTAGTTCACGAAAGTGAGCATCGAACGAACCTGTTTGGATCGTTCTCGGGGGCATTCACGGTTTCATCCGTACCTGCACTGGGTCATTGGACCATCGAGGCACGGTCTGGTGCTCGGTCCCAGGCGGGGCGATTTCAGGTTCTGGAGTATCGTAAGCCTGATTACAAACTGCATCTTGGCAGCTCCCAAAAAGTATATGTTCAAGGGACTACCGTACAGGTCTCGGTGCATGGGCAATATTATTTCGGTACGCCCTTAGAAGGGCGGGAGGTTGAGTGGACCGCATATGAAACTCCCTTCCGGCCTTGGTGGTATGACGAGTACTGGGGAGCAGTCGGTAGCGGGACTTCCGTTGGGTATGGCAGTGTCGCCAAGAGCGGTGTGGCGGTTCTTGATTCGTCTGGTCGGGCGACAATTGAGCTTGATGTGGAGAAAGCCAGTATCGATCGATGGGTAACAATCGAGGCCGTAATATCGGACGATTCTGGACGGCAGGTGAATGCTCGCCACAAAGTGACAGTGACACGCGGTACCTTTCGTTTGGGGGTACGCGGTCATGGGAAGATTTTTAAGGTGGGTGAGACAGCTCAATTCGACCTGTCTGCTCATCAATTTGATGGTACGCCAGCGGCTCAGGCACTAAAAGTGACTGCATCTTTGGAGACCTTTAGTAAGCGGCACAAAATTTGGATTTACCAGACGCTTGCGTCTGCCGACGTGCAAACGGATGCATCGGGGCGAGGGACCTACCAGTTTCGGGTCCCCCAGGACGGGTTTATTCGTCTCGAGGTCTCGGGTCGAGATAACCTAGGTAACCCGGTTGTTGAGTCCACATTCTTTTGGGCGACGAAAGACGCGTCAATTGCTGGCGGTTACAAGAAAAAATCGCTCGATATTCTGTCTGATAAACGGCGTTATGAACCTGGAGATATGGCTCGCGTTCTAGTGAACACATCGATGTCAGACCCCTGGATTTTGTTCACACTTGAAGGCGACGGTGTATTTGAACCACAGGTCTTGAAAGTAGACGGGAACAGCCGACTGGTGGAATTGAACCTCGGTGAGCGCCATGCGCCAAATGTCTATATGTCAGTCGCATTCGTGGGCAACAAGCAGTTCAATTCCTTGCAGCGCAGCGTTGCCATCTCTCCGCGGTCAAAGATACTGAAGCTAGACATTCGCAGCGATAAGGAGGAATACCCGCCAGGGTCCACCGCTACTTACGAGATCCAAGCGACCGATCAGAGTGGGGCACCAGTGCAGGCTGAATTGGCGTTATCGCTCATAGATGAGTCTCTGTACGCAGTAAGTAAGGACTTAGCGCCCGCTATTGGCGCATTTTTTTATGGGCATCGACCCAATCCTGTCCGGACCGCTCATTCGTTTCCTTCGCGATATCTTGGTGGTGCCGATAAAGATGGTGAGGAAAGCGACGAGGGGGTACGTCGTGACTTCAAAGATATGGCCTATTGGAATGCGCATGTTGAGACGAACGCGGCCGGTAAAGCCACCGTATCCATCCCTCTGCCAGATAATCTGACAACATGGCGTCTAACTGCGCGCGCAGTGACCAAAGACACATTGGTCGGACACCAAATCCAACGAATCCGGACAAATAAGGACTTGTTGGCCACCGTAAGTCTGCCGCGTTTTGCTAGGCAAGGAGACCAGTTCGACGTGGTGACGATGATTCACAATCGTGGGGAAGACCTTGAGGGCCTAACTGCGTCGTTGACCGTGAACGAATCGATCACCATCTTGGGAGATAGCACGCGAATTCTTAATGTCCCTGCAGGTGCATCTCGGACATTGCGTTGGCCCGCGCGTGTCAGTGGGACGGCTACCCATGCGAAAGTACAGTTTGAGGTAGAGGGCGGGTCATTATCCGACGCAGAGGAGCGCACGATACCGGTTCATCCGGTGCAAGTGACGCAACGAGCTGGTGTCAGCGGGTCTACTGCGATCTCCCAAGATTCAACATTTGTTATTCCAGAGACTGCTCGTCCCGACTCATATGAGCTGGAACTTCGTCTAGATACGAGCTTGGCGTCATCCATTGGATGGAGCTTGGAGTCATTGGCAAACTATCCATATGGCTGTGTAGAGCAGACCTTGAATACATTTCTGCCGGATCTTGTGGCGCACGAGGCAATGACCGAACTCGGTATTAGACGTTCGGGGCGTCTGGCTGAGGTTCCCTCGATGGTTCGTAAAGGACTCATGCGATTGTATGAGATGCAGCAAGATGATGGCAGCTTCGGCTGGTGGACTGACGATTCATTTGGTGACCCACACATGACCGCATATGCCGTCTACGGATGGTCACGGGCGGCCTCGCTTGGTTATTCCGTCACGCCAAGACGGCTCCAGCGCGCAATTTCGGCCGCCATGGGACTATTTGAAGACGCTGTTTCGCCCGACGTTCGCGCATTTTTGACCTATGCAATCGCGCATACGGCCGAGTCACCCGAACGAAAGGACTTTCTGCAACGCGCTTTACCCACGCTGCGCGATGTTTTCCCGGCTACGGATACGTATACTCAGGCCGTTATTATCCTGGCACATGTGGCTGCCGGAAACCTGACTCCTGTGGACGAGATGGCCGCCAGGCTACGGTCTCGGATAACGCGAATTGGTGAGCTTGCATTTTTCCGCGGCACGAAAAGTGAATTCGGCTGGACAGATAATACGTATGAAACGACCGCGTATGCCCTACGTGCACTGCTTGCTGCAAATGCTGAAGACCCCTTGGTAGAGGCATCCGCTCGGTGGTTGTTATTACAGCGTCGAGGCGGCATGTGGGATACTACGAAGGATACTGCCGCCGTGGTGGAAGCATTGATTGCTCTGGCGCAACGTCGGAACGATGCTGAGAGCGACTATCGTGCAGTAGTACGACTCAACGGGCAGGAGCTTGGAGTGGTCAATGCTTTGGCTGATGCTGGAAAGAGTAAGGCTCTGTCGGTTCCCTCTAGACTACTCAGAACTGGGGAAAATGTGCTTAGCATCGAGAAGCATGGTCAGGGTACCGTCTATTGGACTGGGGAGTTAACTTACGGTGGTGCTCCTGAAGCTCATGCCCGTGGTATGGCTATTCATCGACAATATGGTCGTATAAAGCAGCGAACCCCTAAAGCTGGTGAAAGCGTTTCAACCATTGAACCCTTGGACGATAGTCCAGTGAATATTGGCGAGGAAATTGAAGTGGTACTCACTCTTAACAGCGATGCATCTCGTCAGTTCGTAGCCATTGAAGACTTCATCCCCGCGGGGTTCGAAGTTGTACCTGGCGTATCACCAAGGGGGTTCTCGGGCATGACGGTTAGGGACGACAGGGTGGCATTTTTTACTCGTACTCTTTCCAAAGGAACGCACACACTGAGGTACCGGCTGCGAGCTGAAACCGCCGGAGAACTCACGTCATCACCGGCAGTGGCATGGCAGATGTACATGCCGAGTATTAGCGGTAATACGGCATCTCATGCGTTGACCGTACAGGCTTCGGACTGATGGGTGGTTATCTGGCGGTTTTAGGTGTACGCATCTGGCGATTGATTGCGATTCCGTCACTTACCGTAGTGGTTTTCGCTCAATGTCAGCGCAGTCACGACCCGACAGGAGGAGAGAATCAGGCAAATAACGCGATAGATAGGTCGTTTCTCAACGAGCCATCAGGGGTGCCTCCCGCTGCAATGGCACCAAAGTATACCGCGGTGAGTATCTCCGCATGTGACGAGATTGGTGTCATACGGCAGGTTATTCAAGAGTCGCTTGGGCCGGATACTCGGCTGACTGCGTCGGATCAGGGCGAAGTTGAGGAATTCCTTGAAACCTATGCGGCCTGGTATTTGCCTGAAGCTCTACTCAAAACGCGTGCTGGTCGGCCTACGGAACCGTTTCCAAAAGCAGAAGCGCCTGCGATTCGAGGACTTCCTCTGCTGAGAGCTTGGACTCCTGTTGACACGCTTCGTTTGGGAAAACTGAGCCTCATTCAGCCCCATGGCGGGCGAGGTATGGTGTCGCTCTGGTACCCCTTACCTGAGGTGCGTGAACGCCTTCAGGACGGGGCAGCGGGACTATGGCGGGGCATAACTGCGATGAGGGACTCGCTAGCTGACCCGAAACAAACGTTCGGCGGAACCCCCGTTTTTCTTTGGGCGGTCGTGCGGCGTCAAGACGCTGAATTGCTTGACGACTCATTATCTTCGAGCTTTTTCAACCCCCTGAGTGTCGATGCATATCTCCCTGTACCAAGTTCTCACCGTGCGGGCCTACTGGAGTTATTTCCATCGGTACCGAAGTCGCCGTCTGAAGAAAATTTACCCGCCGAGTGGAGGGACGTCTTCAAGGGACCGACAGGTCAGCAAATGGCATGGCTGCGCCCAAAGAGGAGTTCAGTAAGTGAGCGAACTTTCTCGGACGCAATCGAAGCTTTAGTACCGATCCAGCGGCAAGGCGCTACAGTGTGGATAGTGATAGGTCTCCCTCTCGCCCAGCCACATATTCCTGCTCGGCATTGATGTCGCTGCGGTAGGTGTGGTTGTCCTCCCCTTTGGTTGGTCGCGTTGGAGAGATGTCCAAGCTTTGATACGCTAATCGACGTGACTGGCGGTCGTAGAGCAAACGAAGAAACCCTGAAACAAGCCGCATCGGACTTGGGGCCAGTGCCTGAGCTGCGCGTTCTGAAGGCACATGACCCGATATTAGTGGGACGAATAAGTGCTCCATTTGGCCTTTATTTCGGAGACGTGGTCCTTCTTGGTAGGCGAGAACCTGAATTTTATCCCTCACATGAAGATCCGCCTCAATCACTGAGACCTCTTGGTTTGTCATCGGTGAGTCGTGCGCAGGTTGAGATTCGCTGGGCATACGGATGTTTTCACCTGGAACCGATAAAAACCGCGAAGCTCCCGATGCGAGTCGCACCCGCCAACGCAGACAGCTGGGTCTCTTTGCGGTCCAAGATCGTGCTCGAACCGGGCGCACGGCTAGCATTAGGTTCATCGATCGAAGTATTACTCTGCTATCGAGACACGAGCGTTGAAACCTCCAGCACACTATCGGCTGAGCATCACCTCGCTCGCATATCATCGACGCGTGCAGCGCGGCGTGTTGGTGGTATTCTAGGGGTCCAACCCGCGGCAATAGTCCGCCTGCTCGGTGAGGAGCGGTGTCGTGCATGGGCCTCTGAAACCAGCTTACTAACTTCAGAGGCGCAACGCCTTGTTGTAGATGGGTTCGCTCAGGAGTATTTGTCGGAGCGACTGACTGAGGCTGCATTCGATATTCGTCTGGCGGCTGAATCGACGCAAACTCCCCGGACGACCTTTGTCCGCTTAATGGACCGCTTGGGGATCCCGCGGGCCGCCAATCTAGAAGAAAGCGCCATACGTGGAGCGATGAAACACGCAAATAATAATATTCGGCTCGCTGCTGAACAGTTGGGTGTTAGTGCCAACGCACTAAAGCGTCGGATCAATCAGATGGCGTAGGGCCTCGCCGGTATGGGGTCCTCACTCGTTGTACTAGACCGGAGCGTTTGCGTTAGATCACTCCGTTTCGTTTTCCGACCAGATCGCCGTGGCTTGACTGTGCACCGCAAATTTAGCCAGCTTGCCGTCGCCGTCAGCATCTCGCACCGCAATGGCGACGTACCAGCGCTGGGTAAGATCGAGTGGTGCCACTACGGAATTGAAAAAGCTGTCGCTTCCGGTAACCGAACCGCTGAAACCTGGCGTCCACCCCCATGTCGCTACGCGCCAATGACTCTCATTGCCTGCTGGTCGAAATGATAGATGGCATAGCGCTTCTTGCAGGGAGCCCGCAGTGACACTGCTGCAGTCCAGTGAATTCCACTTGTAGAGTGTGTTGTCTTTCGGGTCGAGCTGAGACGTTGTCGGCCACGCCGTGGAGGGGTCAACCGTCGTACCGGTCCACGAAACGTATTGGCTCCAGGTAGCGAAGTATTGCTCTTGCTTCATTTTCATATCGAGCAGGAGTCCGCGTGCCTCCTGACCATACGCTCGGCGCATGTAGTATTTGTAGCTTGTGATGGCTACGATACTGAGCACTGCGAGAATGGTTACGACCACCATGAGCTCCACGAGTGTGAAGCCAGCAGCTCCCTGGCGCTGCACGGTTGCAGGCTTTTCTAACTCAGCATGTGGTTTCGTCAACGATGGCATGTTGCTCTCCCTGGCTACACTAATGAGTGCAGTCCTCTGCAGCCTTTACGACCATTTATCCGCTGCGGTTCTTCGGACTCCACGGTAGCAGGACGAGTCACATGCCGCCAGCTTCGCATAGGCAAATGGACGCGCACACGCTCGACGGAAATAAACTGTCGCTTGTGATGGTCTCTGACTGGAGGGGTCAGTCCATATCGATAATGACAAACTCAACGCGGCGATTCAGCCAGTTATACTTTTTACCGCGGCGTTTCACTTTGAGCCGTTTGAAGCCGTATCCTATGGATTCAAGCCGTGCCGGTGAGACACCAAATTCGATCAGTTTGTCTCGCACCATGTTTGCTCGGCGTTGAGAGATAACTCTGTTCAACTCGGCTGGTCCCGTCCAACTCGCATGACCTTCAATTCGTAGTTTTTTCACCTCCGGGTGTGCCTTCAAGACGGCGACCACTTGTTTCAGCATCGTCCTATACTTGCGTGGAACTCGAGATGTGCGCCATCTGAAGTGCACCATAGACTCGTCCAGCACCGTCAGGCGACGCATCGACTTATCAAGTTTCACAAGAACCTTACCAGGGCATCCGTGCTTTTCAGCATCGTCTGAGGCCACCCCAGACGTATCGGGGCACTTATCGTCGATGTCGGCTACACCGTCTCGATCATTGTCGCTATCCGGGCAGCCATCCGCATCTTCATAGCCATCTTCATCTTCCATTTCATCGGGACACTTGTCCTCGCGATCATTGATGCCGTCTTCGTCTCGGTCGTGTTCCGGGCAGCCATCCTCATCGTCAATGAAATCTTTGTCTTCCGCTTCATCCGGGCATTTGTCGACATCATCAGTGATTCCATCGCCATCTGCATCGGCCGGCGGAACTGGTGTTTCTTTGGGAGGCTCGGGATTCGCTTCTGGTTCTGGTTCTGGCTCTGGCTCCTGTGGATGTACTTCGGTGTCAGGTGCGACCCATGACAAGCCGATATATGCTCGGACGACTGGTGTACCAGGTCCCGAAAGCATGCCCGCTCCCACGCCGCCGCGCAGGTTGAGTCCTCTCCATGTCCGCCAATGCACGCCGATAAGTCCTTCTAGGTTTACCTGAGATGCACTGGTAAAGGGTTCGACTGCACTCGTGGCGCCGTTAATAGCGGCATCCAGGGAAATACCACTCACTCCGGTATCCCAGCGGGTCGCCACCGAAAAAGTGACCACGTCGTCTGATGTGAGGTCCAATACGGTACGTTTGGGGAGCACGCGATAGCCGATAGCGCTATGGATCGCGACCGCACCGATCTGTCCGCCGAGCAGGATGTCTCCTGCGGCGGTGACTTCGCCCGCGCCGGTATATTCATCCACTGAGCCGGTCGGAATTCCCAATGTGATGGAGATTCCCAGATCGATGCCATGCGACGGAAATTTTAGCGCCTGTGCTTTAGTCCAAATGCGAAGATCACCGAGGCGCGTGGTGTTGAATTGCTGCTGGTCTATCGATGTACCATTCGAGTACACAGTGGAGGGTAGGTCTAAACCAACATCAAGCCAGCGGAGTGCTCCGAATGCGGCATGCGTGGTGAGGTCGACACGGCTGCCAATGATGCGTTGGAGCAACCTGCCATCTCTCGCTATGACTAACGGGTCTTGTAAGAACTCAGAGGAGACACCTGCGGCGTATCGAAATCGTCCTAGTGTACCGGCAGTTGGTGTTCCTAATACCCCCGTTCCATCGGCAGTCAGGTAGATGGTGCGGCCATCGAACGTCTGAGCTTGCGCGGCGGGCATTTCGACGACTCCGATAGCTATGCCCAGCAAGAGGACTATGGCGATCGAAGGTCGTTTGAGTTTGCAATGGGTTCGCCGACGGTTCAGAAAGCCTAGGCTCGCAAGAAGAAGCAGCAAGCTCAGTGGCGCACCCCGGCTGCTGGATGTGGTGTTACAAGCGCCTACGCCGCCTTGGATATTGGTTCCCTCTAATGGGTCGAATGGAGCGGGTTCGACTGTAGCTTGCACATCATCGCTCGGGTCGTGTGGGTCCGAGCCTCTCGTAACTTCTACGCCGTCGGGTACAGACCCCCCATCGGTATCCGCTCGATAGGGGTCCGTCATTGTTTGCGTGACTTCCTCTCTGTCGAGGAGGCCGTCGGAGTCGCTGTCTATATCCTGGAAGTCCGGGATGCCGTCCCCATCCGTGTCCCGTGGAGTGGTTCCACCCGCGCCAGCCTCCCACCGGTCGGGAATCGCATCGCCGTCACTATCGAGATCCAGCGCATCCAGGAACCCATCGCCATCGGTATCGGTTGGGGAAAATTCGGAACCGATTTCCACATCATCCCGTATCGAATCAAGATCGCTGTCCGCGGCGCGCGGGTCGGTACCAAGTAATTCTTCCGCGATATTGCTGAGTCCATCTCCGTCCCAGTCAAGGTTGTCTTCTGGGGTAGGAACGACAATGGGTGGGGCGAGCGGACGTGGTGCCGTTTGTGGAGGCTCTGGACTGTTTTCGGTGTCCGTAGGCACCGGTATCCTCGGCGGAACGGTATGGGGTGGCTGGGGGATGATATCTAGGCCTTCGGGTGGTTCGACTGAGTCTTCCACTGGGTCGAGATAGTTGGGGACCCCGTCATTATCGCTATCGTCAGTCCCTTCGACTGAATCTTGTACCCCATCATTGTCACTATCTAAGTCTTGCGTATTCGGGATCCCGTCCTCATCGGCATCTGGGTTCGGAAACCCGTCTAAATCTGAGTCACCGGCCGCTTCTATCGCATCTGAGATTCCGTCATTATCGCTATCGTCATCTTGGTAATCTGGAACGCCGTCCCCATCATTATCGACTGGTTTGGTCCAAACGGCGCTATCGCCTGCCTCGTCTAAATCAGGCACTCCATCGTTATCACTGTCCGGGTCTAGCGCATCGGGAATCCCATCTTGGTCATGGTCACGCGGAGGACCGCTGGCGTCTCCCCACTCGGTCAGGTCATCGACGGAATCACCGTCGGAATCGATCATGGTCGGGTCCGTTTCTAGCAGGTCAACCATCCCATTTTGGTTGCTGTCCTCGATGCCATCCCCGATACCATCTCCATCCGTGTCGAAGGCGAGAGGATTGGTTTGTGTCGCTGGATCTGCATCAGCATCTCCAGCGAGCTCTAATCCATCGGCTAGGCCGTCGGAATCAGTATCCTCTGCTTGCGGGTCTGTTCCCCATTGGTATTCGTCTGCATTCGACATTCCGTCGTTATCGGGATCGTCGTCTGGGCCGTAGCTCAGGTCGCCGAACATGGATAGTTCCCAGACGTCACAGAGCGAGTCGTTGTCGGTGTCCGGTTCGCAGGTGGGCTGGTTGGCTTCCGCCGATGCACTGCAGAGAGTGATCAGCATCGCGAGTAGTGCAGAAAGCCCCCTTTTAGCGGTAGTTAGCCGCATCCCACACCGGCATACGTGGGGTCCTGCTACGCGCATCCAGTCACCATACTCCTAGTCCAAACCGTCATTATTCCAATTACTTGGTCAAAACTATCCTCACCCTGCTATCGGTTATATGTACACGGGACGTAAGGGGAACTACCAGAATGGGTGTCTTTTGACCTTATTGTTACGCTTTGTTGTTTCTTCAATTGCCCGATGAGTTGCCGTTATGTGTTGCCCGCCACATCTAGATGGCACAAGCCATCATCTCATATGAGTATTTTGGAGGACTCTTTTGACGATGCAGCGACTACTATTGTGCCTTGTTTTGGGGCTCACCGCATGTTCGCGTCCTGACACTGCTGCGGCGGTTCCGCCCACGCCTATTGGTGAGCCGCCCACGGTTGAATCCACTGATGCGAATCCGAGAGCGGTCGCAGTACTCGCGGGTGGCTGTTTTTGGGGGATGGAAGATATCCTTCGTAAGGTACCGGGTGTCGTGGACACGGAGGTTGGTTACACGGGCGGAACAACACGTAGGCCTGGATATGACCAAGTGAAGAAAGGCACAACAGGGCATGCTGAAGCGATCAAGGTTGTATTTGATCCCACGAAGGTGTCCTACTCCGACTTACTAGAACGCTGGTTTTTCCGAATGCATGACCCGACCACTCAGAATCGTCAGGGTAACGATATTGGGACGCAGTACCGCTCAGCCATTTTCTACGTATCGCCGGCGCAGAAAAAGACGGCTGAGGCAGTGATCAGTCGCATCAATTCAGCGGGGCATTGGAAGCGGCCAGTCGTTACTCAGGTTGTGGCTGCCGGCGAGTTCACACCAGCGGAGCGATACCACCAAGACTACCTGCAAAAGCACCCTGGCGGCTATACTTGCCACTACCTGCGCACGTTTCAGACGCCAATTGGTAGCGGCTCATCGCGCTAAACCGAGGGCCTCACGGAGGTGCTTATTTTCGCTTCCGTAAGGCTTTTTGAAGGCGATCAATCAGCTTGAGTGCTTCGAGCGGTGTCGTGCGAGTGATGTCGACCCGCGCTAGCGCGAGTTCGATATCTGTTGGGCCCGATGGCGTCATCGCAGTATCGGATTCCGTGCCGAAGAGACCGAGCTGTCTTCGAGGGCTAGTACTGACGGGGGGCGGAGGTGCGGACGACACTGCGGAGTCTTCTTGTTCAAGACCGCGCAGCACCTCACGAGCGCGCTGAATCACTTTTTCCGGTAGTCCAGCCAACCTTCCAACCTGAATTCCATAGCTGCGGTTTGTTGCGCCTTCCTTCAACTTACGCAGAAAGACGATGTCGTCGTTCCATTCCCTTACGGCCACATGGATATTACGGACATGGTCCTTTTGGCGGACTAGCTCAGTAAGCTCATGGTAGTGCGTGGCAAACATGGTTCGTGCACCGATTGTGTCGTGTAGATATTCTGCCACTGCCCAAGCAATGGATAATCCGTCAAATGTCGACGTGCCTCTTCCAATCTCATCCAAAATGATAAGGCTACGTTCTGTAGCATGGCGCAAGATGAAGGAGGTTTCGGACATTTCAACCATGAAGGTCGATTGTCCTCGCGAAAGGTCATCCGACGCGCCGACCCGCGTGAACACACGGTCCACCAGGCCAATTTCTGCCTTGCTGGCCGCCACGAAGCTGCCGATTTGCGCCATGAGTACGTTGATGGCGGCTTGTCTCATGACGGTCGATTTACCGGCCATATTCGGGCCCGTGATGAGGACTACGCGCGCATCGTCCGTATGCAGTCGGATGTCATTTTCGACAAATTCTCCCGCAGGTAACGCCTGCTCAACGACTGGGTGCCGACTATTCTCCATGATAAGGCGGCCGTCTTCGAATAGCTGTGGACGAACATAATTTCGGGCATGCGCCACCTCCGCCAGTGAGCAGAGCACATCTAGATCAGCCACGCGGCTAGCTGTCCGGAGCAGTCGGGCTGAATGTGCTTTCAACTCATTCCGTAATGCCTCAAACAAAGCCGTTTCGCGGCTGATACGCCGTTCTTCAGCGGTTAGTACCCGATTTTCATACTCTTTTAGCTCGAGTGTGAAGTACCGCTCTCCATTAGCGATAGTCTGTTTCCGGATGTATCCATCGGGCACGAGATGCAGGTTGGCTCGTGTGACCTCGATGTAATAGCCAAATACTTTGTTGAATCGGACTTTCAGCGAGCCGATTTTGGTACGTTCCCGTTCTGCCGATTCATAGCGTGCAATCCAGTCCTTACCGGAGCGAGAGAGTTCAACGAGCTCGTCGCATTCTGCGTCGTAACCATCCCGAAGTACTCGTCCATCCGAAGGACTATTTGCCGGTTCATCAGCGATGGAAAGCGATAGGGTTTCGAAGACATCCGCTAAGGGGTCGAGGCTTTCACCGAGACGCATCAGTCGCTGGGCTCTCCTTGCTTCTAGGTCCGTTTTCAGCGTGCTTAGACCCGCAAGCGACCGGCGTAAGTTTGCAAGGTCTTTCGGTGTACTGACGCCGCCGATGAGGCGACCTCCGAGACGCTCTAGGTCATACACTGACCGCAGTAGTACCCGGATTGTATCGCGGTAGATGGCATCCTCAATGAGCTCATCAACAGCCTCTAGGCGTTCTTCTATTTGCTGTCGATTCCGCAATGGTAATTCGATCCAGCGTCGAAGTTGGCGGGCCCCCATTGCGGTAACGGTTCTGTCCAGCAGGCCAAGGAGTGAACCTTGACGGCGACCTCCCATCAGTGTCTTCACCAGCTCCAAATTTGCGAACGTGGACTCGTCCAGTAAGAGGTGCTCGTTGAGTGCATATTCTCGGAACGCCCCGAGCCCAACATCACCTTTAGGGCGTGTTTTTGCGATGTAGCTATCTAGCCCACCAACGGCGCGACGTAATTCCGTAGCGATGCGTTTATCAAGTGTGCGAGCAGCTGGACGCTGTGCATCGTACTGCTCAAAGACGAGTTCAGTTGCGAGGCCGCCCGCTCGCCGAATGACTTGAAGGACGGGTTCTTCAGTACCTGGTGGGATCAGTACTTCTCGAGCTTCAATCCGGGACAACTCGGAAGTCGCGGTGGCGAGATCTGGTGCGAGTGTTCCGCGGAGTTCGCCGGTTGTGATGTCTGCGTACGCGATCCCATATCCGGCCAAACCCGGCCATACCGCAGCTAGGTAGTTATTGCGTGCTGGATCGAGTTGAACATCGTCGAGGACCACCCCGGGCGTTACGACACGGGTTACTGCGCGCTTGACAAGTCCTTTTGCTTCTTTTGGGTTCTGGACCTGGTCGCAAACAGCGACTTTGTACCCTCGTTCAATAAGACGAGTCAGATACCCTTGAAGCGCATGATGAGGTATGCCAGCCATGGGAATAGCATTCTTCGACGCTTTATCCCGGGATGTGAGTGTCAATTCCAGTAGCTGGCTTGCGACCACGGCATCGTCACCAAATAGCTCGTAAAAGTCTCCCATCCGGAAAAACAGCAGAGCGTCGGGGTGCTCCGATTTCGCGTCATGCCATTGCTGCATCATCGGGGTCAGCTTCTGCACTCCCGAGACCTTTTTCGTCGAACGTTTAGCCTTATTCGCCATACTACGTGGCGTTAACATGCGCGGACCAACTTGACCACTCTTTCCGCCGCCGTACACTCAGAGATATGCGAAAAGTTCGGAAAGCAACCCCGTCTTCTCACGTCCGCCGGGATATCGGCCTACGGCGGAAAGGTCGGCCGTTCTTAGCAGTGGTTTGCGTCCTTTTCTTTGGATGCCAGGGAGAGGTATCGACGGAAGTCATGGTTTCTGGGATGTCGTTAATTGTCGCTCCACTGTCCTCAGAGGGATGCGTTGCTTCTCCGAACGGCGATAAAAACTTCCCGCCGCAAGTGGAAAAATTTGTGGTGGATATATCGGGTGAGGCGCAGTTTACGACGGAGATCTTCCCAAGCGAGATCGATACGGCGGGTCGGGTACTCGTACCTGGCATCCCTCCCGGAGCCGGCCTGGTCTTGAATCTCTATGGTTGCGATGCGGGCAATGAAGTGATTTGGAGCGGCCGATATAGCGGTCTTGAGGTGAAAGCCAATAGCAAAGCTGCACCGCCGTTGTATTTCACGCGAAAGAATGAAATGAGCTGCACCGGAGGTGCGTATATTGACCGTGGAGCCTTCACTTCCGCTCTAGAGCGACCATTGATGATGCATAACACCGCGCGAGTTGGAGATGACTTGCTGATTTTTGGTGGATTTGACACCTACATCCCTACGGGATCTGCGCCTGCTCTGGAAGCTACAGCCACCGATATTGTGCGATACGACGCCACACGAGGTGTATTTCAGACCCTGCCCTATAGATTAGCTTCCCCTCGAGCGTTGGCCCACGCAGTCACGCTCGGTAATGGTAGTCATGTATTGGTCTTTGGCGGGACGTTAAGAGCTGAATTCGCTCAGTCGCCTCCTCTTAGATGGAGCGATACAGAGGAACCTACACCAGCAGCAGAAATTATTAACCTCGAGAACGGGACAGTAACGACCGCGGACTGGGATATTCCGAACATGTCATATTCCGCAGTTGCAGCAAATGCTGCGGGAACACGGATACTTATAGCTGGTGGTATGGATACTACCGGGTACCCTACCGCGACATTGCAGTGGCTCACTGGGACGCCAAATTCCATAGCATCTGGTACAGCAACCCGAATTCAGGGAGACCTGATACACGAGCGTATGGGTGCCACAGCACACGTTCTCGCAGATACTGAAAGTGCCATTGTCATCGGTGGTGCGTTGAATGCGAATCCGGATGCAATGGTTGAGATTGTGACATCCGACGCAACGTCAGTTCCTATCAGTCTGGACCCGATTCCGGGAACATTTGCACTGCATGCGTCAGAAATTATCGCGCAGGACGGCTGTCAGTATGCGGTGGCTCTTGTTGGCGGAGTCGATATCCAGCGGGCGGACCCAAATCCTCCTCTATTTCGGTCTCCAGTTGGCTCAACGCCTCGCCTACACATTCTACAGCTCAATATTTGTGACCCAAATGCGCCCACTGCAACGCTTACGGACAGCACCGCAGCCTTGGGTGGGACAACACTCAGCCAGCGTATTTTTCACCAGCTCGTCCAGTTGGAACCCGGAGTCCTTGCGCTCAGTGGTGGCATAAATCAAGTGGGACAGCCCATCGCTCCTGCTGACCCTGCGTGTGATGTAGATACCGTCGGTACGGGATGTTGGCTACGAGACGTGACCATCCTACAAGCTGGGGGAGGGGTGAATAATCCAACACTGGAAAAGGTGTCTGAGGGACAAATGAGTGCGGCAAGGTTTGGCCATCGTTCGGTACGGTTACCTAATGACACCTTGCTTTTTATCGGCGGCATGAACCAGCTGTCGCCCGACGCCGATAGCATTACCAATGCTGCCGAAATCTACAACGCCCTATTGCCCATCGATAGCGGACGCTGTCAGGAAGCGCGCTGAGGTAGACGTTACGTATCGTATGCCGTGATACATCTGAGCGATGGGTATCTTGGGGGCGACGAAGTTGAAGCTGGTGGTTACTTGAACGGTCCAGGATTACGAGGTACTGCGCAGTACGTAGATATGCTCGATAGGTGTTAGCGTCATCCATCCAAGAGGTTTTATGGGTGGTTGCGTTATCCGAGTCAAGATGGACGCGAGGAGTATAGGCGAATGGTAGACGTAATCATTGTGGGAGATGGTCCCGGTGGTCTGAGCGCGGCATTACTTTTGGCGAAGAATGACGCCGAAGTCGTACTCTTTGGCCAGGACAGGACCGCAATGCATGCTGCGATGTTACATAACTATCTGGGCGTAGAGGCGCTCCCTGGTTCTGACTTTCAGAAGATGGCGCGTAGTCAGGTGCAAAAGCAAGGTGCGCTCATACGGGATGAACAAGTGAAGTCCATCGAGCGAA
>PKDL01000552.1 GCA_002863065.1 Pseudomonadota bacterium
CAGTTCAGGATACGTTGCAGTGTCTTTCGGTAGCTGTGTTACCTGTCCAATATCCAGCCATTGTGTCGCGAAGCGACGTACTGACCATTCAGCTTTCGCGTCTAACAACAGCCGCTCCACCTGCAGCAGACGCTCTTCGACTGTCAAAATCGAACCATCTGCCGCCCTATCAAACAGCTCCTGATCGGGCATAGTACCCCACAGAAGATACGACAACTCTGACGCCACCTCCCAAGCTGATAGCAGGTATATTCCATCATCTTGCACGGAGCCCAGTTCGGACCGATACAAGAAGTGGGGAGATTGAAGCATGGCAGTAATTACGAGTTCTACGCCCGCCGAAAAACCATCGACATCAGCAGCTAACGTAAATAACTCAAGGTACCGGGCAGACTCCTGGTCCGTTATCGGCCGCCGGTATACGCGCGAACCAAAGTATGAAATAAATTCGGCTGAGCAGGTCGCTGCTGACGGTGCACAAGGCAACAATGTATCCCATGCTTCCACTATAGCCTTCGCTGCTATGGACTCTGCGGCTGACTGAAGCTGCGACGCAAGTAACGGCGTGACAGTCAGTATATCGGACTGGTTATCAAAGCCATGTTCTGTTGCCTCTGCCGTAAACTCAGCGCCCCAGGTGCTGGTGAAACCAAACAGACTTTCTATTGTCCGGTCGTATTCTGACCGTGTCAGACGGCGGAGAGACGGCGGACCCGGATGGACCGACGAACATTGATCATCCGACTCCGTACATGGGTCATCTATGCCGAGTACGCGGGTTGTCCATTCCAGCAGGTGTTTGTATGCCGTGGAGCCCAACGGTGTTAGCTTCCCACCAGTGTGACCTTCTGGATGCTGACCCGATGGACGTAGCAGAAGCACCGGTACGCCTTGGACGGCGACATTGACCAAGTCCTGCATCATTAGGTAATTGAGCGCCATCGCGTTCTCGGTCGTGTCCGGCTCAAGGACAAATGCGGTCTGTGCTGCCAAACCGAATGGATTGTGACAGCCAGAACACTGCAGTTCGAGTACCTCAGGGTATAGCGTCTCGATGAAGAATGTCTCGTCATCCGCGCATTCGGCCTCATCTCCGGGACTTGCACTCGTGTCACCAACCGAGAGACTGTCTGAGTGCCCTTCAGAACCCGTGGTATCAGGGTCTTGCTTGGTACCGATATCGTCATCCATGACTCGACCGCCACCATCAGACGCTACAACAACGTCCGACAACATACCTTCATCGGTCATATACCCGTCATCCAGACTGATACTGTCATGCGCATCGGAGTCTGGGACCTGGCTGGTCGAATCCAGCGTATCTGTCTGTGAACACCCGCTGAAAGTGATAACAGCGACATATGTGAGGATGGCTCGCTTGCTATGCATCATAGCAATACACCGGACAGCGGACCGGTACCGTGAGAGGGGTCACCGAACGTCATATTATCCAATCCGAGAGCATGACATATCGACACCAGCAACTTTTGATGTGGAGCACCCCCGAATAATTTATACTTTCCTAGGTCAACGATGCTGGGAGCGCCCGCAAGCACGAAGGGCACCGAAACACAATCATGTAACCGGCCATCACCCATTTCTTGCGCCCAAACGACGAGTGTCGTGTCAAAAAGCGAGCCGCCGAACTCCATGTCCGGTGTCGCCTTGAGGCGTTGAATTAGCGAAGCGAACTGTTCAGCAAACCAGCGTTCTGCCGCAACATATTGAAGCATTCCCGGTACGTCCTCATTCCCTTTATGCGAAAGAGAGTGATGTCCCTCGGCCAAGCCAAGCCAGGTGAAGACTGGAGGACCAACCGTGTGGCTGAGCTGGATGCTTGCCACGCGGGTCATCCCGCACGCTAGGGCGGTAGTCAGCAGATCCAACTGAGTAGATGTAACCGCGGGAAAGTTGTCATTCACCTGCGAGTTCAGCGCCGGTACGTTATCGATGCTGCCACAAAGACCGGATTGAGACAGCGTCGATTGTAGCTGGCTGATAGCATCTAAATGGGCGTCTATTTTCTGACTTTCCGCTCCACCAAGCGCCGGCTTTAGCACATCCAATTCGGCGGCAACCAACTCTAGCACTTTCTTTCGTCGCGTATCAGCGGTTGATGGCGCGCTCGATGCCGGCGCGAGTTTTTCTGTCAGCCTCGCATGTACACTTGCCGGGTCATCGTCAGGAGGCACATAGGAGCCCGGAGCGCTGTAGCACATCCGCGTTTGACTATTAGCACCCCAAGCGCTCGTCAGTACACCAAGCTCTAAGGACGGAAAGGGTGAACCACCGCCGAACGTAGACGCGAGAAACTGATCTACCGACGCACCTCCGCCGATATGGGCAACGGTACCGTTCCCAGTCAGCATCGCTCGCATACCTGGCTCGTGATTCGCCGTGGCTTTAAAATCAATCCCGTCACATACCAAGATATCGGACTTATGCGGCTGTAATGGCTCTAAAATCGAGCCGCTGGCGAAGTCAAACGCTGTGCCTTCGCCGGTCGGACGCCAATACTGATGAATGGTTCCATTTGGTGTAAAAAAAACGAGCAAGCGTTTAGCCACATTAGCCGTCTGACCAAGCGCCATACGCTCTAGCCCGCTCAGAACTGTGCCCGTCAAAGCAGAACTAGCCGCAAGACGTCCAAAAACGCGTCGAGAAAAACGCATCAGTACCTCCTCAGTCCCCAAACAGTATGTTGCCAGTCAGACTGGGAATACGAAACTCACCGACACAAGAAATACAACGGCAGACAAGAACTACGCAATGATTACGACGACCTGCGGGGAGTTCTACGTGGGTTAGTTTTTTTGCATCCCGCGTATTGGTGCGGATTGGCAGGTACCAGTCAGTTCGCACATCCAGTTCTCAAGTATGGATACGGCCTCGTCACGACCATCGAATGTTCCCCCTCTTTGCTCCAATACTGCTTTTATGTTTCGGGAGTATGTCGGTATCTCTTGTAAAAACATATGCAGCCGAGCCGCTGTTAATTCGTACATCTCGCAGCTCTCACCCACGCCCATTCGAACCAATGCGCTAGCATTCATTCGCTGTTCTACACATCCCTCGGGCATAACCAACAATGGTTTTGAATAATGTAACGCCTCGCCAACTAACTGATTACCTGCAGTCGTTAGCACAGCACGACAGCTGGCAAGGTCATGCAAAAAAGATAGATTACTCGAAGGACGGAATACCAGCTTCGCACGTTTACCCGTCATATGAGTTCCGTAGACGACCATATCGATGTCGGCAGCTATCAGCGCAGCCAATAATCTATCTGTTAGCTGTTTCGCTCCATTGTTCAGGTATACGAGCACATGCCGTCCTTGCTTCGGCGTGATCCGCAAGACTTCTTTACGCAACAATGTTGGTATGATCTTGACGTGATTCCCCCGCAGCGGAGCCGTATAGAAGCTAGACAGTAATGCGCGCTGAGGGTTGGCCTGAATAAGCCGGTAGACCGAGGCATCCCAAAGACGACGTATGCGATCCCATGACCGAAGTGGAACCTTGCAATGTGCCATGACCCCAAAGTGATCGAAAGAGACATGCGGTAGCCCCAAAAAACGCGCCGCATGATGGGTAAATGCCTCCGCATCCGAGATGATAATGTCTGCTTCGAACCCTTGAATCACATGCACAACACCCTGAAATTGTTTCCATTTGAAGGCAATATCGAAGAGAAGCGGTAGGCTTTTCATAAACGTGCCAAGGAACGATGGTCTGTGCCCTTTTTTTGTATAGGTGAAGCCAAATGTCGGGATCGCCGACACGGCAAAAGCGGCATTCAAAGTGTCATATGCATCCCCTCCGGCCATCACTAGGACATCATGGCGTTTCGAAAGCTCGGACAGAACGGCTGAACTGCGTGTGGCGTGACCTCGGCCGTAACCATGCACCCCGTAGACTACCTTCATGGCGACACTCCCGCCTCAACGCAAATGTATGCAAACTCACTGAACACACCACTTCGATACAGAGCCGACTGCAAGCGAGACCGAAACAGCAGGAATGCACCCAACCTGTACTTACCTCGAGCAAGAAGCGCTCGTACATGCTTGAAGTAATGCGTAATGCCGGTGTAATTGACTTCTAAACGAATACATGACGCCGCCTAAGTCGTGCGAATAGATTGGCTAGAATTCCGGGTGAGTGTGGTCCAAGATACGAGCAATACTACCAGCCCCTTGGCCTCTACCCTCGTCACGCTCCGCCGCAGTCCGATATCCATACCAAACGCCATCCGTGTCACCGGAAGACCATCTCAACGTTCGTCCTGCTCTTTGAGCAATCCAGGCCTTTGAGGCATCGAAGCTGTACTCGATTACTGACTCGCCACCGAATATGGCTTTGTACGTTGTCAACGCTGTCCCCCTACCGTCCGTCGCGTTTCTTTTTTTTGCGGCTATTCGGTGCTGCGCATGCCTGAAAATCAGCAAACGCCTGTGCAGTCTTCATACAATTCCTGACATCAGCGGACATTCGACCGCACTCCACAACAAATCCATCATGATTTGATGACCACTTATCATGGAAAAACTTTGGTACTTCAGCACCAGCGAATAACCGTTGATGAATACCTGAACAGACCGCCTTCACTGCATCTGGAATCGTTGGCAGACTGCCATCGACGGAGTCACGACATGCCTTTAGCTCGGACAGCGACTGAGCCGCCATTAGACATTCAACAACAGCTCGCCTTTCCCTACTACACTGTATTAGTGCTTCTGGTCTGCGCTCATCATATCTGGCCAATGCAGGACCTGGCGCGCCAGCTGCCACAATCAAGTTGCGCGCATGGTCATACGCCGCATCACACAAGTCCATCAACCCAGGATCCGGACGAACAGACGTATCATTTTCAAATTTACATCGCCCGAGGTCAGCTCTTGTTTGAGCACCAGCCAAACACTCAACTAGGGCTATGGGAAACTCGTTACACCGGGATAAGAAGTCAGCGCCCTTCGCCTTGAGCAGCAGTACTGTCTGCGATGGTACGGAGCGACCGGTCTCCAACTTGATGACATTTGATTTAGCTAGCCCGCAAAGCGCTGGCTTCCCTATTTTACCTTTCTCGGGTCGTTCCTCCTCCCTGGCAAGCGACGCAGAATTACTCTCCACTATCGGAGGATCTGATGCGCCGGCCCTCTGACCGCGGTTATTTTCCGCTGAGGCGGCAGCGTTATCTTGCTTTTGGCACCCGAAGCAGAGGACGAGGACGAGCCAAACATAAAACAAGCGATACATACCGAATACCATATACCGACCAGCGTTAGCTTGATAGCCCCGATGTCATGAGCACGTTCCGTATCTGTATACGCGTGTTCAGAGTCCCGACATGGCAACGAACGCAGATACCACTTGACAGCCCTTCTCCAAATAATTAGCTTCCGATGATGATGATAACAGTTATCATTAGCAGCAGCCGCCATTAGGAGCTTGTGAGTGATTGTCTGCGTCTGCCATAGAGTGTCCGAGCGGGATGTGCGCAAAGCGATAGCGTCCGGCGCAAACACCGTCTCTGACGTTGCGAAAGCCTGCCATGCAGGGACGGACTGCGGAGCATGCTGTTGCGAAATTCGCGATATACTGCGTGAGAAAAGTGAGCCCACTCAACTCCCGCTGTGCCCCCCGATCCTTGCTTCTGCCGTCACAGGATGAGACACTGCCCGCCCTAACGGCGAGGCAAGATAATGAAAGGCGATACCAAAATTCTAGAGCACCTAAACGAGGTGCTAACGGCGGAGCTAACGGCCATCAATCAGTACTTTCTACACGCAAAGATGTGTGGGGATTGGGGCTACGAACGACTCCATCAAAAGATTCGGCATGAGTCGATCGATGAAATGCACCATGCCGAAGCGCTAGTGAACCGGATCCTTTATTTGGAGGGACTACCCAACCTCCAACGACTTTGGAAACTCCGCATTGGTGAGAATGTGGAAGAGATTTTGCGGAGCGACCTTGCGCTCGAATACGAGGCTATCCCGAGACTAAACGCTGCGATTGCTACCGCGGTTGAAAAAAACGATAACGGATCTAGAGCGCTGTTCGAACAAATACTTCAAAGCGAAGAAGAGCATGTTGACTGGCTCGAAGCGCAACTGAGCCTTATCGAACAAATTGGTCTCAATAACTACCTAGCACAACAAGTGAAAGCCGGAGATGAGTAACGCAGCCCAATGAAGAAGGTGCTTACAGCGATAGTGATACTGGCCCTTCTCGGGGGCGGTGGCTTTGCCACTTGGTGGTTTTACTTCAAGCCGCCACCCGAAGAGACCAAAGAAGCATCTCCAGAGGGCGACGACGCCACCCCCGAAATATCAACGCCGAACTCGGACGAAACGGAACAGGAGACCCCTCCGGCCTCATCGACTGTCGGAAAGGCCAAGCCCGGAGACATGACCTATCTTGGCATCCCAAAGTTTTCAGACTGGAAAGGCCAATATAACTCCTTCCTCGAAAGTTGGACTTTCGAAAAGCCTATGCAGAGTGACGGAGCTGACGGAGCTGACGGAGAAATCGCACGCTTCTATCTCGGCCGCATGCCGCCTAGTATGCCGACGGATATGAAGGAGTACGCACGGAAATTGCGTGAGCAACCGGGCTTCCAAGACTACGGCTATGCCTACTCGGAGGTGGATGACACTGAAGTCTACCCTGACGGGTGGCTCATCCTGGGTAAAGCAGGTGATACCGCCCGACCCGATGAACCACCAAGCCTCAGCTTCGTAATGTTTCGAACCGTCGCTGGCGTGAAGGTCAGATGCCGCGGCGGCTCCTTACCTACTGAAGCGATACGAAAAGAAGCGATACAAGGCTGCAGAACCGCAGCATTCAAATAAGCCCGTCAGATTCGTCGGCAACAACCAGACACCATCCATGTGGGGACCCCAGTCCCGGCTGGGGTCAATCGCCCACTATAAACCGCAACCCCTGTCGGATTTGTCGGTTTTGAGCTATTTCAAGGATGGCACACCCTGTGCTAAGACTATGGGCGTCAAAACAATACAGGATCAATCCTAACTGATGGCGTCAGAGTACCATCGACGGGGATACAATCCGGCGCGTGAAACACAAGGAGAACAAGAATGCCGAATCGTCGTCCATATGACCACATTGGGGCTTTCAACTTCAAAGTTGAAATTGAGGGCGTAACCCAAGGAGCATTTCGCAACGTTGAAGGACTTGATAGCGAGACAGAAATCGTTGAGTTCCAAGACGGTGATGACATCATCCTCCGCAAGCGTCCTGGTCGCACAAAGTACTCTAATGTCACGCTGAAGCGCGGCTACATCAATAACACCGAGCTGTGGGATTGGCGCAAGAAAGTCATCGAAGGCAAAGTCGAGCGCAAAGCGGGCTCCATTATCCTATGCGGTGACGATGGGTCCGAGATTATGCGCTACAACTTCTTCGAAGCGTGGCCTTCGAAGTGGAAAGGGTTCACGCTCGATGGCAAAGGTAATGACGTTACCGTTGAAGAGCTTGAGCTCGCTGTCGAAAAGATCGAGCGCGGATAAACCCACGGTACCGCTTGATATCGTGACTACAGAGCCGACAGCGAATGCTGCCGGCTCTTGTCATTTAATGGGTTAGACGCAGCAAGCACTACCTGGACAACATCTGAATCGTGGTATCGAGTGCGTCAACGACCAAACTGAGTTTTGGATTACGTTTAGAGCGCAGCGCATAGGTTCGCCGGTGCTTGCGGGCCGAGCGTAACGCTCGCTCCTTGTCTGCAGCAAAACCAAGCATCCCAGCGATAGCTCCCAGCTCTTTTTCGGCTCGCTTACGCCGGCTCAATGCTCGGTCTACTAATTTGAGTATCCGTCCCTTCACATATGCTTCACGGGAGAACCGACCGAGCGTAGCGAGCGCAGCGGCGAATCGCAGTTCTGAAGAGTCACTAGCACTGTTCCTTTCATACGCTTCTAACCAAGAATACAGCGCTGTAAATGCGCGCTCATCAGCGAATCGGATAAAAGCTGTACGGCACCCCATATCGAGCGCACCACCACCTAGCTCGCCATCGCACCAAGCGAATACTTCTGCCATCCTCAGCCGACCAGCTAGCGCGACCCAGTGCGAACGCGTTGGCCCATGAGTCTCAAGTTCCATGCGTTTGGAGACGGTTTTTGCCTCAACTGGGCAGTACCCAGCATCGCAACGTGCGATCCCCTGTACCGCTAACGCCCGCAAGGCTGCCAACTTGTCAGACATGGCGACCGATAATAAGGCCTCAAAAGACGTCCGTCCTCCGTGCATCGATAACCACCTTACCAATGCTTCACGCGTCTTATTTTCCACCACCGGTATCCGCTCTGCTATCGCCGTTTTGTACTTCTCCGCAGATGAAAACCGCAACCGCTCAAGTGGCTGTATCCCGAGGTCCAAGAATGTCAGTCCCGCCTGAACTTCATAAAGATCATCACGAACGAGCATCGTTGCCGCACCATGCAGCAGTTCATGTAACTGCGATGTACTCGACTCACCGACAGTCGGGTCAATCGCTCGGATTGCGGGCTGCAACACTTCGCTTACAGACTTCCATGCCTTCACATTGACATAACGCTGACGAGGTGACTTTCTCTCTGTTTTGGCAGCTTCAGCAATCGTTTCTAAGCGTGCAACAAGCGCCTGGGCTGCGCTGGATTTCGCAGCAGAATTAGATACCAAAGCATCTAAAACCGGAGTGCTCGGTGGTGCTGTGAGCAGAATAGAGACAACACACAAAACATTCATTCGTTGAGCTCCTCGTTTCTCAAACGCAAATGATTGAAAGTACCAAAGAGATACTAGAGAGCGACTTGCGGTGATATCTTTGTGAATGACCTCGTGTCATGCAAGTTCATCCCACCATGCCAATGGCGACTAGTCCTCCCAGTCCCAAAAAAAGTCTTTATTCGTGAGTTCTTTCTCTACTTGTTGTTCCGGCTCGGCCAGTTGTGGATCGCCATCCCGAATCACTGCCAGTTGCTTTTCTAAGTCGCTCGTTTCATTTGCCCAATACTCGTCAGTCCCAAAGTGCGGCCACGTGGCAGGAAATGCTGGATCGTGCCAACGACGCGCCAGCCATGCCGCATAGTGAATATAGCGCATTGCCCGTAGAGGCTCGATGAGTCGTAGCGAGCTACGATCGAACGCTCGAAATTGCTCATATGCTTCGATGAAGACCTCACGCTGACGAACCGCGTTATGATCCCGGTCCGGCAGGAGCAACCAGAGGTCTTGCACCGGAGGGCCTACAACCATGTCATCGAAGTCGAGTAGGTGTAATGCTCCACCACGCTCCACGAGGTTCCCTTTGTGTAAATCACCGTGTATCCGCTGCACATGTACATCTTGAAAATAAGTGTCGGTAATCTCAGCAATGGAGAAGGCTGCGTCCATATATCGCTCACGATATGCTAGCGGCAGCACATTATTTTCAGCTAGCCAATCCACATTATCGTAAATGTACGTTTGGGGTCGGATCGAAATACGATGCTTTGCTTGACGCGAAGCCCCCACAATGTGCATTCGCGCGGCAAGCATCCCGAGACGAGACACCATGGCATCCGAAAGTTCATCAGGTGCGCGCCCCCCTTTTCGGTGGAACACACAATAGTGAATACCATCATCATTTGTTTTTAGCGTGAGCCCATCAGGAAAAGGCCGGACGCCGCAAACAGGTACTTCTGCTGCCTCTAGGTCTGCGAGAAATTCGTGTTCCTCCAAAATTTGAGCGGCTGCCCATCTGTTCGGCCGATAGAACTTTGCGACTACGCGTGAGTCGTCTTCTAACTCTACCTCATACACCCGGTTTTCGAATGAATTCAGGGTGTAACAAACGGGCTTCGGAGATAGCCCGGCACGCTGGACAGCCTCTAGAACTTTCTCGGGTGTCAGTGACAAAAATAGGTCAGTAGAACTAGTGGTCATCATGCGGTGACTATACCGATTACTCCTGATCCACAAACATTGCTAATGAAACCATCGCTTTCAACCGTTATCAGAGAGGCGCCCTGGAGTTAATATGATGCTCAACGCTGGATTCGATAATATAAAGAGAAAAACGGTCATTCTAATCGCTCGTGAGCCGGCCTTTTTCGAGCGGGAGGACACCTGGTTCAATCGTCGTGGTGTCGATGTATTCTGCGCCAGCGACATACCGGAGCTCATGCTCATCGCAAAAGTACGTTGCCCCGACCTCATTGTGAGTGCGGGTATTCCGGATTCTCTACGTGAACACCAGTTCCGAATGATCGTGCCTGAATCTGTTCCGCTGGTCATACTCGCTCGCATACACGATCCAAAGGATGAGCTGTTGGAATATTCGGTTGGATTCCATTCGACGGTCATACGCAGACCCTATGATGACCAAGTCATGCGAGCGACAGCTGCAGCCCTCAGTGGACCAACACGAAAATACCTGCGACTTCTGATTCAACTGAAGTTCAAAGATCGCTCCAAAGCAGGAGCATTTGGGTTTAGCCAGAACGTCTCGTCATCAGGGATCCTTTTTGAAACCAAGCGAGATATCGACGTTGGTACACGAATCGAGATGTCGTTCATGCTACCAGGACAACATCAAATGACACGGGTCGAAGGCGAAGTTGTGCGTCATGCGCCAAGTATCAAGCTTGACTCACACTGCTATGGCGTACAGTTTCTCGACCTATGCGCCGAGCACAAGGCATATTTAGACTGTCTCAACCAAAGAGCGCCTTCCACCACGGCCAAATCCGCACCTATACGAACGGCTACCGCACTATACGGCGGTTAGGATTAGACGCACATATCCCCGTTCAAAGTCATGTTGTTGTAGAAAGGAAGGTGATGTTACTTGACGAACAAGCGTTCGATTTCAACACTACGACGGTTGGCTGAACTTCTAGCGGCCAAGAAAAGGTGAGCGCAGCGAGTGAGCGAAAGCCGTTACACATACCAAAATGGTATAGGCGCCGTGCGATGTGACGCACGGATCCTCTCGCTTTGCCTAACGCTTCTCTGCTTGGGCTGTGAAGCCGACTCCAGTGCACTGATAACGCCGAGCGACGCGCCCCGCATCGGGAAAGCCGACTACATCCAGCCATGCAGCTATGACACCGTACCCTCCTGCGTCAGCTTCTGCGGAACCGGCACTTGGGTCGAACCTGAATGCACCAATACCGGCTGGCGCTGTCGAGACAGCGTCGACGTATCTTACTGTCCCGACTTTGCCGATTACTGTGTGCCGGACGAGCCATGCGGTGCCGGCTACACGTGCGTGAAGAGCGTAACTTACCCGGTACCAGTCGATGATGAACCGGGTATTTGCCGCAAAGGTGCGATTACGCGGCGCCCGGACGTCGAGGCGTGCAGACCAGACGGTACCCTCGACGCTGCTGCCTTTGTGTCATCCCACGCTGAGAACACCGGGCAAATCGTAAAGATTGCCGGCGAACTGACCGTGCAAATGTCGTGTTCGAGCTTCGCCTGCGCAGACGATGACCCATGCTGCAATACGTGTCTTGGTAACTATGTGGTGGAATTACGAGACCCAGCAAATCAAAAACAATGGGTTGACCTCGTAATAGACGTGGGAGCACCGGGCTGTAGCGGTACGACCTGCGACACAAGTTGTGGCCCGCTACAGCCGGGCGACACTTACACGATTTGGGGTGTGCTAGATAGCTGTCAGGGCCTCCATCGGTGTACATTACTCGCAATGGGATCCTGCCCGTTCTGACCCCTGCGCGACATCTTAGACTACCAATTCCCGCCAACATATGCCTGGTGCGATAGCCTACCCGTAAGCCACATCACCCCTTCCCAGCTAGCGACACATCAGGTGCTCCATTGGTTACCAGAGACACACCGAGTAGTGGCAAGACTAGCCGCCAAGAGAATAGAAATGACTTGTCCTACACCCCGAAAGATGCCATATATGGCACCACAGGTTCGGAGGCATGGCCTTATGCCTACAGTGGAGAGAAGTTGAAATTGAAAACAAGACGTAAAACGACCGCATTCACGGCAGTGTTTTGGGCAAGCATAGGCATTATGTTGCTCGCGCAGGTGAACTAAGAACGTTCTTGCAGGGGTTCCCCAGCTGCTATCGGTTAAGGAACTCCCTGTACCGGTGACGCCTCGCGTACGGTGTCGACAGCAGTGGCCCAAGCCGCATCACTGGATTTGGCACGTTGGCGTGGCCTGTATTGTTTTTCCGTCCCACTTCGTATCGCCTTGTGGACACAGATTGTAATCAGGAGCGAATATTTTGCAGTCGTCGATACTTGCGCATCGCACAGCACAAATACCACCACGCTTTAGTTCATAGTCATTTATCTGACTTACAGTGAATTTGAGACAGGCATATTGATATGGATCTGGCGATAAATTTCCTGTGTTGCAATCAGACCCAGGACCAGATGAACAATCCTTGGTGCAAAAGCGAAATCCAGTGCCCGTCATGTACGCCTCGTCGTAACAGTAACAGGTGCCGCAATCCGTATGCGCGGTACAGGGCTGCCCCATCTCACGATCCATGTTGTCTACTCCTGGTAAACAGACTCCATCAACGCGTATGTCAGATGCACTGATGTCGTTATTCTCCGACGCCACAATATCGTCCACAAATGTGCCGCCGCCGGTAACGTCTGCCAGACCCGATAAATTATTGTTTGAGCCTGTCGTAGAATCAGTCCCATCAGTGGCGACGTCGCTCTGACCTGCCGTAGCGCATCCAGTACCACTAGGATTGGGCCCGTTGGCGCACCGCAGAACCGTCTGCTCGGTCGAACAACTCAAAATGCTTACGAGCAGACATAGCCAGGTGGAACATGCGAGGCTAGGCGTAAGCCATGCGAGGCTAAAAAAGGAACTGTTCATACGCTACAGGCTACTCGCTCATGTACCGCGGTCACAAGTTCGACGCGCAGAAGCCGTCGCCATTCATCAGACAACCTCATATGTCACTCCTTGCGGTCTATTGCGAGCACAGCTAGGTTTCGACAATGAGAACGATGATACGAGCGGCCGCGATCATTGCGGTGTTCATGGTGGTAACCATTACGTCATGTACCAATCAGGAATCCTCCCACCTCCGGAGTGCAGGTGTCCCGCCAACTCCTGAGTCAACACTGAAGCCCATTGTCTCTGCCAAGACCGTCCCCTCAAACTCGACGGCCCCATCACCTAAACCTGCGGACCTTTCAGAAACCAACTCTGATGTACCACCTTTGTTCGACCGTGTTAGGCGCGTAGTCGAAAAATATGGTTCCCGCACCAAATGCAATGATTTGAATGGCTGCCCGATGGTGAACACATTGGTTTCCATGGGGGCAGATGCCGCTCCTGCCATAGCAAAGGTCTATGGCCGTACCCGAGGGGATGACCATTGGCGGCTGCGACTACTCGAATCGTTAGGTCGTATGCGACATGCCCAAATACCGCCGTTTCTTTTGCAGGTCGCCCGCTCCGACAACCTGCAACCCATGCGAGTACAGGCGCTCATATCTCTCGGGAAGCAAGGTGATCCGCAGCTAATGACCGCAATCCGCGGGCTCAAATCTCGCTTTCATCCGGAAAAACATCGTGCAGAACTCTTAGCAATTGGATTTGCCATAGCCGCACTAGGAGACCGAAAAGAAGGTGTCGACCTGATACGAAAACATTTTGTGGTGCCAGCAGTGCCCCTGCAGTACCGACGCTGGGACCTCCTAAGACCTGGAGTGTATGCCATTGGTCAATTGCGAGTCGGAGAATTCCGACTTCAATTGGAGGATATTTCAGAACGGGCGGACCCCTTCGTTCGTCGCGAAGCTGTCGAGGCACTGGCCGCATTACGCGACAGACAAGCCATCCCAGCCATCGTCGCACGCCTCAATGACGAGGTACCTGGAATTAGAAAAGCCGCGGTTCGCTCTCTACAAACCTTGACTGGGCTCTATAATAAGAAGGTTCCCCAACAATGGCGACGATGGTGGAAGGACGAGGTGAAAAAAGGTACTCGAGGACGGATTCATCAGGGACTCTCAAGCGTTCCGACCCGCAGGAGAGACGCGAACGGTGCCAATGACCCTCCGTCTGATGGTCAAAACGAAGGAAAACCTAACCGGGATTAGCCCGATCTTCTTGCAGTCCAATGCACGGTTGTCCAGAGTGTGGGAGTTGCGTTTTAGCGTAAGGAAAAAAAAGGCCAAAACTACGGGTTGACACTTATGCAATCCAGACCATGTTTGGCAAACGATACGCGATGCCAGGAGGCTAGACTTGAGCGACGATACTAAGGGAACTGGGGATATTGTTGGGCTGCCAATACTTCCACTACGTAACAATGTGCTGTACCCCGGCGTGGTCATGCCGCTGGTTATCGGGCGACCGAAATCACTCAAGCTGTTCCAGGACCTAGAAGGCCGTGAAGAGTACCTCGGTATTCTCACCCAGACCGAAGCAGAAAACGACGAACCGACTCAAGAAGATATGTACCGCACCGGTACGACGGCGCGAGTTCTAAACCGGGTAAATCAGCCCGATGGGTCGATCCATGTAGCCGTGCAAGGGGTGTCGCGGTTCAAATTGGTCCGGTTCTTAGAAAACGACCCATACTACGTAGCTGAGGTGGACCCCATACCTGATGAAGACGACGACGGTGTAGAGCTAGAGGCTCTCGCACACAGCCTGAAAGACTTGGCCCGCGAACTCATCAGCTACATACCGGAATTACCTCTCGGGACTGCCGAAGTGCTAGACCAAATCGACTCGCCGCAGCGACTGGTTTACTTGATTTTGGCCAACCTATCGGTACCCGTCGAAGACAAGATGCGAGTCTTGGAAGCCACATCCGTGTCAGGTTCCCTGCACGAAGCGGCGCGTATTGTTGGGCACCAAATCGAGGTGCTCAAAATGACTCGTAAGATCCAGAGTCAGATCAAAGGCGAAATGACACGGGATCAGCGAGAGTACCTGCTTCGACAACAGCTCAAAGCGATCGAGAAGGAACTCGGTGAGGTTAGCGAAGAACGTGACGATATCGACGACCTACAAGATCGTCTCCAAACCGCAAAGCTGCCGGATAACGTCCAAAAAGTGGCAGACAAAGAGCTGCGGCGCCTTCGGAACATCCAGCCGTCGTCGCCAGAACACACGGTCATTCGCACCTATTTAGAGTGGCTAGCTGACCTGCCGTGGGAACATGAAACCGTAGACAATTTGGATATCGAAAACGCTCGCCAGGTGCTGAATACGCGCCACTATGACCTTGAAAAGGTGAAAAAGCGTATCCTGGAGTACCTAGCAGTCTCCAAGCTAACGAACTCGCTCAAGGGGCCCATCCTCTGCCTCGTTGGACCACCGGGTGTCGGGAAAACATCGCTCGCCATGAGCGTTGCAGAAGCGGTTGGAAGGAAAACACATCGGGTAGCGCTCGGCGGCGTACATGACGAAGCTGAGATCCGCGGACACCGGCGTACGTATATCGGCTCTATGCCGGGTAAACTCATTCAAGGGATAAAAAACGCAGGCACAAAAAATCCGGTGTTTGTGTTGGATGAAATCGACAAGCTGGGGCGAGACTGGCGTGGCGACCCGACAAGCGCGATGCTTGAGGTCCTTGATCCGGAACAGAATCATAGCTTCCAGGACCATTACCTAAACGTTCCGTTCGACCTGTCGAAGGTACTGTTCATTACCACCGCGAATACGAAAGAAACCATACCCGCCCCTCTCCTCGATAGGATGGAGGTGCTTGAACTCTCCGGGTACACCCTGGAGGAAAAGATGGAGATTTCGAAAAGGCACCTCCTACCAAAGCAAATAAAGGAGCATGGCCTACAGCCAGAATCCTTCAAACTCAGCGATAAGATGCTGTCCCACGTGATAAACAACCACACGCGCGAGGCGGGCGTTCGGAGTCTCGACCGTGCACTAGCATCACTTTGCCGAGCCATCGCAGTTCGCACTGTTGAAGGTAAGTGGGAGTTTGGCGCAAGAGTCACCAAGAAGCGGTTATCGGAGTTTCTCGGTCCGGAGCGTTACGAACGTGAGGTAGCGGAGCGAACAGAAGTCCCGGGCGTCGCCACCGGTCTCGCTTGGACAGCGACCGGAGGCGATATCTTATTTATCGAAGCAACGCATATGCCAGGGGATGGAAAGTTGAAGCTCACAGGTCAACTTGGTGACGTGATGAAGGAATCAGCACAGATTGCTATTTCCTACATTCGGACACGTTCCAAAGAGCTTGGTATCGATGGCGAATTCCGGAAAAATTCGGATATACACATCCACCTACCCGCAGGTGCTATTCCCAAGGACGGCCCTAGCGCCGGTGTCACGCTGTTTACCGCGGTGCTATCCCTTCTTTCGGGCGCACGTGTTCGCGGAGACGTAGCAATGACGGGCGAAATAACATTGCGAGGGCTTGTACTCCCCGTTGGTGGCATCAAGGACAAAGTACTCGCCGCACAGCGCGCCGGAATCAAGACCGTGATTCTACCTGAACGGAATCGTAAGGACATGGTAGAAATACCCGACAATGCGAAGCGAGACCTAAAGTTCGAGTTCGTTCGGCGTATCGAAGAGCTACTTCCCATTGCCTTCGAACAAGCTCTAGAGCCTATCCCGGTGCCACAGGATACTAGCGTCATCAACTAAGCCCCTCGGACTCCACACAGCGTACAACCTGTCATAGGTCAGTCTGTCCGGCGAAGCCGGGCAGCTTTGGCCAATAATTTTGACGAGGTCTGCCTCACCCGTATGATGCCGGTAATGCAGCGCTGAGGAGCGAGGCGCGCCTGTGGTGCAAATAGGACCCGAACAGATAGAACTTATTTACGACTACGGTGTCCACCTAAGTGGCACGTTGGTGTGGTTTGATCCGACCAGGACCCGCGAATTCAGTCTGCTGTCCTGCGCACGTCATCACCTTGGAGACCGTCAAAAGCGGGTGCTGATGAGCGAGCCAACCTCTCGCCTACTATCTGCTGTGTCTGGTAAGCGGGCACGCGGCCTAGTTAGCCCTTTCCATCGCCCATTCACGCTAGGCAATCTTCGGATTGAGATGTTCCCGTCAGGGTACATGTGGGGAGCATCTAGTTTTCGCGTAACACTCGGCTCGGGCCATACTGTCGTCTATTCAGGGCCATTCGCTTCCCAGCCTAATCGCACAGCCGAAAAGCCTGAAGTTATGAATTGCGACACTCTGATACTCGACGCCGTATACGGCCACCCCGATGACCGTCATCCACCACGAGCTAAAGTGGAAGCCTCTATTCTTGATTGGACGCAGCAGACACTTGCAAATGGGGACATGCCAGTCATTCTGGTTGGAAACCCGGGGAAAGCACAGGATCTTGTGCAAGCTCTTGGCCAGGCGAAGACACCGATCCGTGTGCATCGGCAAATCCACGCCTACAATCGAGGATACCAAGCACTGGGCATTGATTTACCGGATACAAAGCAGTTCCGTGGTGCCCCAAGTAAGGGTGAGGTCTTGATTTGGCCATCTCATCTTAAGAAGTCGACATCAATTCGGAACCTAAAGCGAGTAAAATTCGCGGCCCTGACCGGTAGGGACGATATTGCGGGCGTGACACGAAGAATGCGGGTTGCGAATGTCTTTCCCTGGAGTGTGCGGTCCGATTACGATGGGCTCTTACAATACGTCAAGAAATGTAAACCCGGCCGGGTCATTACCGTGGGACGCCACGCCGAGAGACTTGCCGCAGAGCTTACCCGGAAGGGATATATCGCTGAAGCGTTACCGCTACAACCACAACTTCGGCTGATCTAGGCCACTTGAGCCTATCCCATACACTAAATGACGAGTCTATTCTCCTAGACGTCAAGCAGCGCCCGTTCAGCTGCAATATTTTTTCAGAGGTTATAAGAACTTCTCTGACTGCCGTACTAGAGATTGCAGTGAGACATTGCATACCGCCCGTAAACTGCGTATCTAGCCACTGCTAGGGAGTAGTAGATCGGAAGTATAAGTGAGTATGCCTGTCATCGATATCCATCGTGTCGCAGATGTGCTGGGTACATACGAGCACAAGAAGCGCGCAGATAGTGAGGCAACCCGTTGGGCTGCGGTCGCAATGGTGTTTCGTGTCACAGATGCCATTTCGCCCGACGTATTACTCATCCGCCGTAGTGAACATCCGACGGATCCCTGGTCAGGTCATATGGCTATGCCAGGTGGCCGTATGGAAGAGACTGACGCCTCGCTTCAAGCCGCCGCGGAGCGCGAAACCAGTGAGGAAGTAGGCCTAAACTTATCACATTATGGACAACTACTTGGCCGGTTGGATGATGTAAGTGCTGTTGCTCGGGGTCGCCGCCTCGGGCTTACTATTGCGCCATTTGTTTATTCTGTCACCGCCCCCCCCGCACTTCGCGCAAATCATGAAGTGCAAGAATCCGTCTGGATACCGCTTCGTGATTTGGCGGGAAACCAATTCCGCGATACGAAAAAATACGAATTTGCTGGTTCCACCATCCACTTGCCGTGTTGGAATTGGAATGGCCGCGTCATCTGGGGTCTCACGTACAACATGCTGGAGGCACTGATACGCTTGACGGCTCGCTGACTTAGCACATCGAACGTCTGAGCGACGAAACCGCTCCGACCGGAGCTAAATCATGTCGACACATGCTCTAGATTGATTCAAAAAATACATCTGATAGCCTTGATGAGTAATCATCACTGCGAGCACCCTTGTACGTCGGAGTAAAAATGCGTTCTCTTTTGGTTATTGCCTGCGTGTTTGGAAGCCTAAGCCATGCCAGTGCCGACCGTCCCGAGCTGTCGACGGGAGCGTTTGAACTGTCTTCGACCGACCTAGAACATGTCGAGAAAGATGAGCGTGGACGAGAAATCTTTCGGGAAATCCAACACTTCACGCCTGATGGCTACCTGACGAGTCGAACCACCTGGGTGCATACGTATCGCGACGGACGGCCTGTTCAAATTACCCGACGGACAGAAAGACCGGACGGTGTATTGACGGGCCAGCTGGTGGAAGCTCGGAAGTATGTACGAAGTCGCCTGGACCGAATCATCCGGGAGTGGACCGACGGGGACGGGCTCCTTACACGCCATGAAGAGTCAATCTATACGGAAGATAAAAAAGCGAAAACGCGCCTTATCACTACCACCGTTCGAAACGGTATCCGAGCGCTTATCGAAACGCGCTACACCATTCTCACCAACGTCCGAAATGCCTTCTACTCGTCTGATACTTCCGTGTTCAACGCTGATGGAATTCAAACGTCGAGACACCTGACGGAATGGAGGGGTAATACGATTGAGCGTTGGACCTTTGACGAACAGGACGAGGTCACTCGGTACGAGTCGGAGTCCCTTCAAAAGGATAGCAAAGGCCGCACTGTGGTCTCCAATACCGACATTTTCAGCGGAGGGAGGATCAGGATAGGCGCGCGTGACCGTCGTATGACTTATGATGGACCTCAAGGTGCTATTTCGCTATCGGTGACTACCTGGTTTGATCAAAACGAACAAGCGCTTCAACGAGAAACGGTTCGACACATCCACGAGCGAGGCTCTGTTGTCCGCCGAGTGCGATGGGAGCGTTGGTCTGACGACAGCCCGTGACCGCCGCCCTCGCCCTGCTCCTCAGCGGCGCCGTCGCCGCTGGTCCCGCCTACGTCGAAACTACGCGGCATGAAGTCGCAGGGCAGCCGGTCGTCGTAACCAAACCAAATACTTCGCAACGTCTTCCCGCCGTGTACGTATTTTCGGGCTTGGGTGAAATGGTTCGGGGACCTATGGCGAGTGCAAGCGGCTGGGTAGAGAAATACGGCCTGGAAGAAGCCATGACGGCGCTACAGAACAGGACCCTAAACAGCGATAACCTTCAGGGGCTAGCCAGCCCTGAGGAACTGCGCACGTATCAAGAGCGTGCGCGCCAATACCATGGGGTCGTCGTTGTGTGCGTGGCAGCGCCGCGTAAGTATAGCAGGCGATTCACTCAGCACCTCATTACCGAAGTTATTCCATGGGCGGAAAGCCATTTGCCCGTTATTGGGGGCACACACGCCCGTGGACTGGACGGCATATCCCTTGGTGGGCGGCACGTCCTTCAAATCGCACTCAAGCACCCTAGCGACTTTCGGACGTTTGGCACCGAGCAGGCATCAGTAAAGGGACTTTGGCCAGGCTACAAGCGGGTGCTCACAACCGATAGGATGTGGTTTCAACATTCGATCTTCCATCTACTCAGCAGCCGCCAAGACCCCTTTCGAGGCCCCGTTCATTCGTTTGCAAAAAAGCTCCAAAAGCATGGTGTGCACGTCGTTCATAAAGTCACTGAAGGCCGTCATGATAAACGCTTCGTG
>PKDL01000132.1 GCA_002863065.1 Pseudomonadota bacterium
CCGAACGGGCGTGGGAGCTGCCGGCGCTGGTTGTGTACGCGTCTGCTGAATCGGCACAGGCTGAATCGGCGCAGGCTGAATCGGCGCAGGCTGAATCGGCGCAGGCTGAATCGGCGCAGGCTGAATCGGCGCAGGCTGAATCGGCGCAGGCTGAATCGGCGCAGGCTGAATCGGAGATGAAGCATACTGCAACGCCGATGAGACACACCGAGTAAACGACTTGCCGCAGCGCTTACGGATACACCCATCAACAGCTCGAAAGCTGAGTTGGTTTTGCACATTACCCGTCGCCATCACGGCTAGACACGCATTGTGGCACTGCAGTAGGGCCGCCGTATTGTCTCCAGCCCCCCCGCATTGTAGTTGCTTGGCGCATACCCGATGGCACATCGGGTTCTGTCCACCAAGTCGTTTAGCAATGCACTTCTCGCGTTTTATGCCGCAGCTTCGCTTACAGGACAGCTCTGCATTTACCCGTGTAGCATTCAGGGGGTTCTGTACTTCCTGGAAACATCGAGGCATGCACTCAGCAAACGCGTAAGGAGTGGGAGTTCCTTCGCAGATCACACGTTGCTTGCATACATCCGCACACATTGCGTTGAGCCCACCAAGTTGCTTCGCTACACACGCCTCAAGTGAAAGACCGCAGCGTTCCGATACGCACTTGGCTGTTGCTTGTTCGAAGGTATGCTCTGGACTTCCCACTGCATACATATTCACCAGGCAGGAACGCTGACAGGCTCCCCGCGCATTCACATCCGCAGACTCACCATTGCAGCCCAATCGCTTGTTGCATATCGCGGTGCAAGACAACTCTGAAGGAGTAGGCTCGGCCATTTTACGAGCAATACACGTGTTGTAGGGCCGACCACACGACTGCCGTATGCACATATGTGCAACGTGCCATGGCTTAGCGGCGAACGGATCCCGCATTCGTAATGCCGTTTCACAACCCGAAGTACACTGCGTAATAATCGCGCTATTTTTGGACTGTCCTGCACAGCCAAGCTGTTTTTGACAGACGTCTTGACATAGGCGCTGCTCTTCTGGCGTCAGAGTGGGAGATATCGCCAGAGCGGACCCGGCGAACATGAGTACTGAGACAGCAAAAACTAATCTATGCAGTGACCCAATCCAAAAATCCCGTACTGAGCACATATTCGCTCCTCATCTCATTCACACAGTGGCAACACGCGGTCGCCATTTAGCCGGCTTTCACTGCGATGGCTATCCCGTAGGCAACCACGATGTGCAGTCTTGATCAGTCAGTAGCCCTCGACTGAAAACTCATGTCTTGCGGACTAGTACCGTATCCTCGACATGAGTACGGCGGACGGTATAGCTGCAGCTGCAGCACGTCAACGCGTTTCCAAACGGTCGCTCGATTTCGTGACACTTTGCCATGGACTAGCAAATGCCATTTTATATTCATGCCCAAAACGAGACTCGTGCGAATGCACGAAGGACGGACTATATTTTGCTTTATGCAACCTGAAGCCGAACTGCGAGCCCGGTTATACAGCCTTGTCCATCGTGGCATGCCGGGAGACATTGCGTTTTACCGACACGAAGCACAGAACAAGCGCTCGGTAATAGAGCTGGGCGCGGGCACTGGACGGATCCTTCGGGAGGTTGCGGGCGAAGTGCGTAACGCGGTAGGTATCGAACACTCCGCGGGCATGATTGCCCAAGCCACAGACCTACCAGACAACGCTGTTATTTTGCACGCGGATGCATGCGCATTTAGCGTCGATCAGCAGTTCGATTTAGTGATCATTCCGTACAATGCGCTCTTTGCTTTCGGTGGCATTGACCGGATGCGCCAAGCTCTCCAATGTGCACGAAAACACGCCCGAACAGGAGCAACCCTTCTATTTGATTGCTATGTGCTCAACGATGATGACTACGCGCTTCTCCTGCCGGTCGACCAAGAACAGATTGCCACAGTCATTGATCAGGGCCGATCTATCGCCGTCTTTGAATGGGAAGAACCACTAACCACGCCACGATCGTTCACTATGGCGTATCGATACGAAATCACCATGCCAAACGGATCAGTTGATATCATGGAAGATAGAGTTCACCACCACTGGCTGCCGCCGACGGCAATGGAGCGGCTGCTTCGAGCGGCGGGATGGCGGCTTATCGGATTAGAAGCTGCCTTCACGCGAGTGCCGTTGGGACCCGACGATATACACTTGGTCGGGCGCGCCGTGGCAATGGAGTAGCCACGGCGGCTTCGGGACGCCGGCCGTTACTGGAAGTTAGTGCACTGGTTCGCGGCAGAACCGCACACGTTGTTTTCGGCCGTTTTTTGGCAGTTCTGCAAGTCGGGCTGATCGGAGCAAAACTCAACAATGCAAAAAGCCCAAGTGACGAGATCTTGCTGTGCTTCGAGTGTCGCGTCTTGGAGGCATCCATCCTCGCACTCAGGATTGGCTGGAGTCTGGTCAAAGTCCTCGAACGCCGTCTGCACATCTGACACACAATTGGCGTAACACTCGTAGGTCTCCTCGCAGTCTTTAGCGCCTGTCTTCCCGTCGTAAAAACAGCCGTGAAATTCCGTAAAGCATATTTCGGAGTCAAGCCAGCATTGTGTCGGCTGATCCCCCGGGCATTTCTCAGCCACGCATCCGTCCAGGCTCGCAATAGAATCGGTTATCGCCTGGCTAGTACCGTCAGTGCACGTCTCGGCACAAGCGGTATCGTTATCGCAGCGCAGCCGACACAAGATGGCCTCACGGCACGTATTGGCCACTACTGCCACGGTATCAGTACCATCCGTTGACGTATCCGGTGGAGCAATAATGACATCCGCCCCGGTCACCGTTCCGGTGGCTCCATCGCTGCCATCAGCACCATCAGTCTCGTCGGTGGATGTGGCCGAATCGGTGGACGTCATACCGTCGGACTCGTCACTACCGTCGCTACTCACTACGTCTGCCATGACGTCCGTTCCGGTAGTAGCATTGCCGGTCGTGTCGGTGGTATCGGAATCACTGCTGCTACAGCCGATTGCGACGCTAGCAATTGCGGATATTAAAATAGTCCAACTGAGCTTCATCTCTTCCCCTTTTTTTATCGCGAGAGCCTCTGGAGCTGATAAGCCGAGAGCTACGGATCTGCCGGAATGGCCAAGCACGTTGGCCAGCGGACGCGAATGCGTAGCAGATTCAAGTGATCATTGCCACCATGTTCGACAGCGAGCCCAAAAACATGTAGCCCCGGAAGTATACGTATCGGCGTATCACGAGGAGAAAAATGACGACAAGGCATCGCCCGACCGTTCTATACGTGGCATCTGCACTCACTTTTATTGCTGCATGTAAAGACCCTGGAGGAATTGCTGGCTGTGGCATTGAATTGGAGTCTGCATTTCTGTCGGCAGCTTCGCCAGCGAACAAGACGGCCTCTGCGAACCTTGTTTTACATTTTCGAGTGTTCAACGACGCTCCATTAATTGCGTCTCTCCGCAGACTCTTGTGGACGGTTGAAGTAGACGGTCAGGCACTATCGAGGGGAAATACAGCTCAATCGATGCAAATACTTCCCTCGTCAAGTCAACCGAACCGTCTATCCATCCCTCTGTCAGAGGCAGCGTCTCAATGGGTAGCGGCAGCAATGAACAAACCGCATCGCCAGGTACGATTGATGGGATTTTGCACGATCGAAATCGCTGGGTCCGTGAAAGAAGTTGCGTTCGATGCCAAGCAGGACGTCTACTAGGCCGGATTTGCCGCCGGCTCTACCATGCGATAAAGCACTCAGTCAGCGGATTAGGGGTGAAGTCAGGAACATCGACTCAGGCTGCAGCGCGGCGGAGCAATACATCCGATGAAGGACCACAGAGCGTGTTGTTCATCGTTGGTTCGACGAGGGAGGACGAGCTTGTCGGAGATGGGAAATGGCGGTTTGAGCGTGGAGCGAGGGCTTTTGCTTGGATTGAGCGGACTCTGTCTGGGTCTTTTGGTTGGTGCATTGGCATTCAGAAGCGGTCCGGTAGCAATCGATACGGAGCTAAAGCCTTCGTCATCGACGCCATTACGCGTCACTGAAACCCGTAAGGACGCATCGCAAGGCAAGTCTACCGCCTCAGATGCCGCTGGAGCAGACGAGCGATTGCCAGAAGGCCCAATCCCCGGACTTGGTCTAATGAATAATGCGACTCGCCCCGCTACAAAGACAAGACCCAGTACGGTTCCGGAGGCGCACGAACCAGAAAGGCCGCCTGTCCGACCCCTAACAACGTCGCTCAAAGATGCAATTTCCGCCGACCGCTGGTTCCGTAAAACACGGATGCAAATACACACACAGCTCGGTCCCGGCGCATTAGTCACATCGAACGGACTCACGCCGGCCGGACGCGCCGTCCTCTCACGAGTACGAGATTTGGAAAATCATGGCGTATTAGCCATGCCGTACAATGCAGCATCTCTCGAAGACCGAGCACAGCGATTCAGTACTGATGATGAACGAGCTGCGCTTGAAGCGCACTTAGGCCGAGCGCTCACCAGGCTCGTGTTGGAGTGGCGAATCCTGCGAACCGCCGGACCGTTCAAACTTATCAGTGAGGCAAAGGTGACCAAAAGCCGGTCTCTACAAAAAAAGTTGGCACAGCTCGCAGTCAGGTTCGGACAGGCCCAAACAGAAGAAGAAGCATTGGCAATTATCGACCCCCCACATCCCTTCTATACTGGTCTAGTCAACGCCTATGTGGCGTACCGGAACCTATCCGAATCTGGCGGTTGCAAGACGCTTCCCGATCGACGCTTGAGTCGTCGTAGCAAAGGAAAACATGTGCAAGCACTGGAAACCCGGCTAGCGTGTGAAGGCTACTTTGCCGGCGAACCGGACGGGATTTACGACGAAGCTCTTGTGGAGGCGGTCAAGTCATATCAACGCCATCATGAGCTCGACGTCGATGGTGCAATTGGCTCAGAAACCGTTCGAAGCCTGAACGTCCCGATGTCCAGACGAGCACAACAACTTCGCTTAGCTGTACACCGAGTGCGTGAAACCCGCGTCCGAAAAATGTCAGATTATTATCTCGTAGTGAACATACCTGCATATGAGTTGCGAGCGGTGGAAGAAGGCAAAACCATTCGGCGGAGTAAAGTGATTGTCGGTACCAATCGCCTCGATGACGACAAAGTCGCACTGATCCAAGGCCACTTGAACCGTACAAAGCTTTTCACGTCACGGCTCTACCAGGTAGTCATCAATCCCAGCTGGATTCTTCCTGAACGCATCGCAAAAGGTGAGCTGAAAAGTAGTCTGGCGAAAGACCCTGACTACCTCGATAAGGTGAGAATCCGCGAAAAAACTCTCGGAAATGGTACAAAAGTCTTTGTCCAGAAGGGTGGCGAGGGGAATGTGCTCGGGAAAGTGAAGTTCCTACTCGAAAAGTCGAACGCCATTTACTTGCACGATACCGACAAGAAATACCTTTTCGAAGAGAAGCGCCGCGACTTTAGCCATGGCTGCATGCGGGTACATGAGGCTGTGAAGTTCGCACAGTGGCTTCTCGAGAAAGACGGGTGGGACATGAAGGAAGTCAATCGCGCACTGGGTGCGGAATACGCACAGCGTGGGATGGATCTGCAAAATCCGCCATCCTTCATGACGGAATACCTTACGGTGGACCTGAGCGTTGAGGGTAAGCCGCGCTTTCTCACGGACATATACAAGTACGATAAGGCCTACTATGCGGCAGAACTGCCACCGAAAACGAAAGCTCGCTGGGGCTCGACGCGTTTGCGTCCTCGTTGGGTTCCGCTCGTACCCGGTGCATTGGTGAAGGAGTGGCGAGCTGCCGGAAAGGTGGCGCCTCGCGATCCAAACTGGCGACCTCCCGCGGAGGGATAAGACCCGAATCAACGACCCGCGAACGACGGCCGTTTTTCAGATGATAGTTCCGTCGTGTACCACTGCATTTTTAGGTATGACGACAATGCCGTCCCGAATGGCCCAGCCTTTGCCCTCCCCCTCGACCACATGCGCGTCATTCGTGATGCGCACGTTGCGTCCAATGCGTACATTTTTGTCGATGATCGCCTTATCGATAACCGTGCCCTCCCCAACTCCAACAGGCGGTGCATCCGGGCCGGCTGGTACTTCATGCGCGTCAGCACCCATGTGCAGGGTGCGCCGCACTGTGGCACCACGAATGGTCGCTCGGATGCCAATCACAGAATCCTCGATGACGCTATTCATAATGATGGTGCCATCTGAGAGACATGTACGATTAAATGAGCTCTCGCTAATCCGTGCAGGTGGTAAGTACCGGGACCGAGTGAAGATGGGCCAATCTCGAGCATCAAATCGAAATGGTGGGTTCGGAGAGACCAAATCCATATGAGCATCGTAGAATGCTCGCGTCGTACCGATATCCCGCCAATACCCAGTATAGAAGCTCGCTTGCACACAACGGTTCTTTACTTCCGTCGGAATAATGTCTCGTCCAAAATCGACCTCATCACCCGCTAAAGCACTCAGTAGAACCTGCGTTCGAAAGAGGTAGATTCCCATAGACGCAAGATACGGTCGGCCGACGGGCAGCCCCCTCGTAGCCATCCATTCCGCCTCAAGCGCAAGGCCAGAAAGCGCTTCAGGAGTTTTAGGCTTCTCGCGAAACTCGACAATGCGCCCAGATTCGTCGACTCGTAATGCGCCAAACCCAGCGATATCGGCTTCTGATACCGTCTGCACCGCAATCGTAATATCTGCATGAGCCTCGATATGGTCGCGCAGCATATTCCGATAATCCATGCGGTACATATGGTCACCCGCGAGAACCAGAACATATTCCGTCCCCATCTCTTGGATGTACGTAATGTTCTGCCGTACTGCGTCCGCAGTCCCCTGAAACCATCCATCGGATGCCGGGGTTTGCTGAGCCGCCAAGAGCTGTAGATAACCATCAGAAAAGTCATCAAACCGATACGTGTTCAGGATGTGCTTGTGCAATGAGTGTGAGTTGAACTGAGTCAAGAGCAACATCCGCCGCATATCAGAATGAATTGCGTTACTGATCGGAATATCGACCAAGCGATATTTGCCGCCAATCGGCACTGCTGGCTTGGCTCGATTTGCGGTCAACGGAGAGAGCCTTGTCCCCCGACCACCCCCTAAAATTACGACTCCAACACTCGGTAGCATTCTACACCTCTATCGTACGTGCCTACGGCCGAGACACTTAGCGAAGACACGCTCTAACGGGAGTATTTCATTTCCTGACGACGTACGCGACCGCTCAGGGCATACGAGAGCTTGTAAAGATCGCAATATGATGAATTGGATGAGCCATTCACGATGGGTAGGCGCCTTCCATACTTGCTCGGGTGGCCTACAAATGGGACAACCCACGGGTGACCGAACCTCCCTCCTCAGACCCGCTGGTCGGAACCGTCCTCGAAGACCGCTATCAAATTTTAGAGCGGATAGGCCGAGGAGGCATGAGTACAGTCTACCGTGCTCGACAGCTGCGGATGGAACGTGACGTAGCTATCAAGCTATTACGGCAAGACAAACCCATAACAACGAGCGCCATCGGCAGGTTTCAACGAGAGGCCAAAGTTGCCTCATTATTGAAGCACCCTAACACCATCGTGACGTATGATTTCGGCGCGACTCCCAGCGGACTATATATCGCGATGGAGCTCCTAGAAGGAGTCACGTTAGCGGAACGCCTAGCTGAAAAGAAGGAACTGAAACAGGACTCAGCGGCAAGAATCGGCGCAGGTATAGCCGCATCACTAGCGGAAGCACATAGCCAAGGCATCGTCCACAGAGACCTAAAACCCTCCAACATATTTTTGAATCGCGTCCGAGACATGGAAGTCGTCAAGGTTCTTGATTTCGGTATCGCAAAGTTCATCGCAGACAACCAATCGACCGATGAAAATGAGACCATGACACCACCGAGCGATTCGCTGTACCAAACGTCCATAGTCAACGGTCGTCTCACCCTCATTGGTACCTGCTATTACATGGCACCTGAGGTCGCAATGGGTCAACCAGCCGATGCTCAAAGTGACATCTATTCGTTGGGCGCAATGATGTATGAAATGGTCGTCGGAGCACCCCCATTTCACGGAGGCTCATTCCAAGACGTCATAAAGCAGCATATTGAGACCCCACTACGGGCCTTACCTGCTCATATCGACGAGAACCTCCGGGTACTCATCACTGTGATGCTAGCCAAAAGACCAAACCGGCGGCCGAGAAATGCAGATGAGGTCGTCGCCGCTCTCAAGCGTTTTCTGGGTCAAGATAGCGTCGACAGCGTCGTCACATTGCCCACGGAGCGATCCAACGATTCGGTGGCAGTAACTCTGCCACCAACGGTGGAAGCATTAGACGTCCGTTTTGAGACGGAGCCAAAGCCTGCTCTCATCCCCAGACAATCAATACTGCCAACGCCAGAGCAAACGATACCACCGGTAACCGCTCGACGTTTTCAGACAATGAGGCGGCCGATTCCGACCCCGTCGCGCGTACCACCGCAGACGCTACGCAGATATGCGCTGATTATTGCGGTCTTGACACTGCTATTCGGTGCAGCAAGGTCATTTCTCTCAGATTCACCGAACACACCCGAACAACCGAAGCAACCTACGCATATGGTGCCAACCACGGGCTCAGCGGAATCCATTGGCATCCAATCGGCGGCTGGGCAATGGCGCCCGATAGCGGCAAGCTCCTTTCGTATGGGCTCCGGGGGCGACGTACATTTAGCTCACCCCAGTGAACGCCCGGCGCATCAGATAGAGTTGACGCACGCCTACCATATCCTCAAAACAGAAGTGACGAGGAAACAATGGACTGCCGTGATGGCGGAAACACCTTGGCCAGCCGATATGTGTGGAGACTTGTGCCCAGCAACACATATTTCTTGGTTTGATGCCGTACGATTCGTCAACACCTTGTCGCAGTTAGAAGGTAGAGAGCAATGTTACGAGCTCGTTGGTTGCCATGCTCGAGATGGCCGGGTGGAGTCATGTGAGACGGTCCGATTTACAGGGGTCGCATGTACCGGATACCGCCTTCCCACAGAGGCCGAATGGGAATTCGCTGCTCGGGGCATCGACACTTCAGCGATTTCACTCGACCTATCGGAAGGAACTACACCACCGTTCTCAACCATTGGCCCTGTTGGTCGATCTAAGCCAACGTCATGGGGATTATTAGACATACTTGGCGGAGTCGGTGAATGGACACATGACCGGTACTCATCGTCCTATTACGCAGCCAGCCCCAAACAAAATCCAATGGGCCCGGATAGAGGAGATGAGCGAAGTTGGAGAGACTGCAATTATCTGGATACTGCGGTGCAGTGTAGATTTGCAGTACGCCGCTTTGCCGATGCTGGAGAGTATTTCGCTCACGTCGGCTTACGGCCGGTGATACTCCAACAGGGTTCCCAACTAGATACACCGTGAGTTGACATATCTTCACCAGAGGCACATGGAACCGTATTTTCACGTCGTGATTCAGACCATCCGTACGCACGAAAGAGTTCGGTGTCTATTTTCCACGTCATAATACCGGTTATGCTGAGATACATGCAGATGGTGCTGAAACCCATGCGGGCTCGGAGTACATGTGAGTTATCAATGTCATTACAGTACATAAGGCCAAGGCAATCCGGCAGCGCTATAAGCACACCAGCTGTACTGCCTATCGTGCTCTTCGTCATCGCAAGCTGGCTCATACCAATACATCGATCGGAGGCAACAGAGCGATATGAAGGAGTTGCATGGCGCTCTGTCGCCCCTGGGTTACAGACAAAGCCACTGAAGCAAATCGATGCACATGCATTCAGAATCGACCTGCAAGCCTTGAGACTGACAGCAAAAGGGTCGAAACAAGGAATGTCGGTATCAGATTTAGCCAAAGGCAGTGATGCTCTGGTTGCGGTCAATGGAAACTTCTTCGACCCCCAATACCGTACACAAGGGTTACTCCGTTCGAATGGCAAGACTCTCAGCCGGTTTAAGCGCGCTGATTGGGGAGTCTTTTCAATTCACAAAGATAAGGCGTCAATTGTGCACACGCGTTCGTGGAAACCAGAGACCGAAAAATCCGCTGAGTTCGCCATCCAATGTGGACCGAGACTCGTGGTAAATGGACGGGTATTGAGCCTCAAACCTCAATGGGCAAGACGGACAGCTATCGGTGTAGAGGCTAACCGCCGATTCGTACTGCTGGTGGTGGTGAATAAGCAAATCCTTACATCAGAACTGGCACTCGTGATGAAAGGCATCGGTGCCCGATATGCGGTAAATTTAGATGGGGGATCATCTTCCCAGCTCTGGATGCCGAAACCGAGCTCTATCAACATCCGCGGTGCTCGCGTCGCTAACGCGATTCTGGTGGTAAAACGATGAGCAAACACAGACTTGGGGACTTACCGTCCGTGGAAAACCTACAGTGTTTCCTGGCGGCAGCAGAGCACTTGAACTTCAGAAGAGCAGCCGCAGAAGTCGCGCTTACACCGACGGCGTTCGGCCAGAGAATAAAGCAACTAGAAGCGCGCGTAGGTGCGCCATTATTCGAACGAACCACCCGCCGTGTGCAAATGACTGAATCCGGTCTCGCCCTTATCGACGAAGCACGACATGTCATTCGAGCCCTACAGGGGTGCCTCGATGCTATTCGTACTGGCTCCGCTCCATTCCGCTTCGTGTTGGGCAGCCGCTTTGAGCTCGCCCGATCCTGGCTCGCGCCTGCTCTCGCTGAAATGAGCAAAGACCAACCTCGCTTTGACATCGACATCTACTGTGGCAGCGGGCAGGACATCATCCAGCGATTAGAGGCGGGCTTATTGGATTGCATCGTCACATCCGCGCCCGTATCCAAAAGTAATTGGCAGGCATTGGTCCTACACCCGGAGAATTATGTACTCGTGGGGAGCGCAGAGATGCTTAGGACGACTCCCCTCAACGAACCAAGCGACTGCGCGAATCACGTACTAGTAGATGTCGACCGCACCTTGCCCCTCACCCGTTACGTACAAAATGCCCCAGGAGCCGAACTAATTTTTCAAAGCCAGCGCTACCTAGGTTCGGGCGAAGCAATGTTGGAATTTGTCCGTGCCGGGGTGGGGGTCGCGGTTCTACCGGAATATATGGTTGCCAATTATCTCAAGAGTGGTGAATTCATCCGCCTCCTACCCAAGCGTGGTGCACTCAGCGATACATTTCGATTGCTATGGAAGCGTGGTCATCCACTAGCTCGTGCGTTCATTTCGGTCGCAGAATATCTTCAAGAGCTACCGCTAAGATGACAGATGCGATGGCTTGCATTTAGTATAGTGTAGAAACCGAACCGCTGGATTGATTTCCAGGTGAAAGCGTACTTTAGAAAGTCGCAATGACAACCGAAAAAGACCATATGAATAGGGCGACAAACGACGAAAAGTTAGAGCGACGAGGCCGATACCGCGTCTCCGACGTAGATCGCTATGGACTGACGGGATCCGTGCTCGTCAAAAATGTCGCTGTATCCGTTGATATTTACGATGTGGCGTTCGCCGGAGCGGACATCGCAAGTAACAACCTCGACTTAACGATTGACCAACCTCTTACGGTCCAGTTCGTGGCGAAAGGTATGGACAAGCCAGCCGTCGTAGAGGCGATCGTACGGTGGAGACGAGATTGGGATGACGACGGGATAATTCGCTACGGCTTGCTATTCCAAAATCCAAGCAACCTGAAGCGCCAGATCCCGACCAAGTTGTTGGGCGCCTTCAACCGTAGACGGAGTTTTCGAGTAGCACCCCAAGGACCGCCACTTGTAGCGCGAATTACTCGTAAAGATGACTTCGGGTTTTCGATTCCTATCATAAGCCTTAGTGCCACAGGCGCCGGTTGTCTGGCCCGTAATTCGAGCGAAGAAATGGTCATGACCGGCGATAAGGTTACCGTCAGCTTCCAACTCCCAGGAACCCAATCTCCGTGCGTATTTTTCGCCAGAGTCCGCTACGCCCTGAAACAACGGGGCGGCGTCCGTTATGGATTAGATTTTGACGAATCTCAAACCAAGCACTACCTGAGGTATCAGCGTAAAATTACGAAATATGTCATGGATGAGCAGCGTAAAATGCTAAAGCCGACCTAAGAGCATTCGACCTACAGACATGGTGCTGATAGCGTAATGGCGTGTCCGCTACGACTACAGCCCTATCCATTTTTGGCGCGGTATTCCTATCGTCTTGCGCGACGACTGCACCAGAGCCTCAACCGACTGATGCAAAGGCGGCATGGATTGAAGCCTTAGCCTCCGGGGAATCGCATCAGGTATGGGCGATGCTTGGCGAATCAGCGAAATCACAGTTCGCGGATGAAAAAGAGTTTAACAAGTGGTGTAAGCTCTACTGCGCTCAATTACTGGTGGATTCAGCCACGATGGAGCATCGCACGCTGTTTGCTAACATTGGTCAAGCCCGCCTGATTAAAGTCGGTCAGCATTGGCGCGTCGACAAAGCTCAAAATATTCCATCGCATGGCACACTTAAAGCGACTCTAGGGAGTCTCCGTACATACTTAGTGCAGCTAATACAGTCAGGTATGTTGACTGTGTCTACAGCGCGTAAAATCCGGGCATTTAGTATCGAGTTGGCACACGCGTCCGCCGATGCAGACAAACAGTCGCTGGGCAACCGCCTGGAATTGGCCATAGGCGGTGGCATGGTGGTATTAGAGCGAACAGACTCAGGGTGGAAACTAGCGTCCTGGAACCTACCGGACAATAAATCCGCCCCAGACTAGGGTGTGTAGAACCCCGCTATCGACATTCGCTAACAACTTTCATAGAGCTGCCGGACCGAACCCATTTCGCAGACTCGACATCACCATACATGTCAAGCTAGCGGATGCTAAGTACGTGTAGAGCTATTTGTACGTACGCCCTTTGTGCAGTACGTCGGACTACGTATCGAAATAACGGCATCCGTGATAAGCCGACGCGTATAACTTAGGTAGACTGACACGATGAATAAGGAGACAAGGATGGCAGATGCACTCGGACTAATCGAGACTCGTGGCTTCGTCGGCATGGTGCAAGCCGCTGATGCGATGGTTTCTGCCGCAGATGTTGAACTTATCGGGCATGAAACCGTCGGTGGCGGATTTGTAACCGCCATCATAAGAGGAGACTTTGAAGCGGTGAAGGCCGCCACTGAAGCGGGCGCACGGCAGGCGGAGCGCGTTGGTGAATTGGTAAGCGTCCATGTGATTGAATCACCACACCCAACCATCGACGCCGTGTTACCTTTGGGGCGAAAGCCAAAGTAGCAGAGGCAACAAAGGCGCAATACCTTCGTCAGCGTTTGTATGTACGCTAACGCTCGTAGCAAAACCCGCCAGGGTCGGCCCAACATTCTCCATACTCTTTGCACAGGTCGGAACGTTGGCAGTCTTCATCAGTCAGCACCACGCATTTTTCGTCCTGCAATGAACAGAACCCCTCCGAACCACACCAAAAGGCATTCATACAGTCCTCGGCACTCACGGCGATACAGACATCATCACCGAGACCACATTTTCCAAAAATACCGCAATCGGAAGACGCCCGACACCGCTCGTCCGTAGCGGCTATACACAGACCATCATCTGCTACGCACTGTCCCAGCTTAATGCAGATATTTGCAGACTCACACTCTCCATCATTCGTGGCGATACATGAGCCATCTCCTAGCTCAGTGCATTGACCATTTGTTTTACAAACCGTCGCACATCCTGGTTCTGGGATACGGGTGTCCGCAGCCGACGTACCAATGGTGGACGAATGGTCACAGCCGCTGACGCCGCCGCCAATCAATCCGGCCATCACAATAAGTCGTAGTGTACCTCTCACCTGGAAAGAGTAGCCGAACCTGACCATAATTGTCCCGCTCAAGTCTTCTATGTGGATATTGACTGCTTACTTCATCATATGCAGCAGATAAGCAGCTCTCCTGCAACAACCGGCGGTATGGCGTCGACCATCGATGATATAAGGACGACGACGCCGGGATATGATTCGAAGGAAACAGCTCGGCGTGTTATCCGCCAACAGAAAACGATACCAGGAATCCCTCCGATGAAGCACATGTCAGCCAAAGCCCCAGCCGTTGCTGCACTCTTCATTTGCATGGCCTGTAATCAAACGAGTTCGAGCGCCGGTAGTGGAACATCGAATGATGTCGATCCAAACAATACTGTGGACTCAACCAGTACGACCGCTGACAGCCCCCCCTCCGATGGCGACTCCCCTGATACGCCAAGTAACCCTCCCGGTAATGACGGGTCCGATGCAAGCACAAGTGGCGAATCTACGGACAACAAGGACGGAGGTGACGCAACGGGTAGTTTCGGAGCAGATACAACAGACGGTATCGGAGCGACGGACGGGATAGACGGTACGGACGAAGGACCAATACCGGCCCCTGCTCGACACGTTCTGCTGATTATTATCGATGATTTTGGAATTGATAGTTCAGCGGCATACGGCGACTTCGACCTCGACGGAACAATCGACGATGGACGGACCTACGCTCCGATGCCGACCATGCATTCGATTTGCGCGAGCGGTATCCGGTTCTTCAATGCATGGGCAGCTCCTATTTGTTCACCCACTCGCGGCGGCATACTCACCGGACGCTATGGCTTCCGCTACGGCATCGGCGGTCCCGTGACGAAAGACAATGCTCTCTCTACGGAGGAACTAACCCTGCCAGAGATCCTCACGGCCCATGCCCCAAACATTGCACACGCAAATATTGGGAAATGGCATCTCGGTACCACCAGTCAGTATGGCGGCCTGAATACTCCCAATGAAGCGGGATGGAATCACTATGCGGGCAAGCCTGGTGGTTCCTTAGAGAGCTATTTTGACTGGAAACGAACCGTAAACGGAGTCGAAGCTCAGGTAGCGGCGTACGCCACCACGCAAAACGTCGATGACACCATTGAATGGCTAGCAGCCCAGAACCCAGAAACCCCCTGGCTGGTCTGGCTGGCTTTCAATGCACCACATATCCCCTTCCACCTGCCTCCGCCTGAGCTCCACAGCAATCCCAATCTCGTCGATGATAGTGCCGAAATCGAAAGCAATCCTCTGCCGTATTACCGTGCCATGCTAGAGGCGTTGGATACAGAAGTCGGTCGCCTCAGGACCTGGATAGAAAATAACGGTCATGGCCCAGTGGACATCATCCTTGTAGGAGATAATGGCACATTCAAAAACGTGATTGAGCCACCGTTCAAAGCAGCGCACTCGAAAGGAACGGTCTATGAAGGTGGTGTGAATGTACCACTATGCATCTCTGGACCGGCCGTTATGGATGGCGGCCGAGATGCATATGCGCTGGTACAAACGGTGGATTTCTTTTCTACTATTGGCGCGTTATTCGATATCGATATAGCGACAGCAACGTCTGGTACTACAATCGACTCAGTCCCTTTCAATCACGTACTCGATAATGTGAGCGACGAATCTCGGACTTGGATGTACGCCGAAGTGTTTGAAGTCCCCGTCCCGAACTCAAAAAACGCGGTCGCTGTACGTAATGCGCAATACAAGCTCATTAGGGAAGCGCAAAACGACGGCTCAATTACCGAGGAATTCTTCGACCTTCTCATGGACCCGCATGAGGACAAAAACCTGATCTTCTCCATGACTGAAACCGAACAGGGAGCATATGCAGAGCTCGCCTCTACTTTGGATACGCTGAATCCAGGTGGCCCATAACCTCTCTTGCTGATGGTGAGTACCATATTCCAAGGCATGAAAAGGCGGACTGCAACCCTGTAATTTGACAACCACTATCCGCGAGAATAGATGCTTAGGCGACGTTTCAACACCCCCAACAGGAATAGAGGTAATATATGAATAAGGTAGTAGCGCTCGCGCTCTCAGTAACATTGATTTCCGCACTGGCCGCATGCAGCGAAGACGACGCCACCGAGTCAGGACTCTCGGTTAGCCAAACCATCACAATCAATGACTTTCTGTCGAGTGAACCGGTCGAAGACGTGACTCTCTGTTGGTCGCTCAACGGGGGCGAAGATACATGCCTAACCACCGATGCAAACGGCCAAGCAACCGGGTCAGTGGATTTCATCGCTGGCGACATGCTGGTTCTAAACGCCACCAAGGATAAGTACTTCCCTTTTCGCGTGGAGTACTATCTCGATGAGACGACAACCGGTACCGTGAGCGCTACTTGGGCCTTCATCAACGAAACACTCGTCGACATCGTAACGGCTGCGTTAGGGGCAGACGCTGACCCTGCAAAGGGCCACGTCACCTTACTCCTTACCGACGGAACTGATCCCATCGAGGGCGCAACGGCGGAAATGACCATCGGTACAGCCGCGCAAGGGCCAAACTACTCGAACTCCGACGTAGCTGATGGCATCTTCTCGGACAGTGGCGTCACTACGGACGCTGGAATTGTCGTCTTCAATAATGTCGACCCTGGTGAGGTTGAGTTGACGGCTACCGTGGACGGTAAAACTTGTGTTGCTAGCGCTGGTGAAAATGCCGGTGACAACAAGGTCCATACCCTGATTGAGGCAGGAAAACTGTCCTACACGGCAATGATCTGCAACTAAGGCAATCCCGATTCATGCTCGGTCTGTAGCAGAACGAAAAAGACGTCAGCGTCTATCGAACATGCGATGATTCCGAGGGATGGTTACCAGGCCATACCTCAAATCACGCTCCCACGGGTTGTAGGCCTCTTCTACAACTCAGTGGGCCATCCGCAGAGTACGCTCCTATTACACCTCAATTACAACAGTCGAATCACCGGCTCGCCGTCCATCAGCTTCTGACCGCTCTGTAGGTCAATTACGGTGGCGACCAACCAACGCTCCTCATTCACACCGAATTGAATATCCAGTCGAGGCGTTCTATCGCCCGGCTGATGCGGTGGATTGAGCGATCCCAAGGCAGGATTAGACTCATTGAGCGGCACGACCACCCGCTCTCTATTACCACCTTGCGACTTGACGTTGCCGCGTGCATCCCAGGTAAAACGGCGTAGCTCACCGTCTTCAATCCCCAACTCACAGATGACGAGCTTTACCAACCGCTCCGGCTCACCTAGCGCGCACGTTGGCACCAACTTCTGTCGCCAAAAGTCTGGCTTCGTAGGAAAGCGCGTACCTCTAGGAACAATAGTGACGTATTGCTCTTGATGTGTGCGCGCATCGTGAGTCCTCAGTGCATAATCATGAATAATATAATCAGACGTGGCTATCTGCTCAGCTGCGAATGCCGCAGCTCCGTACGCGACCGCCTCAAATGGCTGAAAGGCACGAACCCGATTTCGGCCAAACCGTTCCTCAAATCGGGCATAGATTCCTGGTAATAAAGTCGAGCCACCGACCATCAGCACTTCGTCGATGTCGGGTTCTGAAACGCTCGATTCCATAGCAGCGGATAGCACCTCTTCTACGCAGGCATTCAGCTCACGGTACATCCCACATTGCTCAAGCAGTGTGATGAGCTCTTGCCTCGACCACTTTATGGGCTTGGCCTTTTCCCCACTTAGCTGGGCTTCGAGACGTCGCATATGTTCTGGTGGAGTGAGCCGAAACAGCGCCGTTTCCTCGAAAAACAACGCTTCTTTCACATGACGCGCTTCAGCCAAGGCAGCTCGGAGCCAGAAGCCTCTCTCCCAATCATGGGTATCTGTGGATAATGAAATCCCCTGCTTTTCACTAAGGTGGTCGAGAATCCAGCCGTCGACTACGTTACCGCCTATCGCCCGACCTGCTTTCGCAGTTACCGAACACTGCCCACCCCTAACTCCCTTGGCCGTCAATGTAACTAGGGCGATATCCAATGTCCCTCCACCGAAATCGACCACTAAGACGTTTCGATCGCGGCCCAGGGAAATCCCGTATCCCAAGGCGGCTGCCACAGGTTCATCAATGAAGCGAACACGCTTTACCCCAAGCCCACGTGCAATTTGGGATACCTCGGCACGATAGGTCTCATACGCGTCCACTGGAGTGGTTACGACAAGCTCACGCAGCCGCTCGCCGGTCGCTTGGTGCACAGAATAGAGAAGCTCACGAAGAAAGCGCCGAGTGATATCTCTCGCAGATAACGGACGTCCCTCGAGTTTGGCTAGCGTCCGTAGTGGCTCTTTACCAAGATAGGATTTGAATAGAGGCGCGTAAGATTCTTTCTGTGTAGCCTCATTCTTTTCTAATGCCGGCCGCCCAATGTGGGCCCAGCGCCCGATAAAAAATCGGCTAGCCAACAGTGGCCGGGCACAAAAGCGTTCGAAAAAACCATTGTGCGGTAGTGCTTCCGTGGCGGAGGGGATCATACGCGGAGCTTCAAGTGGCTCATCGCTATCAGGCGCACGGCAAATATCGGTCAAGCGAACCAACTCAGGGCGCTGAGTATCCTCATTCCAGCGGGCAATGCCCGTATTAGTGGTTCCAAGATCCAGCGCCCAATACCCCATAAACGACTCTCCGTTCAGGTTGGCGTACCTAACGCGCCACCTTTACAAACCGTAATAATGCCCATGCCGACAACACCAGCGCCCCGACTGTGCCCGAAAGAGCCCACATCACTGACTGCGTACCGTGTGCTGAGAGTATCGCGCTTACGACTGGGACTGCCAGTGCTCCTACGCCAAATGTAATCGTGAACTTTATCCCGTACGCAACGCTACGGCGGGATGCGGGACTATTGATTGCAATATAACGGTTTTCCACAGGCTGCGCAGCCATGGCGCTCGCTGCGTAAAGGGCTGCCACAGATAGCAACGCCGGGCCGGCAAGCCAGGCCGTCAATAGCAAGGGAAAGAAGCTGATAGCATGGAAAGCGAAGTATAAGGTGGGCGCTTCAAATTTATCGACGAGCCGACCACCGAAATAGTTCATCACCACCGCGAAGCCATAGGCCACACTGGTCGCTATACCATGCCCCAGCCCTTCGACGCGTTCAGCAAACAACGTCGGGAACACCGTATTAACACCGCGATAGGCCAACCCACTGAAGAGCATCGCAAGGCATAACCACAGAAAGGGACCCGTAAACAGGCTCTCTTTGTCATCTTTTCCTGGCGCTGAGGCATCCTTGCCGATATCGACAACAATCGGAAAGCGCGATAGCACCGCACCGCTTATCAGGGCGATACCACCGAGTCCAAGGAACGTGCCCTGCCATCCGAACGCCAGACTCATAAGTTCTGCAAGAGCAGGCGCGGTCGCGACAGCAGCACTGCCAATGGCGCCATTGACCCCAAGCGCCCACCCCGGACGTGACATGCCATGAGAAATGAGTCCAAGACCAGCCGGATGATAGGCGCTCGCACCCAATCCAATGATTCCGAGCCCAACTGCCAGCCCACGGTCACTCGCCGAAAAACCACAGACAAGAGCACCCACGCCCATACCAAGTAGCCCCACTACGACGGGCCAGAAGCCTCCAATCCGATCCGCCCAAAGACCCTGTGGATACGCGGCTAGTCCGTACAATACGAATCCGGGAGTTGCCAGCAGCAACATATCCGCTTCGGTTGTTCCCCATTCACGCGCAATAAGCACCGCGAGAGTTGGATAGACGAGCATGAATACGTGCGTGAAGAAATGCGCGATCGAGGTTAACGCCATGATTCGTGCTTCGTCCGCATGCATGTCATTGGGCCTACCATTGAAGCGCACGTCGGTCGAGTCAGAAGGTATGGCGCCCTACAACATCCGAGAAATGGCAACCATATTCACGACACCGAACCATGCTCCTGATAGGTTCTCAACATGTCTAATGGCAGCATATCGCAAGTGCCTATGTCTTCTCCGTATCTTCGAGAGCGGTCTTGGCGTATCGCTACTCTAGCCTTAATTCTGTTATTGGTCGCCGGACTTTACAGCCATGTCTTGAGCTTCCAATTCGTATACGACGATACGAATCTGATTCTGAAGAACCCGCGAATACACGATTGGAATGGCGTATTTGGCGCCTTTTCCAGTGCGATGTGGTCCTTTGAGCAATGGACAGCCAATGCCGGTTTTTATCGACCGGTTACCGCGATGGCACAAACGACCCAATGGATGCTGTTCGGCCCCGAGCCGATGGGGTTTCATGCGTCCAGCCTGGTCTTACACCTAATGCTGACCTCCTTAGTCTTCGGACTAGCACTACGTCTGCAATGGCCTTTGGTGAGCGCCGCCATATCCGCTGTCATTGTCGGTATTCACCCCTTGGTCATCCA
>PKDL01000560.1 GCA_002863065.1 Pseudomonadota bacterium
GATGCTTACCAGTGAGTTTGCGGAATCGGTGATTGAGAGACGAAAATGAGCCACTATCAGAGTAGCCGGGCGAACCACTACCCACCTTTGGTATGAGCGCGTAGTACCGCTCGCGGCGTTCTGCTGTCGCAGTTGCGTCAGATAGTTCCTTAGATACCACTCGAACGAGGCTTCCCGGACCACCGCCCAGAACAAATTTGGGTAACCGACTAACTGGGTCTCCGCCTGCTGGAGCGACGCCACTCATACGGTCAAAGAACAGATGGTCCGAGTCATTATTGGTAACCTCGTATTTCCAACCAGCTTGGTCATACATAAAAGAGCCGGTCCAAATACCTGCCGCCCAATTACGATCAGCCACCTGTATGCGATTTTCAGTTGCATCGACCGCTATGACTATGGCGGCGTCGGCCGGTGCATCGCGCACGCCATCTCCGTCCACATCATTTTTGGGCGAAAACCCCGTCACAACTCGATACTCAGGGACGCTTGAACCAGACTGACTGATAGGGAGAACACGGTCGCTCTCCCCTGCCAGTGCGCCGAGTAATGTCTTTGCGTCTTTCACTTCCCCAATATCAGACAGATAAAAGTTCCGACGCGACTCCGCACCACTTAGCCCATGTTTGAATAGACGACCATCGCTTATGGCATCCGCATCGACATCTTCTAGTTGGGCGAGTATGTGCTTCTGAGACACGTGAAGACTCAAAGCATGAACTAAGTTCTGGTTGTAGGTCAGAGCAAAACCGCAGACCGCGAATGCCAGAACAGGAACGAAAATCCTTGGCCGCTCCAGTAGCTCCAGGGCAAACCAAGGCTTCTGCCAAGTCCCCAAAAAGTTGAACACCAATAAGCCCAAGGACAATAAAGCTAGTCCACAGACCAATGCGCCACCACCCTCAGGTGAGAAGCTCGCGGGGATGGCTTGTGCATCAAATGCGGCAAGGACACCGCTGGCTACTCCCAATGGCCCAGCCAGCGGGAGCGCGCCAAGGATGTCCGCCACTCCCAAACTTAGACGTAGCTGCACTGCTAACACCCACAGCGTTATGAACCCAATATATGCGGTAATCGCATGCATCAAGCTTGGTCCTGCTACGGAGAAAAGTGATGCCAGTCCGCCGGAGATAAACCAAGGCATAAGTCCGACTGCGAGATGAAGCGCACCGCGAGACATGATCGCAGCGCCACTGGTATATCGTTCCAGATAGCGAAAGGGGGCGGCCCATCCCAACCACATGAAAGGCACAATCGCGGCCAATACCCACCGTTCGGCACCGTCACTAAGCGCAGCCAATAAGACGACAATTAGACTTGCAATCGCTGCAGAAAAGGCCCATGGCTGTCGCCATGCATCGAGCCATTTTTCGAGGCGGCCCGCCCGCTCCGTCAGCCAAGCCTTGCTAGCCCACCAAGCCGGTAAACTACGGGCGACTCGTAAACAAAGCAGACCAAGAAGCACGGCATAGAGTGCAAGTGTCCGACGGCTACCCCAAAATAAGTACGGTAGATAGGCATCTTCGGAGGGTGCTTGTACTGCTGGCGCTAATTGCTGCCACTTTGCTGATAGTGCGACGAGCATGATCGAAACCGCGAACGTGGCTGCGCCAAAAACCGCCAGACATGCCAGCCGACTGGAACGCTTGAGGTGGCGCCAAACCGCGTGGAATGCGACCAACGAGGAGGCGAGTAATAGATTGCCGGCAAGGAATCCTAAAAAACGCAGTTCAGACGCCTGCGCATCGCGTGCTTCGGCGCTTAGTACCAGATAATCCACATTGCGAAGGCCAGACTCAGGCAAGAGCTGTCCAAAGAGCCCCGCACAGAGCATCACCAGACAAATCGTCATCAGAGGGAGAGCGTTTGATGCTTGGCGAAGCGCAGCAAGTCGACCTGCTGGATGCTTGGCAGCCCAGAATATTGCGCATGCCGTCAGACCAATAAGCGACACGGATACGATGAAGAATGGGCTTTGTATGGTGGCCCACCAAATGAAGCCATCGGCGGGGTATGTGCCATACTCAATTAGGATAAAGAGTGAACTTACACCCAGAGCAGCCGCTAGACCAAAGTGGACCCAATAGAACGTCTGGCTTTCACGTCCTATGAAACCAAGTAGACCAGATCCAGCACCACGAAAACGCGATACTCTATCGGCTATCGCAGCGCGTAATATGGAAACACTGCACAAGGTGAAGACGGCAAAGGAAATACCACCTACCCATACAACAGCCCCTTTGGCTTGTGCCACAAAGCTATCTGCGTGCGCTAAGGAGAGCCAATCAGCTGCAATAAGTGGGATCCCCAGCGTCACACCAAACCCGAGCACCGACCACCCCGAGAGGGGGCTTTCAAAAACGCTCGACAGTCCGGCATTGAATGCTGTGTTGGTAGCGCGGGCTAGACGTATGCTCGCAGCGATACAAACTCCTAGACTAAGTGCTCGAGCTGCATGCGCAGCGATGCCGAATTCATCTAGGCTAGGCCAGCCCCCTAGCATCCCGACAAGAATGCATAAGCCTAAGGTCCAGACCATCGGTATCCGAGAAACAGTCAGCAGAACAGCAACGCCAATAAGGCTTGCGAAAAGCCCCGGCAGACCAGCCATAAAGGCGGACAAAATACCTGCCAACAACGCACAGAATATCAATAAATCCGGGACGTGATCATTGGGCCCCAATGCGACTGAAAAACCGAGAATAAGGCCCACGATAATCGACGTGTTTGTTGAGGCGATGACAATAGCTTCGGGTGATTCCAGCGCACCTATCGCCAACCCTGCCGTGGCTAACGCACCAAAACAGGCCAAAGTCCGTAACATCGTTTTAGTCAGCACCCACCGACGAACCCAACCACCTGCTAACTGAAAAATACGAGTATGTGCACCAATCAAGGTCAATACGCCCAAGCCGGTCACAGCCCATAAGGTCCAGAGGTGCGGTCGCCAGTAAAACACATCACGAACGTAAAGACGGTGAATGGTTTCAAGCGCTCGCCCCTCACGAGTCGTAAAGGCACCAGCAATTTGCGATTGCACGCCATACAGCAACAGCCCAGCCAGTACTGTCAGAACAATTCCCCCGGATACGGTATTTGGCCGAGGCCGAGAGAAAAAACCAAGCAAGAGACGTCCGCGTGTAGGTAATCGCAGCCCATGTACTGCCAGTAGTAGAGCCACAGAAATGAAGGTCAACCGGAGGTACGTGGGTAAAGAGAGTGCTTCCGGATAATCACGGTTTTCACCAAATCCGATCAGCGGTGGGTCAACCGTCAAAAACGATGTGAGCGGTTCGGGCGACTTCTTCAAATTGGAATACAGAAGAACCAGCAGTATCGCCGCCACGAATGCAGGTAGCCCTCCCATACCTTCCCCGCGATATAGCCTCTCGAGGTAGAGACCAACCGCGATACCGACTGCGGCAATAGCAGGAAACACGAAGAGGTTGTTGTGCTTCAAAACCATAGCTTGAAAGGCGAACGTAGCGAAAAACCAGAGACATACTAATGTTCCGGCTCGGCGTCTCTCCGGATTATCGTTCCGCCCACTGTCGAGTAGCAAAATGCCAAAGGCGAACGGCAGCAATGCCGACCAGGGAGCCGCGCCAAATCCTATTTGCCGAACCAGCACATCGAAGTTGAATTTCACGGGCCGTTCTGCGAGCGACACATTCCAAGTAAGCAGCGGATTATCGAGAGAGAAGTGATGCCAAATATCGCCAGGCTCCGCATTGAGTACCGGACCCGAGAGTGCCGCTATAGCCAGGCCAAGCAACGCGACCGGTGCCAGGATGTCGAATCGCACCGTGCGTGCAGTCACCAAGTACGTAAATCCGATGATAAAAGGTAGGAATAGTCCGGCGAACCCGATGGAAAAAAATGAGATCGCTGCGCCCGTCAGAATGAGCGGCAGCGGTCCGAATGCGACCTGGCCGCGGGCTATCGCCAACATATAACCGCATCCCGCCATAGTCAGTCCAAGCATTGCGCCAGAACCACCAGATGCTGCACGAGCTTCCGCAAAAAATAACGGGGACGTGCAGAGGACCAAGCCCGTCAATGTAGCTGCCGTAGAGCCAAATACGAGATTTACGGCTCGGAATACGAGAAGCAGTGCGAAAAAACCCAAAACAAATGAGGGTAGCCGAGTCGTCCATTCACTGAATCCCAACACTGAATATGAGATCGCTGTCAGCCAATATTCGAGAGGAGGGAGATCCTCGGTACTGCCTTCGTGTTTCGCAAATGGCCGTAGCCACGTATCAGAACGCTGTTCGTCTATAACTGATTCTAATGAAGCTACCGCCTGTATAGCCTCCGGACGAGCAGTGGCTGCTCCTGTCCTAAAGTCAGAGACTAGAGCATTATAGTCCTCACCTACGGGCCAAGCCTGTATTGGAGTTTGGAGATGAAATGTCGGCGAACTCGCAAGCTCACTAAGTAGCGATGTGTCAATGGCCTGGGTGAAATCGTCTTTGAGTTTACGGCGATCTACCGCCTTCCAAAATCCGGCATCTACAAAACTCTTGGAGGCTGGCGCGATAAGACCCGGAAAAGGCGAGTACCCCGAATTGTATGCGGACTTGAGTAGCTTCGATAGATTGCGCCGAAAGGTCCCTGGCTTGCCCCAGGTCTTCCCGTAGAGCTCACCTGCATTCAATTCGACGTGTAAGCGACCGGCGAGTGCCCTGAACTGTTCCTCGTCACCACTGTTTTCAATATCACTCGATAAAGGAGACGTTAGTACGATACGAGCGCTCGCATTCATTGGTTCGATTCTCGAGAGCAATGATACAAGCTCACGGACCTGGGCCGGATTACTCATATCGGGTGCTATCGATGAGATATCTACGATCACCACGTGAAAAATATCTCGCGCAAGTTGCTGGACTGCCTGCTCCATCAATTTCGCTGGGGTGGTAGTAGCGTTGACCGCTTGCTCAGGCGTCACGACCACGACGGAATCGCCATATCGCGCATTCAACCAGGATGCGATCGGACCAAAACGAGACGGTTTCGCCGCCTCGATAACCATAATCCTGGGATTACCAACCATTGTACGGGCGATGTGAGAGCGGTCCATTTCCCATGGATCCCACAAACCGTGCGTGCCTAATCCGAAGCCATGAAGCGCGAACCACGCAACTACGACAACGAGTAAGCCAAATACGCCAGGCTGAGCGCGCACAAGCCAGCGCAGCCGCTCCGCAAGAATATCTTCAGACGGGATAGTCTCCGTATTGGACGCCGATGACGGCGGAGGTGGTGTGTGCGTACTTTCCAAAATGAAACCGGACGTTGCAGAACAGTCTATATGCACCACATTGTGCACTTGTCCCGCGGGGCGGGAGCCTAGCAGACTGTAGGTAATTTGCACGCGTTCCCGTGCGCGAAGCCCCTCTTCTCACATCTTCCAAAGGGATAGATGAGAAATCACCACTTGCCGATCACGGCAAGCGCGCCTATAGGTGAGCCTCGACACAGTAAGGGACCGAGCCAATGCACCCCGATATCATCCGCGCACGCGCCTTGCGACAGCTCCCAGACAACTTTCAGCGCTTGTCTGGAACCGCCAAGGTAAACGCTATCCTGGATCTGAGTGATCCTGAGTCATTCATCCGCAAGCTAGCTCCCGATAGCTTATACTTGCTACTGCGGGAGATCGGAGTCGAAGACTGTCTCGATCTCATCCCCATGACGACTTCTGAGCAACGCCAAGCGTTCGTCGATCTTGATGTCTGGCGCGGTGCTGAACTTGATACCGCCGAGCTGGATGCATGGCTGGCAATTCTATCGGCTGCTGGAGGGGAGCAACTCGTCGTTGACACGGTGTCCGACCTCGACCCAGAATTACTCGTCGACTACATACTCAATCACGCTGTGATCGTCCTCGATCGTACTGAAGAGGATGAAATCGAAGCGTACGAACAACACTATATCCACCTCAGAACGCCAGACCAAGACTTCGTTATCGTACTGCCTCCGACCGAGGAAGATGAGGTTTCACGAGTGACGCGTATGGTCGATGCCTTGTACCGGGGTGGCCTAAAGAGAGCGCGTGACCTGATGTTTGCGTGCAAAACAGGTCTACGCCTCGAAAACGAAGAGCTGGCATATCGATTCCGCACGGGGAGACTTGCAGACCTGGGCTTTCCAAGTCGGGAAGACGCCTGGAATCTGTTCTCGCCTATCGACGAAGAAGCTCTGCGACAATCATTCATAAGCGAACCCCGTCCTCCGATGCGCGTTGGCGAAGACCAGGAACAACTCGGATTGATTATGAGTCGATCGCTCCGTGAAAAAAGCTTTCTGAATCGGTGCCTGGAAGGCGTTCGCGATACCGAGCGTTTCGTTCGCGAGTATGGGGCGATGGTGAACCGCTCGGTAGTAGCGGAGCCTGGAGAGTTTGTCCTACGGGACGTAGACCGCCTGGCTAGCATTGCAGCGACCGCCCGCGCGACGATATCGCTCGGTTTGGAAATACTTGCGGAGGGTTCGGAAACCAAAGGGAAAGACATCATTGACCGCGTATGGCTCATTCAACTCCATCAACTAGGTCACAGGGCCGCAGTAAAGCGAGCGGTGGAAGCAAAACGTCTTCAGCTCCTTGGAGGAACGCTATTTCCGCCTGCAATTCAGGCGGTCTTGGAGCATTTACGATGGATTCCGCGACCGTACTACACTGAGCCATCGGGAAATCCACGGCCTTTCCGATCAATGAACGACCTCACCGAAACCGACCGCATCCTCGACTATGCTAGCCGATTAGCCGACGGGTTTGAAAAATCGTTCGGGATCAGCAGTGCGAAGTTCTCTGCACACGAGTTCCCGGGACTTTCAGAAGATGATCGCGCCTATATCACCTATGAAACCTTGGCGCAGACGCTTATCGCGCGCTTTCTGATAACTGGAAGTCCATCACTCCAACCTCTCTCGCCATCGGAGGTATTGGAGGTGGCAGCGAGAGCAAAAGAGGTCGAGGGGGCCGCGGCAGAGTTGGCTTCGCAGATTCAGCAATCCGCCGATGTACTGACGCAGGCAGCGACTCAGCTCGTGGCGGCGCTCCAACCGATAAAGGTGCTTAGCGATGTGAATCTTCTACGCACCGCGCTCCTCATCACCTCCTCACATTAGAGGGCAAACAAGTATCTAACCACCGACCGAAAGCGAATCTTCCATGCTGCTTCATTATGACCCTGCCCAAGAGCTACGAGACTGACCAGGTTCTTTTGGGCCTGTAAACTATCGGCGGTTAATGACTCCTGCCACTCAAACCTGGGTACACTATCGACCGATGTGTCGGTCGATAGGTTAGCCGGTACGGTCAATAAATCATCGTCCGTGTCCCAGACGAGCCGATTAGTCCACCCGGATTCAATGAGTGCATTGCGAGTCCAATCTGTGTACACCCAGCTATCACCTGCGTAGCCCGACTGCCCATCCCCTGACACCGATCCGGAGTCGAGATAAATACGCAACGTAGACGGAGATGCTGCAATTTGTCCGCTCGTAATAATGGTGCGCATGGGATCGGTCAAACCGTCCTCTCCCACCCAAAACGATCCAGAGAGTGAAGCAGTCGCACCGAAGAATTGCGGTTCCATCAGAGCGATCCAAAGCGCAGACAAACCGCCAAGTGAAGCTCCAGCAATAGCGCGATACTGGGGCCCTTCGAGAGTTCTGTAGGTATCATCTACCAGCGGAATAACTTTCTCTTTGATGAAGGTAGTGTACTGCTCAAGTTTCGGTTGCGGGGCATCCACTGCGTATTTGCCATAGGTGTATTCAGAAAGTCTGTCGGTAGTATCTATGCCCACGACAATGCACGGCGTAATGGTTCCGGACGCAATCTCTGTGTCGAGTAGTTGCTCAATATCCCAAGATCCGAACGGTGCCATCGGATTCTGAAAGATATTGTAGCCATCTTGCAGATAGAGCACGGGAAATGATGTGTCCAATGATGAAAAATACGGCGCGGGAAGATACACATAAAGCGAACGGCTATTACCAAGTGTTGGCGAATACACATCTTCGATTTCAGTAATCCGCCCCCTTTTTTCCCCATATAGAGCTGAATTCGCGCCATATCCTCCGAACGCAATGTAGGCATTCGTCGGATCCAACGCCCACTCTCCGTCCAGCTTCAGCTTGTACTCAATTAAACTGGTCTCATTAGGTGCTGGTAACGTCCCATGAAAGATTCCGGGCGCACCATCCAATTCCACAAGCTTTACTGCACCAGTATCACCCCAGGAATTGAATGTACCGTGGACGGAAACAGCCGTTCCCGTGGGCGCCATTGTGACTACGAGACACGTCTGTTCGTCGCAAATTGGCCCGTCGTATTTCGCCAGAAAGTCGTAGACAGTCCCGCTATCGACCGCATCACTGAAATCACTTTTCGTCAGTGCAACCGCTTCGATACTCGACGTCTCCGCATCCGTAGCCGCAATCTCGATCTCCTCTTCATCGCTATCAACATCCGCAATACGGTCTGTCGTATCCTCCGATATTGCCGATGGATTCATGTCGCGGCGTCCATGCAAGTCGTTTGGTAGGGAACTGGTCGCGTCACTGGGCTCTGAGCCGACTCGAGAATCATCCGTATCCACGTTACGCCGCGGCTCCCAATTCGACGAATTCGGAGATACATCGGAAGGATTGGAGGCGGACCCACAGGCTACTAGCAGAATGGACAGTGCTATCAGAATATAGAGGCTAGTCATTGGCGGCATTATGCTACGAAGTTATCGATTAGTTGACGATACTGAGATGCGACTTGCGCTGTACGCCCAGGAAGTTCCTTTGTGCCCCATAAAATTGTCAGGATACGGCGCGTTGCAGCACAGGTTTTTGTACGCTGTGAATCCTTTACTCCATTTGCGCAAGGTCCCTCATCGTCTGCCAAACACAATAAGCCAGACACATCAATCATCTGGCCTGAGGCATTGAATACATAGGACTCCCCTGGTCCGCCCATCACCAAGCGAGGCAAGCCAATCAGTCGGTCATAATCCAGTACGCTGATTGGGATCCCCCCCCGGTGCGACGCTACGTTGATGATGTCAACGACGGGATTAATGCTTCCTAAGCGCCCTTTTTCGATAGCCTGCACCAAATATTCGGATGCTGGTTTATTTCGGCCCGATGGCTTGAACCCTCCCACACGCAACAACCTACGAATAGCCGGCTTCGTCTCCGAATCCCATGATTGAGAATCACTGGACGATGCGGACAGCAGTTCAACCAAGGCGGTTGAACTGGTCTGTTCTCCCAAAGGCGTGTCGAGTTGGGTAAGGAATGCCTGACAATCTAAGAGTGGGTGCTCAAACGACGCAAGACAGTATGCTTCAGTTGTGCTCATCGCGCGGAGTATACTGCGCACAACGCAATTGGATAGCCGTCCGGAGCTGATAGTGTCTTTTCGTATCGAAACTGAAAAACTAGATGACTACACTCTGCTGGTTCGCCCTATTGGAGCGATTTCTGGCGACTCAGACCTGAGTGGTCTGATTCCGAAAGGCAGCGCTCGGGTTATCCTCGATCTAGCCAATATCTCGCGAATCGACTCGCTAGGGGTACGCGAGTGGATTCGTGCGATGCAATCAAGTGGCGATTCTCAAACCATAGTATGGGAACGCGTGTCACCCGCCATGAGTTCACAGGTTGGAATGATCACCAACTTTGTGGGTCGAGGCAGTGTAGCCAGCTTTATTCTTCCATGGTGGTGTCAAGCCTGCGGAAACGAACATACGACCGATGTGGAAGCCCAGGCATTGAAGCGTAGCGGCCTCGAAAGCCCTGAGTGCCCAAAATGCGGCGCTACAATGATGCTTGATGAACTAGATGAAGGGTACATCGATGCACTGCTAGAGCACGCGCCTTGAGTGGGCGTGCGCTCAAAAGAACGCAGTGACGATGGGAAGAATGAATGAATGCCGCCTATACGGCGGCATTCAATTGAGTAAAACCTGAACCAGCCCGTAAATGGCAGTCGGTTAGAGTTTACCCAGGAGCAAGAAGCTAATGAGCAGCGAGTAGATGACGAGCGACTCGATGAGCGCAAGTCCGAGAATCATCGGGGTGAAAATTTTGCCCGATGCTCCTGGGTTACGAGCGATCCCCTCAAGAGCAGCTGCAGCTGCCCGCCCTTGGCCCATCGCACCACCGAAAGCAGCGATGCCGAGACCGAAACCGATGGCTAGGCCAATGTAGCCCTTCATCGTGAACTCATTGTCCGCTGCGCCAGTCGCAGCACTTGTGGCGGCTTCAGCAGCATCAGCGGCCGGAGCCTGTGCTAGAGCCACGGAACCGAAGACGCAGAGTGCGAAAATTGCGAGCACCGAGACGGTGAAAGCTTTGCGGAACTTAAACATTTGATCTCCTCCTTGGGACGGTCAGGTACGTCAAAATAGCTATCGAACGAATTAGTGATCCTCAGCGTGTTCAACTGCGAGCGCGATATACACGATCGAAAGCAGACAGAACACAAGTGTTTGAACAATTGCGACCACGGTGCCCAGCACCATGACGGGCAACGGCACCAACAGGAAGCCGAAACCCAGGAAAACGCCTAATACCGCATGGTCGCCATACATATTCCCCATCAGCCGAATACCTAACGAAATGGGTCGTGCGATATGACTGATAATTTCAATAAAGAGCATCAAAATCATGAGAGGCAACCATGCCGGGCTACGCATCGGTCCAAGGAAGTGTGCGAAGTACGCTCCTGCACCGTGCTCTTTTATCCCGTAAATGTGAGTTACAACAAAGACGACAAGCCCCAGGGCGAGTGTTGTGTTGAGGTTGTCAGTCGCCGGTAAGAACCCAGGGATGGCGCCGAGTATGTTGGAGAGAAAAATGAAGACTGCGAGGGACATTATCAACGGAAAAAAGAACGTAGCTTTCTTCTTCCCCATCAGGTCTTCCATCGTGTTGAAGAAGTAAGCAGCGGGAAGCTCGAAGACTGTAAACAGCCCCAGCTTATTCTCCGGCAGCAACGCTTCGACACCATCTTGTTTTGTTTTTGCGGCAGCGCGGATTGCGAGAAACAGGCCCAGCACCAGGACGACAAATCCAATGATGACATGCATCACTCGGCTTGGAGCTGCTTGCCCCGTCAGCGTTGCTCCGAACATATAACGGAGATTATTCAGACCGCTCTCAGGAACGATGCTGGCGAATATACTCCAGTGATCATCACTCGGAACGTGACCATCAGCCGCATGGCCACTGTTGCCCGCAGCAAAGGCCGGGAGTGACATGGCAAGTATTACCAGGCTCAACGACCAGCCGGCGATGTTGTTTCGCGCTTTCATCATGCTACGCATACCTGCGTCTCCGCATACGTTTTGCAGTCCCAGTGAACAAACCCACAGACACCGCTCTTCGCTTTTCCAGCCGCCCTACGTTGCGTTCTTACACCGCATCGTCGGGCAAAGCTTCTGTCGAATTTCCAGCCAGACTAGCGAGTAATCCGCCGATAATGAGCGAGGTAACTACGGACGATAATCCGAGTAGGAGGCCCACTATGTCGACATTCATCACTAGAATCACGAACGCAATCACTCCGAGTACTGCTCCCATTTTGAGTGTCAGCAGCAACCCGTAAACGGCTTTTGATTGCCCACCAGCGCTTGCAATGAGTCGCCCCACAAGCCAAGTGAGAGTGAACAAATTCACTAGAGCGATACACGTACCAACGATTGCCCCTTCAAGGCTTACTACCCCGTTGTACAACCAGGCTAGAGATGCCGCGATGGCGAACATCACCAGGTTGGTCAGGAGCACGTATCGCCGGATCCGTAAGTCACCCACCGTTTATCCGACTGACTCGGGTGGATCGGGGCTGTCGTCTTGCGCATCTCTAGCGGCACGTTTCGCTAACCGAAAGAGACTACGAAAGCCTGAGGCGAGCCCCAGGAACAAGAAAACAACCATGAGCCATGGCCGAGTCTCAAAGCGTTCGTCTAACCACTGCCCCGCGTACCAGCCGACGAAGATACTGACCCCCATTTCGAGGCCGATCGTTGCGAAGCTAAATGCGGAGAGCATTTCTCGCCCAGAACGGCTTGGTTTCGAAGGGGCCGACTTGCGCGGCTCATTGGAGCTAAGATTCGACAAAACCCTTTAGAATCTAGACTGAATTTCAAACCTGAACCGACCCAATGGCCGGAACGCGCTGCTACCTAACACGCACTCTTGAGCGCGTCAAGCGCGCGCGCGAAGACCTCTAAAGCGGTCGTGACCGCATGCTCATCGTGCGCTGCCGATACAAAGCAAGCTTCGTATTGGCTGGGGGGTAAGTTGACTCCATGGTCACGGCACGCGTGGAAAAATACGCGGAAGTTGTCGAAGTCACAGGCCTGAACATCGGAGAGGGTCGTCACCTGTTCAGCATCAGTAAAAAAGGCGGTAAACATAGTGCCGACACGCTGAACGCATAAAGGCACACCTTTCTGCTGTGCGAGCGCAGACAAGCCATCGCATATCTGAGTCGCCGCAGATACCGCGCGCTCAAACACACCGGGCTGATTTAGAGCCGTCAAAGTAGCCAGGCCAGCAGCGACCGATAGCGGGTTGCCTGAAAGCGTACCGGCCTGATACACGGCCCCTTCCGGTGCCACATTCCTCATCACGTCGGCCCGCCCCCCGTACGCACCAACCGGCAACCCACCGCCGATGACTTTACCCAAACACGTCAGGTCAGGAGTGACTCCATACAGCGCTTGCGCTCCACCGGGATGGACACGGAATCCGCTCATGACCTCATCAAAAATCAGGAGGGCACCATATTGGTGGCACATCGCGAGGAGGCCTTCTAGGTAACCCTTCTTTGGCTCCATCACTCCCATATTCCCAGGAACAGGTTCCATAATGACCGCGGCAATCTCGTCCGGGTAGGCTTCAAATAATGTACGAACACTATCAAGATCGTTGTATTCCGCCACCAGGGTATCCCTGGCCGAACCAGCTGGTACACCGGCTGAATCAGGCTGACCGAACGTCAAACCGCCGCTGCCGGCTTTGACCAGCAAGTAGTCCGCATGGCCGTGATAGCAGCCATTTAGCTTCACAATTTTATCGCGATTGGTTGCGCCCCTGGCAACCCGAATAGCGCTCATGGTCGCTTCCGTGCCGGAGCTCACCAGACGGAGACGTTCCATCCCCGGTACCATATCGACCACCAACCGAGCCAAGTCGGTCTCACCAACTGTGGGCGCCCCGTACGATGTCCCGAGCGTCGCCGCATCACCGATAGCCTTCACTACCGAGGGATGACAGTGCCCTAATACCAAAGGGCCATAACTTCCGATGAGGTCAACGTAGCGGTTACCGTCGACGTCAATAATCCAGGGTCCTTCGCCGCGCGCGACAAAAAATGGTGTGCCACCGACGGCCTTCATGGCCCGAACTGGACTATTCACCCCACCAGGAAGAAACACTTCACTATCAGAATAGGAAGCAATGGACTGTGCGTAACGGTCGGTCATTCGCGTCTCCTCTCACTTGACCGCCGAAGCCTGTCCGAAGCGAGACCGTTGATCAACCACTGCGCGTGACAATCCAGGTACATATCAACGTGCAAGCCTCCGGGCTCAGCTGGAGAGGGGAAGCTGAGCCCGGGAATATCCTACGAAGCAACAACGACGTCGACTCTCCGAGGCTGTGCCGATTTGGACTTGGGCAATACTAACGTGAGTACCCCTATCTTGAGCGTTGCCTCTACCTGCTCCGTATCGATTAAGCTGCCGATACGAAAGCGCCGCGCAATATGTGTGGTGCGACCGTTTCCAAAGTGGCGGATACCAGACACAGTCAGCGTACGTTGTTCCATGGTGACCGATAGGTCGTCTGGTTTCACACCTGGCAGTTCCATCGATATGACGAATGCCTTTGCGCTTTCATAGATATTGGCCTTCGCTCGTATTTTGCTCGGTGGCACGTCGCTAGGTTTGACAGCATTACCCTGCGCTCGGCACCCGTTTGAAGTCATTACTCGCATTTCACTGCTCCTTGAACGCCATCTCGGCGGCTCCATCCGTGGTTTTTACTTCTCAATTCCAACAAAAAGTGCTCGGTGGTTGTCGAACGAACGTAATTGATTAGTGCGTATCAACAGCAATTCGCTTGGATTGAGGTGCCGCGACTTTTGGGAACACGAGCGACAGCACTCCCTGTTCCAGCGTGGCTGTAACCCGATCCACGTCAACCGGTAATCGGAATCTTCCCGACATATTTCGCTCCGAAGTTGAGCGTTCAATCGAGAGTGGTTCAGCACCAGGCGGCACATCAGAATGAGACTTCAGAACAAGCTGAAACGTTTGATCGCTAACGGTTAGTTCAATGTCGTCCTCTGCGACTCCTGGAACATCTATCACCAGCGCAAAAGATTCCTGTTCCTCAATCAACTCGCTGCTCACGCTGTTTGTCCCGTACTGTTTCGAGGGGAACCCAGCACTGAAATGACGGAGTCCATTGAGAGAGAACATAGGTAGATCTGTCCAGCCAAAGTGCGCATACATATCCTGCACCTCCCTGTAATCATTTGAATAACACGTATGTTTGAGGGGGCCCCCTCCAGACATCGCAAGAAAAGTCGTTCGCCGTGAGGTGTCAACCCCTGAAAGCCAAAAACACACGGAGGGATGAGGGTTTGACAAATAATTACGGTGACATTCGGCTTCAGCTATCTCGACAGCAAAAAGAATTCACCAGCCTCTGGTACTACGAGTTCCGTCGGGCGAGTCACCTTGCGAGATAGGTGCACCAAGTGTAACTGTTGCGCGGCCACATCCGAGGCTAGTGTCAATACTTCAGCGAGTGAAGCGTGCGACTTTTTCCCAGTTGCATTCGGATAGTAGGCTTCGTGTATCAGCAAGTCTGCATGTTGATAGAGTTGTCGGCAGGAGGTCGATGGCGCACCATCTCCGCTGTAGCACACGACAAAGCCATCCACCGTAACCCGGACACTATAGTTTGGTCGAGAATGGTAAGAACGAGCAGTGCTCATTACCCAACCTCCAAACGAACGCTCTGCACCAGGCTCAATTTCGATAAAATCTAGCGAGAATGGGATTTTATTGAGTATCCCAGGATATCCCATCTCTAACACATTCGTAGCAGCATCCTGACTTCCGGGCCCCCCTAGAATATGTAGTGGTGTGCGACGACCATCCTGACTGAGGCGCGCGACTAATGCGGGTAGACCAAAACAATGATCGGCATGGAAATGGCTAATGTAAATCCCGTCCAAGTAGTCGGGCGCAGTCGATACGGACCAGAGCTGATGTGGTATCGAATACCCGCAATCGAATAGCAGCCGCTGGGTCTTGGTTTCGAGGACGAACGACATATTAGGACGCTTCTCATCAAACGCCTCGCCGGTCCCAAGGTATCGAACTGCTACCACCGTGCTCCCCTTTCCGCGATGCACCTAGATGTGCCACCGCCAGCGTACGGTAAAATCTCTGCAACTGCGACAGTGACAGGATTTACAACGCAGTACGGTAGTGAGTATCCGGTTCGTCTTCTCGAAGTCAGACGAGTTTCTTGACGAACGGGAAATCGAGAGTCATTCGATGTATGCATTGACAAAACACAATCCCACACGGAATTCCCAGATCGTCCGCGGACTCGTCGCGGCGATAATGGTGCTTGGTTCGGCAACCTATGCGAAAGCTCAATCTCCGGAACCGAACGGACGAGTCCAACTGCACCGTCAGCTGAGTCTTGTGCTCACGGAGATATCTGCCTTAGAGACAGCGATGCGGCTCCTTCCCGCAACAAGCCCACAGCGGCAACGACTCAACTTCCTCGTCGATAGAATTCGTCGAAAAATAACTCGACTTATTGCGGTAACTCCATCACGCGTACGGAGAGTTGGCGCCACACCACAGCGCCCCGCGCCGATAAACAAGCAAAAGCCGGGGAAACAAACGAAAGCGCCAACGCCGATGCGTAAAAAAGCATTCAAAACGCTGATGGACGCAGTGAAGAGCGAGTCCTTTGGCTCTGGCCAGCTGCAAGTTATTGAGTCTGCTGCTCGTCATCACCATTTCACCATCGCGCAAGTCATCACGCTCACCAATCAACTTAGCTTCTCGCGCGAGAAGCTAAGCGCAATTCGTAGTCTGTACCCACGAGTTGTCGACCCTGAAAATGCGTTCCAATTACATGGCGTATTCACTCACGAAAGCGATAAGCGGAAGCTTCAAGCCATCCTGGAGAACTAGCGACATATGCGGAAGAACTTTGTTCTGGACACAAACGTCCTCCTCCACGACTCAGCAGCGCTAACACAGTTTGCTGACAACACGGTTATTATCCCCATTTACTGCATCGAAGAGCTCGACAGGTTCAAGAAGGACCTCTCAGAGTTAGGACGAAATGCACGGCATGTAGCACGCCAATTAGACCAGTTCAGGTCCGAGGGTAACCTGGTTGAAGGCGTGACTCTCTCGAATGGAGGAGTGCTTAAGGTTGCGTTCACCAACGCGGAATTGTCCGCGATGTATGCTTCATCTGCTTCAGCGGATAATTCCATTCTTGCAACGGCATTAGACATCCAGAACGGTGAGCCCAATGTAAAGACCACCTTCGTCTCGATGGATGTGAACCTCCGGATCCGCGCCGAGGCGGTAGGGCTGGACGCAGTTGATTATGACCGAGACCACATCGATATCAGCGAACTGTATACCGGATGGTTCCAAGCAAACGTACCGGATGACCTAATCGATACCGTGTATTCCGAGGGATCGGTATCGCTGGACAAAGTTCGTGAGTTTCGACAGCGAGAAGAAGCAGATGATGAAGAATCGGTCGAGGCCGAACTACATGAAAACCAGTACGTCTTGCTCCGTGGACGCGATAGAAGTAGCCATACGGCGCTTTGCCGCTGCGACGTTGAAGGCGGACGAGTCATTCATCTACCCCGACTGCGTGACGGAGTATGGGGCATCCGCGCCCGGAACAAGGAGCAACACTTCGCTCTAGACGCGCTTCTCCGCGATGATATCGGCCTGGTAACCCTAGTGGGAAAAGCGGGGACGGGTAAGACCCTGTTAGCTATTGCAGCAGGCCTATCACGTACGACGGATGCTGAAATTTACCACCGCTTACTCGTGAGTCGACCCATATTCCCGCTTGGTCGCGATATTGGCTACCTGCCGGGTTCAGTCGAGGAAAAGCTCAATCCCTGGATGCAGCCAATTTACGACAACCTAGAGCTACTACTCAACCTGTCACGAGCGGACCGACGTGATGGGCGCGGATACCACGAACTCCTGGAAATGGGCATCATCGAGATTGAGCCGTTGACCTATATCCGGGGTCGTTCGATTCCTCAGCAATATCTCATAGTTGACGAAGCGCAGAATCTAACACCTCACGAAGTGAAGACGATCATCACTCGAGCGGGGCAAGGTACGAAAGTCATCCTCACCGGTGACCCGTATCAAATCGACAATCCATACGTCGATAGCGTCAATAACGGACTCACCTACGTCGTAAATCGATTCAAGGACCAACGGATAGCTGCCCACATCACATTAAATAAAGGGGAACGTAGCCCGCTCGCAGAGGCTGCCGCCAACCTGCTGTAGGCATTGCCGGATGACGACATTACAGCACCCAGTTGTTCAGGGAGTATCGCGAATCGAGCTCATGACCACGTCAGCGATGCACTCCCCCAGCTCCTCGCGTACTATTTCGAGACTGTAAATTGCCGTTCTACTGGATTCCAGGGGTGGGTGACTACGTTCCCATCCGGTCCATGGAGTGTCAGCGATATATCGTGTGTCCCAACCGGTAGATCTTCCAGGTATGCCGTGGTCCACGCAGTCACATCGAATGCTGGAAGTGCACCGACTTTCACCCGGACTCGATAACCATCTCCGCGAAGTTGAGCATTTGCGAGATGAAAGTCCAGCGGAATGAGTTCAGATGCGGCCCCTGAGTACGTACCGATGGGAGCATTATACGTTACGACGGGTCGGGAAAAATCGAGCGGATTCGGTGCATCCCGATTTGTACGTACATAGAAGTTGATGGCATCAAATGCTTGTTCGTCTTTGATGCATTCTCCATCCGTATCGATGGCGTACACTCGGACAGTGTGCCACCCAGGTGCTAGCCCGGAGAGTTTGAATGCCCGCTCATCGGGGTCGTACCAGTTTCGCGTGCGCTCATTGTCAACGACTACTCGTAGCCACTGCCCCTCGCCTGCATCTGTTTTGTACGGTTCAAATCCCGTAAGTCTCACCTGGAGCTTGAGGGTGGCTCTCCGCAAGACCTCATTGGGGGTAGGACTGGTAATCTGAATAGTAGTCTTTGGAGGTACAGTCGCCGACGGCCTAAAAATCTGAATCAACCGCGTCGATTTCGATCCCCCAAGTGCAGACCCATTGGTATACGCCAGCGTCTTCGGTCGAGGTGCTGCTACTAGATGATCGACTTTTTTACCCGAGTCATCTTTCTTCGCAATTGGCTTTTCTGGCTTTGACTCGGAGGGAGCTGGCGCTTCTTTTTTGGGCGCGGGCTCTGTCGGCGCCGGACCCTTGGAGTCGGCCGCCGGCTGGGACTCTAACGCTTCGTCCGGTACGGCTGGTTCCACCGGTCTGGGTGACCCTGGCGGCTCCGGGTTGCGCTGCATTGTTGGCTCTTCTTCACAACCCAAAAGGCAAACACAGCTCAAAATAAATACTAGTTGGTAGCGCACTATCTAGGCCCCCATTTCTTTCCAACATGTTGTTCTGGTTCTCTTTTGTAACACACTTCCACGGATGTTTTGACGCATCGAAAACGGTCCCCAAAAAAGCACTTGCTTGTCCACAAAGGCCAATGCTATGTCACCATATATGGCAAGTCTACGTCACTATAGTGCGCCCTCACCGGCGATGGACCACTTCCAAAGCATCCCCCCCGAACGACGGGCTGAGCCGTTCGTGAAATGGGCCGGCGGTAAAAAACGGATGCTGGGAGCATTTGACTCTCTCTTTCCGTCTCACTTCGAGACGTACCATGAGCCCTTCCTGGGTGGCGGCGCAGTCTTTCTGTACCTCGCCCATGTCGGACGTATCCAAAGCTCTCTACTCTCCGATTCGAACGAGGAGCTGATGCACCTCTACCGAGTCATCCGAGACGACGTAGAGCATATGATCGCGGAACTCGCACAGTATCCGTACGAGAAAGACTTCTATTACGCCACTCGGGCGCTGAATCCGCAGGAACTTGCTCCGGTAGAACGAGCTGCGCGTATGCTCTACCTGAACCGGACATGCTTCAACGGGCTGTATCGCGTTAACCGAAAGGGACAATTCAATGTCCCAATCGGTAGATATGAGCGCCCAACCATTTGCAATGCATCGAATCTGCGCAACGTATCTGCCCTTCTTCAGGGGGTTGAACTTCAGGCATGGGACTTTGGCGCCGTATTAGACGTCGCTCGACCGGGTGACTTCGTTTACTTGGATCCGCCATACCAACCAATTAGCGCGGTACAGACATCCGGTAGTACTCAAGAGTCATTTAGCGACTCTCAGCACGGTAAACTATTCGAGATCTTCCGCGTATTAGATCGGCGTGGGTGCATGGTAATGCTGTCGACCGCAAGCACTCCGCTTATTCGGCAACTGTACTCGCGGCGCTATGACGTGCGATCCGTACAGTATCCTCGTAATGCGAGCCGACGAACTGGACGGCGACTCGCTACTCTTCTCACCTTCCGACGAACCGGACGGCGACTCGCTACTCTTCTCACCTTCCGACGAACCGGACGGCGACTCGCTACTCTTCTCACCTTCCGACGAACCGGACGACGTTTTGCTGCCTTTTTCGCCTTCCGACGAACCGGACGAGGTCTTTTGGTAACCACTTTTTTCTTTAGAGGTTTGCTCCTGGCCGGAGGCGCGACCTCTCTCCTCACTGGAGCAGGTTGTTTGCTTGTCTCAACGATTCTCTCTTTTGTCGGTTTTGCGTTGTCAGTTGCACCGGGTTTCACTTCTCGAACTTCAGGTTTTTGCACGACCTTTTTCGCTAGCAGTGGTTTTTTCCGAACCATTGGCTTTTTGGCGACACTGGGATTCTCTTTATTTGTGATCTTGG
>PKDL01000140.1 GCA_002863065.1 Pseudomonadota bacterium
CCCGGAGAGCTTGATACTCCATGTCGCTAAGCGTCTGTGCCGGCGCCACTGTGATTGAATCACCGGTATGCACACCCATCGGATCGAGATTTTCGATGGTACAGACAATAATCACATTGTCTTTATGGTCTCGAACCACCTCATATTCGTACTCTTTCCAGCCTAAGATAGATTCTTCTACCAATATTTCATTTACCGGAGATGCTTGAAGTCCGAGCTGCACCATGCGTACGAAATCATCCCGTGAAAAGCAGATGCCACCGCCCGTACCACCCAGCGTAAACGAGGGCCGTAACACAAGAGGGAATCCCAGTTGCTCCGCTAAAACCCAACCTTCCTCCACGCTGTGAATGACGCCTGACCGCGCACTCTCCAAGCCAATCGAGGTCATGGCCGCTTTGAAGGCTTGTCGGTCCTCAGCCTTTTCGATTGCTGGCAACGATGCCCCTATTAGCTCGACGCCATACGCTTCCAGAATGCCGCGCTTTCCGAGCTTCATGGCAAGGTTCAACGCCGTTTGCCCACCCACCGTGGGTAAGATCGCATCGGGACGCTCGCGGGCGATGATCCGTTCCAACGTACGAACGGTCAGCGGCTCCACATATGTCCTGTCTGCGAGCTCAGGATCGGTCATAATTGTCGCGGGATTGGAGTTTACGAGTATGACTCGGTAGCCCTCCTGTCTCAGCGCTTTACACGCCTGCACACCCGAGTAATCGAACTCACAGGCCTGTCCGATAATAATTGGCCCAGCGCCGAGAATGAGTATGGATTCTATATCGCTGCGTCGCGGCACGTCTGCTCCCTTCGGTCCGTCTCACTAAGCTGAATAAGTGACACTACTCCAATACGAGGTATCACACTTCATCCGGTATGCGTCACTTACGCCGAATTACGCCTGTACCATCAATAAAATAGTTTTCAGGCATCACTCCCAACATCTCTTTCTTATGCTTACGCACATTCCATTCATTTTCGGTCATGATCTCCACGATCATCGTTCGAAGGCGGTGCGAGGTATTCTCTTCAAGCAATTTTGGAACAATGCTGCCGGCTACCCGAGGATCATTTTCCCGAGCCGAAAGACCATCGATTGCTCGAATCACGATCTCTTCGTCCTCATCCTGCAAAAGCTCACAGAGCCTCTCGAAAACAAAGTCGAACGAGGCAAAGGCGCGTAAATTGTCGACAAGCTCCTCGCGGCGCTGCGCATTCCCGCCGAAACTATCTTCTATTCCATCGAAGGCAGCGACCACATATCGTGCAGTCTCCTCATCACCAGCGACCCTGCGCAGACATTTGATTGGCCAATACACGCCTTGCTCATTGGAAATATACTGCACCAGTGAAGGGACAGCCGATGCGCCCAACTGACACACCGATTCAAAGACGTAACTTTTCTCGTCTTCATCCACAATCGATGCTTCCGTCCGGTACTGGTACCGCTTCAGGCAGGCTGATATCGACTCCGTCGTTCCTAGCTGCATCAGCGCATCTACTGACCGCTTTCGCTCTTGCGTCTGCTGGTATTTATTCATCAAACGCTTCGACCACTTCGCAATGGTTCGTGCATCTTTCGATTCTTTTGAAAAGAAATCCCGGAAGCCCATTCGCTGTCCCCTCTGGCTATCGGCATACGCCGCGCAAAAAGTCTCCGCACTTCTTACAACGATGTTAGCGGCCGGACAAGGTGCTGACGCCCAGCTCTTTCGTCTAATCCATTACCTTGGTAGTTTCCATACCTATGGCACTGCAAGTCGTACTCGCTTCTCAATCCCCCCGCCGTAAAGAACTGCTTGAACGGTTGGGTTTTTCCGTTAAATGCATCCCCGCGCAGATTGCGGAAGAACGGATGCCAGATGAGCCTCCAGATAACTACGTGAAAAGACTAGCACGTAGTAAGGTGCTGAGCGTTGTACAGCGTATCCGTACAACCCAGTATGAACAAACACCGGCAAGAGTCTCACGAGTGACCGGTAAACTTGAGGGTGAATCACTGCGCTGGGTCGTCGGCGCGGATACCGTCGTCGTTTGCGCTGGGGAGGTTCTTGAAAAACCCAAAGACCATCTCGATGCGTATGACATGCTGATGAACCTCGCCGGCAGAACGCATGAAGTCATGACGGGCTTCTGCATCTTTGACATGCATAAAGATAAAGAAGGCATCCAAACCGTACGTACCGAGGTAAAGTTCAAACCCATGACAAAGGACGAGGTTGAACGTTACGTATCCGTCGGTGAATCAATGGATAAGTCCGGGGCTTACGGTATCCAAGGCGTCGGTGCATACCTTGTAGAAGGTCTTGTCGGCTCGTACACCAACGTCGTGGGGCTGCCGTTATGTCAGGTAGTGCAAGTAATGGAAGAGATGGGCGCCCACGAGATACTTCCCTTCTAATGCAGACCGGGTTGCCAGAGCGGATTGAATTGGTACAGCAACGCGTGTTGCGAGCGACCGAACAATCTGGGCGTTCTCCTGATTCCGTACGCATTATCGCGGCATCCAAGCGCCGTACACCTCTAGAAATCCAGGCAGCTCTGCGACTAGGCATCACCTCCTTCGGCGAAAACTACGTGCCCGAATTGATAGAAAAAGCTCAAGCAGTTCCCGAAGCTGAGTTTCATTTCATCGGACATCTCCAGCGAAACAAGGCAAAAAAACTGTTGGCTGCAGGCATTCGCTGGGTTCACACGGTGGATACGATACGCCTCGCGGCTACGATACAGCGCCAGGCTCCTACTAGCCCAATACATGCCATGCTACAGGTGAATATTGGTGGCGAAGCAAGTAAGTCCGGGGTCGTACCCGAAGACGCGTTTCCGCTGGCCCACGCGATCCTCCACGACTGTCCTGACGTGAATCTCTGCGGCCTGATGACACTTCCTCCAAAGGATAATAACCCCACGCGATGGTTTACCCGGATGGCAAGCCTGCGAGATGAACTACAGCAACGATTGGGAGTGCCCTTTACCGAACTCAGCATGGGGATGAGCAATGATTTAGAAGCCGCTATTGCTTGTGGCTCGACGATGGTTCGAGTTGGCACGGCAATCTTCGGGCCACGACCCGAGTAGGCACATACGAGACGATAGCAAACGGTCGGGACCGAATACACGACACTGAATACCTGTGGGGCGTCTTCAACAAGAGACGTTCCTCAAGTAGCGCAGCTTATTCGCTCCCTCTTTCGGCAGGTTTGGACACAAATGTCCCCACAGGCGGCAATCGGTAAACACCTGCAAATATTAGAACTGATGCGCCCCAAGTGGGGTCTAACTGCACGGGTTATGCTGAAGTGTACCGTGCTAGGTTGCGTATGAGATAAAGTAGGCCCTACACTCGCCCTGCATCATTACGAAAAGTAGGAACTCATGACAACACGTCGTGAAATGCGGGAATACGCGTAAAAGGAGACTCAGTTTGAACGCGCTCGACTGGTCCGTCGTCACGGTCTACCTGACAGCCATGATTGCATTGTCTTGGTATTTAGGTCGAAAACAAGCAGACGCAAAGGACTATTATCTCGGAGGTAACACGCTGAATTGGTGGTCCGTCGGCATCTCCACCATGGCGACTCAGTGTAGTACGAATAGCCTTCTGGGCGCCCCAGCGTTTGTCATCACCACCGGGCTTGTGTGGCTGCAATACGAGTTCGCCCTTCCATTGGCGATGGTATTCATCATGATCTTTCTACTGCCATTCTATCGGAAGTTGAACCTCGTGAGCGTCTACGCCTACCAAGAACGACGATTTGGCCGAAAAGCAAGAACCATCCTATCCGTCACATTCCAATTTCTACGTGCGTTCGCTACCGGTGTAACTGTCTACGGCATATCTATCGTGCTGCAGAGCATTGTAGGAATCCCATTTTGGTTGTCAGTCATCATACTTGGGGTAGTCACCATCATTTACGACATGCTGGGTGGCATGGCCGCAGTGGTACTTTCCGACGTGATACAAATGGTGATTCTGTACTTAGGTATTGCACTCTGTCTTTTCTACAGTATTGATGCCGTCGGTGGATTCGACGCGGTCCTGGAGAAGTTTGCAGGTCTCGAGGCGATTGTCGGTACAAACTTTGTTGGATTAAAAGCGGTCGACTTCAACGGCACTGGCCTGACAAAAGACTCACAGTATGGCTTTTGGCCTATGCTCTTCGGAAGCCTATTCCTCTACGTGTCATACTACGGCACCGACCAAACCCAAGTTCAACGTGAATTGTCGTCGAAAGACGTCGACGATATGAACCGTTCCCTCATGCTGAATGGCATGTTGCGCTTCCCTCTCGTCTTAACCTATTGCTTTCTAGGTGTATGCATCGGCGCATATATTGTGCAAAACCCCGGCTTCTTGACCCTGCTCGACGATGGAAATGGGGGGACCAACTACAACCTAGCCGTGCCCAAGTTTGTGACGTCTGTGCTGCCGCATGGCGTCATCGGTCTCGTCATCGTTGCCCTCTTCTCCGCGGCAATGTCATCGCTCGATTCTACCATCAACTCACTCTCAGCAGCGAGTATCAAAGACTTGTATGAGCCGTTCATCCAAAAAGGAGAAATCCCGGTGGACAGACAGCTCACTCTATCCAGAGTCATGACGGTATTCTGGGGTACTCTTATCGTCATCTTCTCGTTCTTCGTGGGCGGTATATCAGAAAGTGTGATCGAATCCGTAAACAAGATCGGTTCGCTAGCCAATGGACCGATCTTGGCAATGTTCCTCCTTGGAATCCTCACAAGATACGCCAATGAAAACGGTGCAATCGGTGCGCTCGTGTCAGGTCTTGCAGCGAATGCTGCTCTGTGGCTCCTCGCTCCCCAAGTGTCGTGGCTATGGTGGAATGTCTTTGGTTTTGTTGTCGCGTTTATCCTTGGATCCATAATTTCTCTGGCGACAGGCGGCAATACGAAGGAACTTTCTGGTTTAGTGTGGTATCGGGGGGTCGAGAAAGAGTTCAACTATCAAGTGAATTGGCCTGCCCGTTACCGGTTAATGGCCATGTATTCGGTCGCTATGGTGCTATTTTGCATGGCATTTTCACAGCTCCAATAGCGCCATTCGACCCTTAGACCACGACTGAATGGCAGCAAAGGTTCTGTTGTGACAAAGATTCGGCAAATTAGACGCTTTCTGGATCAGCTGTATGAGCCAGAGGTAGTCGATTCTCTCGCACAGAGGATCGAAGCTAGGCTCGCTCACATCAAGCCCAAACCGGGTAGATCACAGCGTTGGTCCCCAGAGGATGTGCTTCTCATCGCCTATGCGGATTCTATAAAGGATGACAACGAATACCCATTACAGAGCCTGCGTCGCTTTCTAAAGAGCCATTTTGATGAGCTCATCTCCATAGTGCATCTACTGCCGTTTTTCCCGTACACATCGGATGACGGATTTGCGGTGTCTGACTATCGAGCGGTCGGGGAGGAGTATGGCCGCTGGGAGGATATAGATGCGCTTAGCCAGGCCGTCAGCCTAGCGTTCGACCTCGTCATAAATCATGCCTCCAGTTCCCATCCGCTGTTCCGGCATTTTATTGAGAACCGGGCCCCGGGCAATGCATACTTTTTGACCGGTTCTCCCGATGACGATATTTCAGAAGTGACTCGCCCGCGCGCAACCGCGTTACTTCAGCCGTATGAAACAGCGCGGGGCACGCAACATGTCTGGTGTACCTTTTCCAGAGATCAGGTCGACTGGGATTTCTCTAATCCGGACGTCCTGTACCATTTCATCGACGTCTTTCTGTTGTATATCGAGCGCGGCGCCACCTGGATCCGGCTCGACGCGATAGCCTACTTATGGAAGCAACTAGGAACGAGCTGTATCCATCTCCCGCAGACGCATGCTGCTGTAAAGCTGCTACGGGCCATTGCAGAATCGGTGTCTAAAGACATCAAGATCCTGACGGAAACCAATGTCCCTTCTCAGGAAAACCTGAGCTACTTCGGGGACGGAGACGAAGCACATATCATCTATAACTTCACCCTTCCCCCGCTAGTAATCCATGCGCTGGTCACGGGTTCAAGCCAACATCTAACGCAGTGGAGCCAAGCCCTACCCTCTCTCCCAGACGGCTGTACTTATCTGAACTTTACCGCCTCGCATGACGGAATCGGACTCCGGCCTGTGGAAGGCATCATAGATGACAACGACCTACAACAATTCACTGACTGCATGGAGCAATTCGGCGGGCAACTTACCCTACGCACTCAACCCGATGGACGACTCAGCCCATATGAAGTGAATATCTCGCTCTTCGACGCCTTACAGGGTGACCTGGACGGCCCTGATGGTTGGCAAGTCGAACGGTTCATCGCTTCCCAGGCAATTATGATGGCATTTCAAGGTGTACCCGCTCTGTATTACGCCTCACTTCTGGCCGCGCCCAACAACATCGAAGGACTTCGAAAAACAGGTCGAGCGAGAACCATCAACCGACGAAAGTGGCACATGAATGAAATAGAAGAGCGCTGGGCGGACTCCGACGGAGCTCCGGCGCAAGTGCTAACCGGACTAAAGGCGCTATTGAGGATCCGGCGAGGGCGAGCAGCCTTTCACCCCGAAGCACAACAGACCTGCATCAACGTTGGTCCGAACGTATTTGTCCTGCGTCGTGATGCTATCGACAAGACCGACTCCGTCCTCTGCATTTTTAACTTGCAGAATTCTGAAGTCGTAATTGGCCGAGAGTTCCTTCAACTACCGGAGATGACGAGGCTGGTATCGCTATACAACCAAGGAACGTTTGCCCACAGCTCACAGAAGCTTAGCTGCTCTCCCTACGCGGTTGGCTGGTTCGAGCTGGCTGACTAAGGGCAGGTAGGTGGAGGGGCTGGGCAGGCTAGAGGCCTCAGCTAGCAATCAGGTATGCGGACCAGAGAAAATTCTAGAGCGTCGTTTCGACGTATCAGTACATCACTCAAGGAGGGTAGGACTTCTAGCATGTACTCAGTATGGCGCTCAAACAACGCAACATAATCTAACACCTCGGAACGGGTCATTAGTCCACTCAACGTGGTGAGGTCAGCTCCAGCATCCATATGCTTTTTTCGAAGTTTGCGCTCCTGAAGCCATCGACCTTCCCTCACAGTATCCATCGACGGCACCTGAATCATGATTTGGTAGTCCAAGCGTTCGAACAGGGCTCGGTACCCACTGGTTAAATGCCGGTCACTCCAACGAGCCCAGACTCCCTCAGCGTCCTCTCGAGCCTCCCGCGCATTGTACGGTCCCGTCCAAGCAGGTAAGTCAGGACAACCGACACACCACCCTTCGAACAATACCAAATCGACTGGACCGTCCGCTTTATCCCAAGCCGATTCTGGGCACCTATCATCACACGCCTTATCGAAACGTGGAATCAGCACCGTATCGCCAGCTTGTGCACTCAATAATTGGTCGAAGGTCCGGTTTGTAAGTTCCAAATCATGGGTTCCAGGAACTCCGCGGATACGACAAAGCGCATGAATGCTGTCGCCAAGAGAATCTCGGTCGGACCGTGTCAAATAGACGTCATCAATAGACAGCGTTACCACTCGCAAATTCGCCGTATCGGCGAGGAGTCTTGATAGAAAATAGCAGAAGGTCGACTTCCCGGAGCCCTGCGCTCCATTAACGCCCACCAATAGGGGGCGTTTTGCCATTCGACATTGCTCAACTAACCAACCAGTCGTCGGCAAGTACACGTTCTCGAGAAGCTCCGTTCCCACAACCGGTATTCCAAGTTCTTCTGCCGCACGCCGAAACGCGTGTTCTGCTGCCGCCACTACTGACTCCTTTGAGACGCTGTAGGTCAAGCAATACCACCTTACGCACAAAAGGGTAGTCGATCATTCGGCAATGAGCACTAAGGGTGCAGACTCATCTCACAGATGGTTGGAGAAAGCGGTGGACGATACACCCACTTTCAAGGAGCCTACAGCAGGCATACAGCGAACGGACAGGCGCTGACCCACCGTGCAGGAAAGACCCGACCGCGGTCGAAGGTTTCAACGCGGTTGAGGGTCGGTGAGTTTGTAAAAAGGTTGGGACCGGGCACCAGTACTGGTGCCCATACATACTATCGCCGAGGCAGGTGAGGGAGGCGTGATATGACTCGTGCCATCGGAGTCTGGAATGCCTGATACGAGCCGCTGAAGGCGCCGAAAGACGAGCCATCGCCACCGGACGCTCCTGCATCCATACCTTCGCCGCCGTCTACTGGGTCGGTCTCGGTCGTGCCACCATCGGTCTCGGTCGTGCCACCATCACCACCATCAGACGACAGCGTGCCGTCGATACATGCAGTAAGAATATCGAAGCAAGACCCACCATCAGACAGCGCAGCAACGGCGCACGCGTTGTCAGTCTGGTCGGGACACGCTTCAAGTAGGCACTGAGCTACTTGCTGAAACTCACTTAAGACAGCCCCACTCTGCGCCTGGCCTTGGCAGTCTGTTGCGCACTCCGGAGTAGTGCATGATTGAATGCACTGCCATAGGCCACCACAATCCAAAGTACCGCCGTCGCCGATGACACAGGCTGCCAATTCATCCGAGCATTCCCCGCCCTCCCCTTGAGCTGCGGCAATGCATGATTGGTCCGGGGTGCCTCCTTCGGCGGCGGGACACGCAGTAAATATGCACTCTTCCAAGGCAGCGTAGGTATTGTACGCGTCCGCGCTCTCAATATCATCGATACAGTCCTGCTGACAGGACTGTTGATCAGAAGCCGTGGCGCAGCCGTTCAAACAACCCAGGAAACCACCACAATCAAGTGAGCCATCGGGCGTACCGATGATGCATGCTTCGTACTCTGCACTGCAATTGGCGTTGACACACGCGGTGTACTCAGCCTCAGGGACTCCTTGGCAGTTTTGACCGATGCACTGAAAAAATGTACTGAACGCCTGCGACGCTTCGGGAGTCGCCTGTGATTGACAATCACCAAAGCAGGCATTCGCCGTCGTTGGATCAGAAATATTGCCGCAGTTCGCGTTGATGCACTGGAAAATCCCCGAACAGGTCAATGGGTCTGGACTTGCAATGTCCGGTGCGGCTGCAATCACGTCTGGCGTATTGCTATTGCCGCTCGTCGCACCATCAGCACCATCAGCACCGTCAGCACCGTCAGTACCAAGCGTGTCGCTGTCGACCACATCGCTAAGAGCGCTGCTACCGTCCGATCCGTCGGTATTTCCTGTGCCTCCGAGGCTTCCGCTTGAACTACTGCACCCTACAACTAGCAATAGGCTCACGGCTACCGCCGCACCAATCGTCTGCATCCGCTTCATCATGTCTCCCAACTATCCGCTGTACTACTTTATATTTACCGCTCTTCGGCGGATATTCACCCACCGCAATACTGAACTCCCGTAGTCAAGATTGCACTGCAGTGCATCTCTTCGATCGGAGAGTCGGCGGAGAATATGGATGGGCCGAAGACCAGTCAAGCAAGAAGTCGAGCGGCCAGCAACAGGACTACCTCCCAAACACACGGAATTGATTGACAAACAGGCATATTTCTCACTAGTTTCGCCCATCTGGGAATACAACGCGGATGCCGTTGACTAGGGTCACGTATTACCGTGTCACCGTATGCTCGGTAACACAACACGGCGGAAGCATACGAAGCGGGGGCAAGCGCATGGGCGAATTCGATATTACTCAGACGGAAAGGCCTGATGGCTCACCCACTGTCACCCATCCCTATTCTGAGTTCATTCATAAAGTCCAAAAACCCGCTCGCTACCTCGGCGGTGAATTGTACCAGGTGGCTAAGGACCACAGTGAAGTAGAAGTAACCATCTGCTTAGCGTTTCCGGACCTCTATGACCTGGGGATGAGCCATTTGGGTACCAAGATTTTGTACAAGGTACTCAATGACCGCGAGACGATCGCGTGTGAACGTGCATTCGCGCCGTGGCATGACATGGAAAAAGAGCTCCGGGCCCGAGACATGCCGGTCTATTCCCTGGAGACTGTCACTCCTTTATCTGACTTTGATGTCCTCGGCTTCTCACTACAATACGAGATGACGTTCACGAATGTCCTCACGCTACTCAACCTATCTGGGCTAGCGCTCCGGGCTGAGGATAGAGCAGAGGATGACCCACTCGTCCTCGGAGGTGGCCCCGTCGCCACCCACCCCGAATCAGTGGCCCCATTTTTTGACGCATTTCTAATCGGCGATGCCGAAGAACGGCTACCGGAACTTCTATTAGAGTATAAACGGGCGCGTATCGCTGGTGCATCCAAGCGCGAGGCCCTGATCAAAATCGCCCAAACAGGTGGTGTCTATGCGCCAGCACTATACACACGCTGCGTCGATAAAAGATCTGGCCTGATGGTCATCGATAGACCCATCGACCCACGCGTCCCGCCCATTGTAGAGCGCGCGCTTGTGGAGGACATCAACGACTATCCGTTTCCAGATTCTTCACCCGTGGCTGCTGCAGAAGCAATCTTCGACCGGCTAAGTATCGAAATAGCGAGAGGATGTACCGAAGGCTGTCGCTTCTGCCAAGCCGGTATGATTTATCGTCCCGTACGTGAGCGTGACCCCAATGACATCGTCAACACGATTGTCGATGCCATTGAGAAAGGGGGATACGACGAAGCATCACTCACCGCACTCTCCACTGCAGACTACTCGTGCGTTGACCCGTTGATACGAAAGGTCATGGCCGAACTCCGTAAGCGGAATGTTTCACTCGGGGTCTCCTCGCTACGCGCATATGGTCTCAATGAAGGGCTTCTCGACGAAATTCGGTCGGTTCGCGCGACGGGCCTGACATTCGCGCCAGAAGCTGGAACACAACGTATGCGGGACTTGGTAAACAAAAATGTTTCCGAGGAGGACATATCGGCATCTGCTCATCGTATCTTCCGTCGTGGCTGGGACCGCATGAAATTGTATTTCATGATCGGCCTACCCCTAGAAGAAGATCTCGATGTACTTGGTACGGTAGAGACCGGTGCTCGAATGAAATCCATCGGCCGCCAGTACGTCGGAAAGCGCGCACAAGTCAACGTATCGGTCTCCAGTCACGTACCAAAACCCCACACTCCGTTTCAATGGGCAGCGATGGATAGTGTCGATGAAATCCGACGCAAACAAAACCTACTGCGCGAGCGTGGACGGGACCTCAGAGTCCCCGTCAAATATCATGACTTTCGAGTAAGTTATCTCGAAGGCATTATGGCGCGAGGAGATGTCCGTGTCGCCGACGTGGTAGAAACCGCTTGGCGCAACGGAGCGCGCTTTGACGGTTGGGACGAAAGCTTAAAATATGACGTATGGATGGAAGCGCTATCGTCTGCAGAAGAGGTGGACCCACAGCGGTATCTTGGAACGTTACCCATTGATGGTCGCCTGCCCTGGGACCACATTGACGTCGGTTTAGCCGACGGCTTTCTTGCATCAGAATGGAAGCGAGCCAGTAAGTACAAGCTTTCTCCACCGTGCGGTAAACCCCAAGGCGAATTGGTTCACCACACCAATCTCGAAGCAGCAGAAGAAGACCAACGCAAGCTCATCTGCTACCACTGCGGCGTGGCATGCGACATGAAGCAAATGCGAGTGGAACGGAAAGACTACCTGCTCAGCCTCGGTGCCCTTTTGCCGCCGCCGCCGGCCGCCGAGCCAGAAGCTCCAATCCAAAGCAAAGGTCGCAGGTCCCCACCGGTACGTGAGGGTCAAGCCCAACCTGAAGACATGATCCGATACCGCTTGCAGTACAGCCGGGACGGGTTGATACGTCTGCAGGGCCATTCAGACATGCTCCGCATACTCCCGCGTGTCTTCAGAAGAGCCCGGCTCCCAATCGGGTATTCGTGGGGATTTCATCCGAAGCCGATACTTAGCTACACCCCTGCTCTCCCCCTAGGTACGTTCAGCGTGGGCGAAATACTGGATGTCTCTTTGACATCGCCGATTCCGGTGGAAGAAGTATTGGAGCGGGTCAATGCCGCGGCTGATCCCGGACTCCACTTCAGCGCCGGGCGTGTACTCCATACGTCCGAAAAACATGTCGGTACTAAGCTCGCTTTCGCGGATTACCTAGTCGCCATTCCCAACGCCAGCATAAGCGACGTGGCAGCGGTGGCCAGGACCACGATGGCCGCCTCCGAAATACTTATCGAAATCACCAGGAAAAAGGGTACAAAAACCGTCGACGTACGGCCGTCCATCTCGATCGCACGGATGGCGTCCAATAGTCTCTGGCCGAAACAACTTGGGAGCGTACCCGACGCTCCGCTGATGCACTTTAGAATCGCGCAAAATGTACCTGCAGCTCGCCCGCGCGAGCTCATTGAACATCTGTTCGACATAGAGGAGCACACGGGTGCCATTGTACGCTTGGCCTTTTGGCGCCAAGACAGCGACCAGCAAATCCGATCACCGATGGATGTACCACCTCGTATATTGGAACTTGCCGAGTCCGAAACGGTCAATACCGCAAACGATAAGGAGTCCTCCGGAGCACGGGTATGAGTTCCATCTCGCTACCGACCATTACTGTACGCGGAACGGACCAGCAGATGGGCCATGCGCAAGGCGAAACATATCGGTCGTTGATTCAGCAATTTATTCAGATGCGATTCGATGCGGCTGTCACATACTTTGCTGCTGCAGGGCGTGGAACGGTGGATGAGCTTCGCCTCGCCGGACATGCTAGCTATGCTTTGTTTCAAGCATGGGGGCATGGGGCGGTTGTTGAACACAATGCTATTGCTGAAGCAGCAGGAGTAGACCCCAAAGACCTCTATACTGCGGCGAATTACACCGATATGCGTGATGCTGTCATTCTCGCCGGCACATCAGATAACGAAGGTTGCAGCTCTGTCCTCTTACCGAAATCCAGCACAACAGGTACCACAATACTGGCCGGCCAGACTTGGGACCTAAACCCGCAGGATATCGACTACGTGCTCGCAGTACATCGGGTTCCTGACAACGGACTCGAAACATGGGCTATCACCGTCGCCGGCTGCCCAACACTCGTCGGGATGAACGAAACCGGTCTGATGATCGGGACCACCAACATCAAAACATGGGGAGCCAGACCGGGCATCGGATACATGTCGATCCTGCACAGGATGCTGTCGTCTTCAACCGCTCAGCAGGCGAGTAGAATCGTGGAACGCACGCACCGAGCCGGAGCGCATACGTATTGGATCGCTACGTCAGACACGATCCTAGAATATGAAGTGACGCCCGATAACATCCGTTCGCGCCACTCCCAAACAGAAGCCATTATTCGCACCAACCATACCCTGCATCCCGCACACCAAGCCGTAGAATGGCAGCCACCGTCAAGTAGCAGCCGAGCGCGGCTTGCTCGCCTGACGTCTCGTATGAAGGAACAGCGCCAAGACCTGCACACCCTACGAACCGCGTTCGCGGACCGCTCCGATGGCGTCGATTCTGTCAACCGGTATGTCGAGGACGAACAAGGAACGCAAACGAATGCGGTCATGATAGGTGAGCCCGTGTCTAGAACGGTGTGGGCTTGCCGGGGACCGGCCGACCGCGGTGAGTGGGTTAGTCTCGCTTTCGAACGGGAGCATTCACCCGCCTAATGCGCTGACGTGTCGGCTGCCCCGCAGCACTGGCGTGATGCCATACCCCGATCCCAACCACTGCGCTCACTATTCCAACCCACACTATCGGCGCCAGCGGCGAGCTCGACGCGAGTGCTATTTGTAACACCATTTATTTTCCCCCACGACGAGGCCAGCCACCGTATACCGGACGGAAGCAGTAGCGCCGTACTGTCTATATCGGGCCATCGATGGAGTTCTTGAGTTCCGTGCGTACAGAAAACGACCAATGACCGCACGTGTTCGACAGCAAAGACCGGGCCAAGCTCGAGAGCATCTGCACCCGTTTCATAATAACCATATAAAAACAGACGCTTGCGGATTCAATATAACGAGTATGCAGCACAACTCGATGGCGCGACTAACCCATCATGTGTCGGCAGATATGACATGTGTGTCGTAGATTACACGCAAACAGCCTGAGCCTGTTCGACCAGTACGGCCTCACTCATTCTTTGGTGGGCGCACCGATGGGATCGCGTAAAATATCAAGCGGAAGTCCTCGGGCAGGCTTCCAGCGACTGCTCTGCATACGTGGCAAAATAAGACTCGGTACTGGGTCACGGCCGTCTACCTTACCGGCGATGTATGGAACGCGCAGTGTCGCGGAGAGCTCCGACCCATTTAGCACCAGGGGATCGACCACCACTCTGCGTTCTGCGACACCTTTGGTACGTAATGTACTGAGAAATGCAAGCACTGACTTCGTATCACCGGTGCCTCTTACATCAAAACTCACGACGCCCAAGTACCCCTCTTCCACAGAATTCGCCTGTCTATTCACCTCAGTGAGTGTCGTGTCAAGCTGTGCTGCGAGCGCCTTTAAATCTGCCTCAAATCCGCCCAAGGCATTATTCCGAGGCAGGGTCTGCGCCGCGGCGTCAAGTTGCTGTCTGAGCTTCACCGGCCAATCCTGCTCCGCCGATTCAACGCCTGCCTGCACCAAGTCTCCCATGCTGATCGCTGGCCCAGTAACCTCTAACGTGTATGCAATCCCGCTATCTGGCTTCTGACTCGTCACCTTCACATCAGATACCACCGGATTGGCTGACTTCAAGCGGCTAATGATACTGGCAAAGGTCTCCTGATTCGGTGCATGTCCATCTATCAACATGCTGCCATCCCGTACTTCGATACGATTAATCCACGCTCGTCCAATGTCTGGGCTCGACTCCCAATTCAATGCGCGCAGCGCGGCCGCTGTTCTGGGCTCACGATGCTCTGCCTGTGAGAGTACCGCAGCAAATACCATATCCACTGGTATCCCGTATCCTCTTGTTATGGCGCGTATAACCTGTCCACGCCATCTGAATAGAGCATCCAATCGCTTGTTGACTTTTCCAGCTACAGGATTGTTGCTACCACCCGCATCCGCGGTCGTCTGGCCATCGCAGGGCACCGAACGAAGCACCGCATTTTTGCTTATCTTGAGCGCATTACCATCCGGTAACAGCACCGTGGCGGATTCGGCGCTTATCATCGTCAACTTCCCGCCTTCGGATCCGATGACTTCATCAACCGCTACCGCCTTCGCAAAGCCCTGAGCTGCCACTAAGACCTTCTCGTTCCCATCTTGATCAACGATAGTTCCGACCACGCTAAGGCATTCGGCAGGTGGTTCGGCTGCCGGTGCTTCCGGCTCAGGACAGTCCACCGGCGGACCTGGTACTGCAATTTTTTCGGTGAGCTTGCGCGGACAACCGGTGAAAGCCAACAGCGATAAAGCGCATAATCCAATCAGACCGCGGTGGGCGATGTAGTCATTCGACGTGTCCAAAGTATCCAGCCTCCCAACAACAACAAGATGATGGATCCGTACTGCGCCGGGGTCAATCCCGCATACCGCGTGTCGGCCATACTTAGGTCAGTCGCGCGCAAATAGTCCAGAAAGAAGCGCGGGAGCGCGTATGCCACACACATCCACCCTAAAAAGAAACCATGAAACCGGGGGCGCCGATCAGATAGCCAAAAACCTAACCATATCAGCCCACTAAGAAGTCCATCATACAGACCGAGTTCATGGCGCGCCTGTATTACATAATGCATTTGACCCAAAGGCAGCACCTTCATCTCAGCTGCCAAAAAAAAGTCTGAAATCCGACCGGGGTGATCGTGAATCGCGAAGCAGCCGATACGACCGATCGTCCAGCCCGGTATAAAACCGTAACTCGCCACGTCCGCATAGTGCCAAAAGTCATTCTTCGACCGAACAAGGTATGTGACACCGCCAATCCCGGCGCCCAGAAAGCCACCATACGATGACATACCACCCTCCCAGAGTCGCCAGATCTCTGACATGTGCTGCTGATAATACGTCCAATGATAACCAAAAACGTGCATCAGACGTGCACCGACAAACGCAGGAAGAAGAATCCAGGTGGCAAGATTTCCAAGTTCTTGTGGATCGAGCCCTTGTTCCCGAGAGCGCTTCGTGGCCAACCACACACCAAACAGTACCCCAGAAGCTACAAAGAAACCCCAGGGCTGAATCGGACCAATAGATGGCGTTTCAAAGTACGGTATGACGGCTACGATAATACGCTCCCCACGAACCTAGTCGACCTCGGCTGAACACAATGCAGAGCCGCTCGCATCCAATCCTATTGCATCTCTCGGAGCAAGTATCACACACCCAAATCCGGGCATACCCCACGCAATAACCACAGCATGCAGGCGTACGAGCCATGTGACTCGTTCACGAGGTAGCTACGCTGTGTTCGTCGTCGTACTTTCCCTAAACAAGATGAAAAGACAGAAGAGCCAGAGTCCCCAGAAAGTATGTGACCGAGACCTTCCTCCGACCGAGCAACCATCATCTGTAGCGAGGCTGTTCACGCCAGTATATTGCACGTCGCCGGCGTCCAATTGCCCGCTATCCGACGTTGCGCCATCCGTTGTACCCGGCGAACGCTCCACGCATATGCCATCCGAGCATTGCTCACCTTCGATACATTCACCGCATGTGCCACCACAGCCATCGGAGCCACAGATCCGATTGGAGCAAGCTGCAGTGCATGGCGCCGAGTCAGGGCATGCAAGTGGATACCCCATATCCGGTGACGCTTCGCCAGTCTGCCCACAGCTGTACAGCCCAACAGTGTCCGAAAATCCACAAGAGCCAGCAGTGCACGTTTGCTGCAATAACTGCCCTTCTTCACACCAAACCAATACATCCTGGCTGCAGCAGCCGACAAAACTGATACCGGAACACGAGTCGGAAACTGGTTGGGGCGCTGGACACTCCGAAGTACAATCGTTACAGCCGCATAACCAAGCGGGACCGAAGCAGGTGCTATCATCCGCGCAGGAGGCCGTAGATACGACATCCTCAAAGCCATCAGGCGGCACACAGACTCCTTCCACACACGATCCGTCTGGAACCCACTTTTCCAAAGCTTTGTCTACGATAGTTCGAGTGATGCAATGAATCGTACCCGAGGATGCCGCGACCTCATCCGACCCAATAGCCACATGCTGATACTCCGGCAGTGCGTCCTCCCATACACTTTGTGCCTCCGCTCGGCTATCAGCCCATTCGGGGTTGTCATATACCGACCAGAGATTGATGCCATTGATCAAGGTGGCATTTATATAGGTGTAGGGGACATCGCTTTTCGCTAACCCGCCAAGCGGCCCTTGAGTGAGACCATAGCCAGGCATCGGCAAGCGTAATATCTCCATGGTCGGGTCTAGGGCGCCCAGGATCTCTGCGTTGTCTTCCATCCGCTGCGCATTTTCGGGATCCGTACCCTCGGCATACTTTCCAAGCACCGAGCGGTTACTAGCGACCAGTTTGAAAAACATGTCCACATGGCCAGTGGCATCATCTGAGACATCTTTCAACACGATGACATCTGAACACCCTGCATAATCCAACAATTCGTTTTCTAGACTGTTTTGCGCTACGCCGCTGTTCTGTAGGCCACGCTGCGTGGTAAAGCACCGCCCCAACCCATCTGCCTGTATGTTGCCTCCCTCAAACGATAGCGGCATCCGGTACGCAGTTGCCCCAAGTTCCTTCGCTAACCGTGTTGGCACCGCATCATCCCACGGGCGACCATGGTAATAGCGAAAATCGGCAAAGGCGGCGGTGTCAGTAGTCGGGTCCACAATCGGCAGCGGTCCAAAGTCAATGGCCCATATGGACTCCACGTCCATTGGGAACCAAGTCACCCGATCGGCCGGAACATCAGCAGCGTCCAGCGCAGCTTCAAATAGCTGCCGTGTTGACACCGAGTCATACAGCACCCAGACGTCAGCAACAGACGCAGTAGACGCAACAATCTCTTGGTACATTTTCCTCATCGCACTACTACTTGTGACCCATGGCGTCACACTAATCAGCAGCGCATGCATCGGCTCCCATTCCACCATCGTACGAAGTTCCGGACGTATGGGCGGTTTGGTAATCGCATACCACTCGGGGGTATCGACACGAATCGCATCATATTGGTCCCCTTTTTGCGCGCCGTGCCGCTCGCCTGGCAAAGGGTATGCTGGAAGCGCTCTCACCGCGGCAGCCCCCGGCTCCAGACTCGGCCGCTGCTCCGGGGGTGCTGAGTAGCACCCCGTTAATACAAGAAATGGGGCCATATACCGCAGCAGGGGACTGTTTATGATGCGTAGAAATGTCGCAGCCATTGCAACGATTGTACGTTTTTTCAATCGTCACGCTAGGAACTGAACGTCAACATTAGAGCTAGGGGGTAGAGATGTTCCATAAACTTAGCTTGGGTTTGCGCCTGTCCCGTCTGCGACCGTACAATCCGGTCGGACAGCTCAGTAATGGAGATCTCGTGCGAAACATAGCCCTAGTAGTTTGCATCATGCTCGCCAGCAGTATGCATTTCGGATGCAGCCAAGAAAAAACAACCATCATCGAAGGCGTCGACGGTACCGCTACTGCTGCAGATGGCGGTAATGGCGCCGACACATCCGACGGTTCTGAAGGGACCGACTCGGTAGATGGAACCAGTGGCGGAAATGGGTCTTCAGCGGGCCTCGGCGAAATCGACAGCGGCATCCCAGCCGATCCAATCGAAGCCGTTTGCTCACCTCAATTTTTTGACATACCAGTGGGTGAAAGTACCGCCTGCGCTGATGCGATGCAGCCTAGTGGCGTCACTGGATGGCCCTTTTCTAGTGCATCATACACTCCGGCAGAGGGCGAGAACGCTGGCACACAGTATTCGTGGAATTGTACGATGTGCCCAGATGGACGATTCCCACTGGAAGGACGCTATAAGTTTTACCGTCGTGAAGGTGATAGCCTCTTACTAGATCAGCCTAGCCCAACCGAATACATGGAGATCATTGAGTTCAGAGGTAACGCATGGTCACTGTCTGTATATTGGGACCAGGGTAACGGGTCGATTCTAAGATCATCAGAGCGCGGCTATTACTTTTGTGCTGAACCAGGAACTCTGCCGGGTATCAACTCATTTTTCGCCGACATTTGGGTGATCACGAAGGCCGTTCCTGAAGGCGCCCTTGCCGATTCTGGCACTGCCTTCCCCGCGTTCATTGGCATCTCTACGCTGTCGGCAGGAAACGATGTCATCTACGCACTAAACAATGAATGGAACAGCAAAGGTAATATCGGCAGCAGTGCGGGATGGTGTAAAATTGGGTCGAAAGTCGAAGGGCGGGATTGTCCGGACCCTTGTAAACAACTTGCAGACCTACAAGGGAACTAGCCCCTCGTAGGGATTGTTAGTTCTACACGGAAAACATTTGAAAAGACCCTCTGATGTAGGCGAGAAACACAAATGCCAGTTTTCGTAGGCGTGTGTCGGTTCGAGTTGTGGATCGACGATAATGAATCACTCAAAGGAAAACGGTCCGTTGTAAAACGCACGATTCAACGCACCCGAAACCGCTTTAATTGTGCCATGGCAGAAGTGGACGACAACGACATCCTAACCAGGGCAGTACTCGCATATACTGTGGTAGGCAACGAACGCCGCTTTGTGAACTCAATGATCAGCAAGATCAACGACTTTATCGAAGACCTCGGGACCGCCCCCGTCGGCTATGTCGTTTTTGAGATCGACCAATACGACTAGACTACAGGACTACTGGTTCCGGCCCAGCTTCCCACCTTCGATAAGCACGGTCTGTCCGGGGGTTGCCTGAATACTAGTCCCACTGTCCTTAAGTTCGATACTGCATTCACCCGAACAGATATTAGTAATCGTCTTCGGCCCGATGGACGTATGCACGGCCGACGAGGCATGTCGTACATACAGCCGGTACGTTTTCGTGTCACGGTTATGCAGACGCACTCCACCGGCCACAATGTGCTCAGACACAGCACTGGGGGCT
>PKDL01000136.1 GCA_002863065.1 Pseudomonadota bacterium
CTCAGTGGTGTAAAAGAAGGTGACTACCAACGCTGGATCCTCGAATCCAGCACACTACACCGATTGGTCATGTTCACTCGAAATGGGCACTGCTTCAGCATTCCTGTACACCAGCTTCCGGAGGTGAAGTGGGGTGACACCGGTAATGCCGCGGTAAATCTGGTTCAACTAGACAAAGCCGACAGTCTTCTTGAGTGCTTCATTGTGAAGGAATTCAATGACACGGATGAGCTACTGTTTGTCACCCGGCAAGGAAGTATCAAACGGACACTTCTAAAAAACTTTGATGCCCAGCGAGCCACTGGCGTATCCGCGATTAAGCTATCGGACGGCGATGAAGTACTGCGAGTTCGTAAGGCGAAAGTTCAAGGTCATGTACTGCTCGCAACACGCGAAGGTAATTCTATACGTTTCCCCATGGACCAAGTATCCGTCCAAGGGCGTGCAGCAGGTGGGGTTCGTGGTATCAAATTATCAACAAACGATAGAGTAGTAGACGCCATACAGCTCCCCACGGACAGCGACGAGTGGGTAGCCGTCATTACAGAGGAAGGGAAGGCAAAGCGTACACCTGCAACCGAATATCCGATGCAAAACCGTGGTGGTCGGGGTGTGAGATGTGTCCGTAAGCGAACTAGGCTACCCCATCGAATCGCTGCGGTGGTCGGTTGGCCCACGGCACTCACTGGCATCGAAGACCTCGACTTACAAACCACGGATGGCGAAGTCATAACACTCGCTGTCAGCCTCATGACACAGGCAGGTCGCGACGGTAATGGATATGAATTCCTGGAACTCGCTAAGGGAAGCAAGGTGATAAATGCCCGCCGACGCTATAATGCAGTCCCAGAGGGCTATGTCCCGGAATCTGAACCAGCTGAAACTGACGACGATGTTCCGCCGGCAGCAACCGAACCAGTAGGGTCGGAACCCGCACCGGTACCACAAGGTGAACGCGGGGGATGGGCAAAGGCTGGCTTCCTGCCTGGGTTCGCACCCGACGACGAGTAACGTCTGAAACCATGCGGTCGCGACATAACAGGGGTGGGGTCATAATACGCATGACCTCATTGAAGCGACCGGATATGGCGTGAGACACCGATATTGGAGAAGGTATTGAAAGTAATCAGCTGGAATGTGAATGGCATTCGGTCTGTCTTCAAAAAAGGCTTCATGCGCTGGCTGAATACCCAGGACGCAGATGTCATTTGCCTTCAGGAGACGCGCGCTCAACGCGACCAAATCCGGTCAGAGTTAGCTCGCATTGCTGATAAAGGGTGGTTCGTCCACTTGGTAGCCGCGGAAAAGAAGGGCTATTCCGGCGTAGCCATGCTGAGTCGAAAGGACCCGGATAGTATTTGGACAAGCCTTGACAGTGACGAACTCGACCGAGAAGGCCGATTACAAGTGGCGCGGTTTGGTGACCTAACTATCGCAAACGGCTACTTCCCCAATGGTTCGGGGAAGAATCGCGACCATAGCCGGATACCGTATAAGTTTAGATTTTACGAAGCACTGTTCGACAAACTAGAGCCACAGCGTGCCTCCGGTGAGCGAGTGTTGGTCGTGGGAGACTACAATACGGCCCCGACGGAAATTGATCTCGCGCGTCCGAAATCAAATCGTAAAACCAGTGGATTTACCCATGCGGAGTGCGACCATCTGAATGCCATCCTGAACAAGGGATGGACGGACGTGTTTCGTGCACAGCACCCAAATGAAACTGGCCACTACTCCTGGTGGAGTAACCGACCGGGTGTTCGCGAGAAGAATGTTGGGTGGAGAATAGACCTAACGCTGGCGTCTTCCGGATTACTCCCCGATGTACAGTCTGGATTCATTCTTCCTAACGTGATGGGTTCCGACCATTGCCCAATAGGTGTCACCATAGACGCGTCATAACGGCCACTTCGACTGACAGCGCCTTACGTTTATTACGCCCTCCGCATGGGACCCGGGCACCAACCGGGGCTATCACTGCATCCCAAAAGTGTTGAGTCCCAGACAGTGTACTGTGTATCGCACCGTTACTGAGACAAAACGGTATGGCACTTGTGCACGCACGCTAGTGACCATCGAGATTTCAATGTGCGTGCTGAGGACTGACTGCGAATGGCTCTCCTACACCTCGAAGATTTGGCTCCGGATTTTCAGCTTGGGAACGGCAGAATGGCATCTAGTCTCTGGGAGCACAGTCATCTCGTACTGTACTTTTTCCCAAAAGCCTTCACGCCTGGTTGAGACATTGAAACACGCGGGTTCCGCGTGGCATATCCGGACTTCAAGGCAGCAGGAGCCGAGGTGCTGGGCATTAGTCCCGATTCCCCCGAAACCCTGATGCGATACGAACAAAAGAAACAAACTCCGTTCACGTTTGTTAGCGATCGGCTTGGGACGATATCTACTGCGTTTGGAATGCGGGGTAAACGCCAGCCACGAGTCACATATGTGATCCAGCGAGGCGGTTCCATTGCTGGAGTATCCAAACATGAGTTCCGCATACCCAAGCACATCTCAGAAACGCTGAAGCTTGTCCGCCTGCTAGGAAAGCCCTAGTTTCCAGACAGGGTATGCTTTGCGCTAAGCGATTCGACTTCCACCTGACCGATGGAGCCTGTGACGGTGGAAGGCATATTAGCCGTGCCGCTCGTCGAAAGCTGGGCATCAGTTACTGCCGTACGACCCGCTTCAATCTCGCCGTTCGATGTCTTCATCCGCAAGGATGACACCAGAAGACGTGTGAGTGCGGCGGCTAGACCGTTGGCATTCGAACGAACCCGTACAGAATTATCACCTTGGTTTTCTTTGCCGAGCGTCAAATGCCCCGACGGGGCGCCGGTATCCTTGCCCTCCGACAATCGCTGCGCGAGCGCACCCACCTCAAGAGGAATATGCTTGGACTTCTTACCTGTAAGGCCCTCCGTCATTTGCCCCGTAATATTCTGGTCAAAAAACCCGCCCACAGAGGCATTCAACTGACCGCCTTGATTGGTCTCTTTGAGGTATGCACCGTTGATAGTGGTCCATGCCGGCCCGTCGATCGGTTGAGAACTGGTCACTCCCGTTCCATCCGTAACAAGGCGTCCATCCTCAATCCTAAGTCCCGCTTGTAATGTAGTATCCGGTCGAATCGTTGCCATACCTTCTAGGTCACCAGGAAGCATCGGAACCGTCGCCTGGATATTCGCATTGTCTACCATCCCAGCAACGTCCTGTATCGCTGCCGTGTTTCCGGCCCCCAGGCGGACAGTCCCTGAATCCAGTCCGAAACGCGCGTCCAGCTCGTGCCGACTCATATCAACATATGGGATACCGGAGTTCGGAATGCCAAGCCCTTCGACATTGTCGAACGTTCCAACCGCTCCTGAGATGACTCCATTGTCGAGGGACGTATCGAGCTCATGACCGCGTAACGTACCTTGCATCCCATTCAAGTCTGCATGCGCTATCTGTGCGTTAACACCGTTGGAATTAATACCGAGTGAGTTGAGTTGGGTCCTATCCAGCTGAGCCGTCGTAGCATCACGCCCGTGATGAGCGGTGACTCCATCTATACGCCCGTGCTCCAGGGTCGTTCCGTAAGGTCCGGTGAGATTGGCCGCTTCTGCAGTGTCCAAGCTCAGGGCGGTTCCTTCCTCATGCTGCGCAATATTCAGGCCTGCAGCGTTCATCGTCTCGGCTGAGACGTACTCAGACTCTACTGTGGTGAGCCGTGCAGAGTTGAATCCCAATTGACTGTCGGTGGAACCGTTCGTTCGACTGAATTCAGCCCCCAGCATATTCGCGGTTGCCGCGGAACCATACTGCGAGTTCAAACCAGACGCATTCATGGAATCCAGGGTAATGCCCAAAGCATCACCATGAGTGTTGATGTTCAGCCCAGCTGCGTCGCCAGTGCTAATCGAACCGTATTCGCTTTGGAATCCTTGAAAGTCCGTGGTGTCGAGCGACGTGGACGACGTACGCAACCCATCCACCATAGATGACGAGATGCTTACTCCACCAAGGTTAGCTGTATCCACAGTGCCATAGTCGTTTGATAACTGAGTACCTGAGATGCTCCCAAAGCCTACTTCGCCTTCAAACAATCCAGACTTCCGTTGGCCATCAATCGACATCGCGTTCGCATCGATCTGAGCCGCTTGGCCGTAATCACTCGTCACGCCTTTCAAGCCGACAGAGTTCGCTGTGACTGCGGACGCTTTATCCTTGTCGTTGTGCTGCACACTCAACATTGCCGCCGTTCCGCTTTCTGCGGATCCATGCTCCGTCATCAAATCATCTAGTTCGACTGATTCCACCCCCAAGCCGAACCGCCTGGCCTGGTTATGGATATCGGCCGTGACACCCCGAGTCCGAATGGCTCCGGACGACGCATGATTTCCATCCACTGCAGTCAAATCGACCGCATCCGCAGAAACAGACGTATGACCGCGAGCAATGTCTACTCCAACCCCAAGGTTATCGACGGAGGCTGAACCAGCCGTACCATGGATAGTGGTCGCATTCTCGACGGCAGCAGATTGCGCGCCGATATCAAGCAATCCATTCTTCGCACCGAATGTCATCCCAGCGCCGGACATAGTAGTCGCGCTAAAATCGTCATCGACCAGCAATCCCTTCGCAGTCACCGTATCCAGCGAGCTGGTCATATTGAGATTTTGGAGCGGGTTTGGACCAAGTTCAGCCTGCACCATAGTCGCTGATGCCTCGTCAAGCGTGGTGTCCGTCGCCCGAAGTGCACTAATATCTAACTGGTCACTACTAGTGGTAATAACACCCGATTCATGATCCAGAGAAGCGGATAGTCCCTGCGATTCGGCGCTGCCAAGCGCAAACTTTTGTCCCACTGCCAATTCATTGATCGAGCCCGTCTCCGCAGTAAGGGACGATGCATCAGCGCCGATACCAACCTGTACACCGTTGAAATGCGCGCTAGATAGAGACGAATTCCGTCGGCTGCTGATTTCCGTTGCTGACACCTCGCCCATGTTGACCTCTGCCGAGGAAGTCGCTTCGTCAAGGCTCACTTGGGTTTCTTCGGCATTAAAGCTTCCAACTTTGGTACCGTCTCCATAGGCGCCGCGCAGTGCCATTGATCCCACAGTAAACGATGCGGTGGAAGCTCCTGCCCCTTCTGTAAGTGGAGCAGCATTGCCTACATCAGTGACATTGATCACCATGTGTTGAAGGAGAACAGATTCTGCACCAATACCATCTGCTTCACCGCCGTAATGCATATCGCTTGCAGTGACGGAGCCGATGCTTAGTTCTAAGGATGCGGACTGAATCCACGAATCGTCGAAAAACGGCAGCCCTGCATCCGGGTTGTGCAGACGAGCGACCACATCTTTCAAATGAGCAGGTCCGGTGCGGAACATTCCGATCTGCGCACCGTTGACACCGAGAGAACCGGTTTCGATAGTCAGCATCCCAGTGGCATACTCATACGTTGCCGTTACTGTTTTTTCTTTGTCGTCTTCACTGAGATTGAGACCACCCGCTGCGTGAGATGGAAGCAACCACTCTTGTATTTCCTCCATTCGCATGGTGGCCTGAGCCTGCTCCAATCCGATGGAAACCTTGGTATTGCTGATACCTTCGATCAGGTCGCCCGTGCTATCGGCGATGCCGCCTGCCGTTTCCTGTACCCAATCGACACCATCCTCAACTTTCTCACCTGCCCACTCGGCGGTATCACCCACCCATTCTGTGGTGGCATTCCAACCGGCAGACATCGCGCCAGCCAACCTGGCGCGCCAGCCCTGGTCTTTACCTGAACTCTCCCCCGTGAATGCACGACTATTGCGGGTATTCCGTTGGCGTTGACCCGATCGAGTACGCCCGCCATGCGATGTATTCGCTTCGGGGCGATGACCTTCAGGGCGTTCGTCATACTCGTAGGGCACTAACGTCTCCAACGGTTATCGAGCCCGATAGTGCTTCTATGCCATGACTCAACAACCAAATTATTCCTGGATAATAGTAGGAGGGTGGCCGGGAGTCACGCCACGAAAAAAATGAGGTTTTTAATGGTGTCGGTCGGCCCCAGCGTGGGTCCGCAGACCCCATCCAGCGACAAGCCCGACTCCACCACAGGAAAAACCATTCAAGCAAGCTCAGAATACCCGCAATTAGAGACGGTTAGATACGTAGAAACACGCACCTTTTTAGGTAATGAAGCATATCGGAGACAGGTCAGTAATTCGGTTGGAAGAAAATTCAGCCGACGGGTTGGATGTATGCCAAGCAAAAGCCCACTTTTAGGCACCACGGCTCTCAACCTTGCAAGAGAAAGCGTCGATCTTGAGGATGTCTTCGCGGGAAAGAGAACAGTGGTGGTCTTTCTGAGGCATTACGGCTGAATGTTCTGTCGCGAGCAGGCTGCTCGCATCGCAGCAATAGCTAGCGAGGTCGAGGCGCTCGGCGCTCAGATCTACGCTATCGGCAACGGAACTGTGCAGATGGCTGAGCAGTTCGCTGCGCAATTCAACATTCCTTTCCCTCTCCTGACCGACCCGTCTCGGCGCGTGTATGCTGCGGCAGGCATGAAACGGAATCTCGGCCTCGGCCCATCATCCATACTAAAAGCGGGCAGAGCCATGGCAGCAGGCCATCGGCAAGGAATAACTCAAGGCGATGTGTGGCAACAAGGTGGAGTTGTTGTCCTCAGCAAGGACGGTAAGGTGCTGTTGAGTCATGCGGATAATGGGGCCGGCGACCACTTATCAACCAGCGAAATATTGCAAACACTCAGACGAGCTCCGCGAGACCGCTGAGCAAAAGACTATCCAACACCCTCTTCAAGCCAAAGCTGATACCGAAAGAGTGCTGCTAACGTTTTCGCGTCGCGCACATCACCTCTGCGCGCCCTTTGCAGAATCTCTGACATGGTAGTAGTTCGTACCGCAATACGTTCGCCAGGCTCCAATGATTGCCCCACTTCTTTTAGCCCTCTGGCGATAAAAAAGTGCATGAATTCATTCGTTAGTCCGGGCGCAATGTAAAAACCGCCCATAGAGATGAACTCTTCCGCTTCGTACCCGGCCTCTTCCCTAAGCTCCCGCTGGGCGCACTCCAACGGTAACTCGGGCGGCTCTAGGGTCCCAGCGACTACTTCGAGCAACGGCTGTCCGACCGTGGGACGTGTGTTGGAAATAACCACCAACCTACCATCATCCAATATGGGTAAAATGCAAACGGAACCGGGATGAATAGCAAATGCACGAGTTTTATCTTCCGCGATGGGTACTTCTCGCACCTCAAACCGCTCCGTGCGCAAAAGTAACGTGCCCTGTGGCTCAAACGGAAACGTTAGGCTTTTAGTCGTCATTCGCCATCACCTGCCTTCCTCATGCTCAAATTCAACCAACGTCGTGTTCCGTAACGACGGTACTGGATATCACTTTAGGAGCCGCAATTGTTGCGTTAGCATCTAACTACATGTCCGCCACTGACCCGATGATACAGTTCATGTCGAGTACGCTCGATGACATTGGCCCCCGGCCGTCATGCTCTAGCTCAGAACGCGCCCTTGGAAGCAAGCTGGAAGTAGACTGGAAGACATTCTGCGATGACACACGAGCGGAGCCCTTCATGTGCGCACCCCAGGCATTTCTGGGCGTCATCCCAATCTGCGCCGCGGTCTCGCTTCTGGCCCTCATGACAGTTAGCTACCTGCCGTGGGTTGCCACCGCACTCAGCCTATGTGCGAGTCTCGTTATCATATGGGAGCTGCTGTTTTACCGTGAAGTCGCAGATCCTTGGTTCCCACAAAAAGAAGGTACAAATATCATTGGAACGATTACCCCAACGCATGAGGTAAGACGCAGAGTCATTCTTAGTGCGCATCAAGACTCGGCGTGGGAGTACAACCTCTGGTACTGGTTCAAAACAGCAGGAGTCATGGTAAATGTATTGGGCCTGATTGGAATGCTGGCCCCTGCCGTCGTGGGAATTTTACTGGGCCTAGAACTCCTCCCGGCGATATCACCTGCCATATCATGGGTCTGCTATGGCCTGGTACCATTCGTCGCACTGCATTTGCTGTTTCACACAGGCAATGCGGTACCGGGGGCAATGGATGACCTGGCCGGAGTTGCAGTGGTCACACAACTGGGTCGCACATTAGCGAAAGAAAATCTCCGCAATACCGAAGTCCTTATCCTCGCCTGCGCCGCAGAAGAATGTGGTCTACGAGGCGCTAAACGTTTCGTTGGAAAGTACAGCTGGGTTTTCCACCAGATCCCTACCTTTGATATCAACATTGACGGCGTATATGACGAGCAGTACCTGACAGCGGTGACTCGCGAACTCACAACCAATACAAGGCATGACCTGAAGCTGATCGAGCTCGCCTCAGCGGTTGCTGCCAAAGGTGGGTGGACTATGGAGCGCGCGGTCATTCCATTCGGTGGGACGGATGCCGCGGCATTCGCGAATGCGGGAATCCGGTCTACAACTCTGCTTTGCCAAGACACCCGAAAACTTGCACCGAATTACCACACGCGGCTGGATACCCTGGATAAGGTTCGCCCCGAGGCATTAGCAGCTATGCACGACGTGGTAGCGGGAATGGTTCGGGAAATCGACACCGGAATACTCGACGATACACAACGGCAAGAGTAGCATCCATCCATGTCCGAAAACGCTTATAAACACGCCACTGCAACCAATACCGCACAAGAAGCAGCATCGTCGGTCGAACTCTCAGGGGCGGTGCCACTGCCTCCGGATGAAATCGATCCATGGGAAGTGAAGGAACGAATTACGGTTGGCGTTGGGCAAATGGCGGGTAAGCCCCTTCGATGGCGTGCGGAAGAAATTGGTGCTCCGCATATGAAGGGATTCTTATTTGATCCGTCCGGTAACGACTAGTGCCTCACCACGGTTTCATCGCCAAGTTATAGTCTCCGGGCCGTGTCGTTCCTCGGACTCACGGGTCCCGAGATTACCGTACCGGTGATAATCAAACGATATCGATACTTCTCGACGATAGTGCAGTCCTTCGACCCGACCGGAGGCCACGCAAGGGATCACGTTCAATCGGGACGGCGTTCCGATCACCGACTCTGCTAACGCTTCCGATGGCGTGCTCAGGCACCGTATAAAATACCCCGACTGAGACACCTTCACCTCATCGGCCAACTGCGGGTCGCTGAGTACACGAACCCGAAGTCCGTGCTTCTTCAGCCAATCATTCAAGCCTGTATGGTGCCCTGGAAGCAAGACCACAGTGATTTCGATGGTTCCCGCAAGTGCTGCGAGTACGGCACGAATAACGTGTACATTGGCATCCAATCCGCCGACCCGCAGCAACAGACCAGGCCGTACGCGATATTCAAATCGATTATCCTGCCCGACGAGGTTCGTCGGATCATGAGACCGGGAAAAATGGGTTTCATGATAGTGCGCATCGCTTCCTGCCGCAGCGCGAAGCCACAGAAGCTCTGCTTCAGACACCATCTCGGATGAGACACTATTCAGTGCGGATTGTACGATTTGATTCGGTTCTTGATGGGGTAGTTCTTCAATCTGTCCATCAGCGATTGTTACCAGTTGACTAACATAGTTGATCCCACCTGCCTTGGCGCCGCGTCCAAAGCCGGATGCTTTACAACCGCCAAAAGGTTGCCGTTGTACTACGGCGCCGGTAATTCCACGGTTTACATACAGATTGCCCGCAACAATATGGGTAAGCCAGTAGTCGACTTCCCGTGAGTCCAAGGAGTGTATCCCACTCGTCAATCCGTACGGCGTCGAATTTGCGATGCCCACGGCATGTTCAAGATCATCTGCCCGAATCACCGCAAGTACTGGTCCGAAAAATTCGGTGGTGTGCGCCCCTGCCCCTGGCTGAACACCCCACCGAATTCCAGGAGACCAGAGGTTCTCACGTGAATCCAACGAGACAGGCTGCAAAGCCCAAGACTCGCCATCCGTCAATGCGGTGAGCCCTTCCGAGAGAATTCGTCCCGGCGCCCCAATTAACGGCCCGATCGTTGTACTCAAGTCCCAGGCAGACCCTACTTCGAGACTCGCGGCAGCATCGACAAGCTGGCGCTTGAATTTCGGGTCGTCGTATACCTCGCCCTCACAGATGAGAACGCTCGCAGCACTACATTTCTGCCCGGCATGACCGAATGCTGACTGTACCACGTCCTTCACTGCAAGGTCTCTATCCGACATGGACGTCAAGATAATCGCGTTCTTACCACCGGTCTCTGCTATCAAGTGGAGGTCTGGACGTACGGACAGAAATAACTCTGCGGTAGCAGTTGCCCCCGTCAGAATGACAGCATCTACTCTGCGGTCAGCTACCAGTCGACTCCCAACCGGTGCATCTGGACACATAATCAGCTGTAAAACAGCGGGGTTTACACCAGCCTCCCAAAACGCCTCCGCTATTTTACGACCTACCCAGACCGTTTCCGGAGCCGGCTTGAGAAGTACTGCATTACCCATTACGAGTGATGCTGCTACTCCGCCGAGCGGAATGGCCAGCGGAAAGTTCCATGGCGGCGTGACGAGAACGGTACCGAGTGGAGACATCTTGATTCCTGGCATCTGCCCCCAGAACACCGCACTCCGCGCGTAATATTCCAGAAAATCGATGGCCTCACAGAGCTCGGGATCTGCTTCCGCCACGGTTTTTCCACCGTCCAAAACCATGGCTGCTAAAAGCTCGCCACGCTGCCGACGGAGTACCTGCGCCACATCGAGCAAGGTCTCTGCCCGGTCTTGTGCTGACAGCTCAGCCCAACCGACACGAACGTTTACCGCCGTGTCCAATGCGAGATTCACCTGATCCCAATTCGCCAACGCGTAGGTATACCGAATACTGTCAGGATTCGAAGGGTCGTAACCGCTCCCCACTTGTTCCGACAGCACATCCGTATCACCACCAATTGCAAGTGGTATGGTGGAGATTATCTCGTCTCGCGTTGCAGCTAAGCTGGTACGCACCCAGGATCGATTGACGGCTGATGTCCAATCAGTACTCGGCTCACCGACGAATGGATCCTCTAGGTTCCTGCGTACACCCGGTTTCGAACGATCTTGATAGCGACGGGATCCAGTCGGCACCGTAGGTGCTGCACTACATGCGTCGATAAACTTGGAGGCTTGAGCTTGGAATTCCGGAGTATTCGGAAGCAGCCCAAAGGCATGACGGAGAAAGTTCTCTGGTGATGTATTTTCATCTAACCGGCGGACGAGGTAGGCAATGGCGCTTGAAAAATCAGCTTCAGATGCGGCCGGACAGTACAATAGCATCCCACCAGATATTGCCTGAACTACTTTCCGAATCGGGTCGGCCATACCTTCGAGCATTTCAAACCCAACATACGCCTCGAGCTCTCGCTCAGACCGAAGCAACATTGCCCACGACAGGTCGAATACGTTGTGACTGGCAACCCCAACGTGAATTGCTGAAGCCGCATCTTGCTGAAACGCTGTATCAAGAAGGTGTTTGAAACTCGCGTCGACCTGCGATTTATTCGGATAGGGTGCTTGCGGCCAATGATGGAGCGCTGAATGGAATCGCTCCATGGCTAAGTTCGCCCCCTTGACGACTCGCATCTTGATCGGAGCCCCACCGTATGAGCGGCGTTTTTTCGCCCATTTGAGTAATCGAGCGTAGGCGCCATGTGCATCCGGTAAATACGCTTGCAATACGATGCCAGCGGGTAGGGTGTGAAACTCCGGCTCATCGAGTACTCGCATAAAGAGCTCTAATGTCAGCTCCAAATCGTCATACTCTTCCATGTCCAGGTTGATGAATTTCTTCGGAGTATGCTTCAGAGCAGCCCGGTATAGTCTGCGAAGCCGTGGCGTTACCCGAGCAATTGTCCCGTCAAAGTCCAACACGCTCAGTTGTGAGCCAATGGTAGATAATTTGACAGAGATGTAGTCAATATTATCGCTCGATAGTGCGGATACGTACTTCTGGAGGCGGTTTTCCGCTTCAGCTTCACCCAGAATTGCCTCACCGAGATGGTTTACATTGGTTCTAACACCATCTTTGCGACGTTGCTGGAGGTGGCGCCGCAGGCGTTCCTGTTCACCCGGTAGAATAACGCGCGCGGTATCTCTTCGTAATTGATACCGAAGCTGTGGTACCAAGATGCCTGGCGCAATCGGCGCCAGTCTCGCAAGGGCGAACAAACCCGCACGCTCCCACCAACGTAAAAACGACGGCACTCCATAATCATCTACCAAGTGCCGAAGCTGGTCGGCCACTCTCCCTCGATTCTCAGTCCGGAAACACTGATCGGTGAGTGCCGTCGTGAAAGCCTTACCATTTGCATCATCCATCAAGCGGGACAGACGCTGCTCGACAGACTTATCCTCACTCGTGCGGTGATATCGTGCCGCTGAAAGCAAGTAACCCGCTAACTCCACCGCCATTTGTGCCCGTATCTCAGTCGATAGCGACCGACTACGAACGGATGCGACCAAGTCTCTCGCTAGGTCGAGCTCGGGTGATTGATTCCGCCGAAGCGATACGGTTGCATCTACAGTCATTGGACCACTCCGCCTGGAGTTTGACGCGATACAGGGTGACTGAACAATAACGCACTACAGAGACTACGATATTTTTGCGATGTTGCGACTGTCTTTCTTATCTTGTCCCACGATAGCACCATCGTAGGAAGTATTCTCATTGCGTCTAATCACGGTAGCGCGTCCTAACACTGTTCAGAGTCTTCTGGGGCATGTAGAAGCACACCAAGGAAGTATGGTGAAAGTTTGATTTCGTCGTCGACCACACACAATAGCGCAGACGCTGCATCACAATGGGAACTGTACGTTGTTGGCTGCAGGGACCAATATTGAGGATTGAATGACTGAGAACTTCCTGGATGCGTTGGACCAGCGACCCATTGTCGTCGATGGTGCGATGGGTACTCAACTCTATGAACGAGGCATCTTTATCAATCGCAGCCTCGAAGAAACTGTACTAAGCCAACCAGCACTCGTTCAGCGGGTTCATGAAGAATATGTCGCCGCCGGTGCAGAAATGCTTCAAACGCATACATTTGCGGCGAATCGGAGCAAACTTCAGCGGCACGGGTTGGAAAACCATCTCGAAGAATTGAATGTACGAGCGGTAGAGCTTGCAAGGGCTGCAGGCGGACAATCCGTTTGGGTCGCCGGAACCATCGGTCCATCCGGTAAAGCCCCCGGGGTACTCAGCGACGAAGAGCTCGAAGAAATTGAACAGGGCTTTATTGAACAAGCGAATATACTGCTGGGATGCGACGTGGACGTATTGGTGCTGGAAACGTTTCGATTCCTGTCGGAAATGAAATTGGCACTCAAAGCGCTGAGGAAGCTTACAAAGAAGCCGATCGTAGCCCAGCTCGCATTTGATGCGGAACAGCGCAGTGCTGATGGCGCAGATCCAGAGCGCGCCACACGTCTGTTGGCAAGCTGGGGTGCCGATGTGGTCGGAGCCAACTGCGTAGAAGGCCCGGGCGGAGTCTATAACGTGGTCGAACGTATGGTAGGGCTCGGAGCCAGGATCTCTGCCTCCCCAAACGCAGGATATCCAAGGCGACAAGATGACCGACTCATCTACATGGCGAATCCCGAATATTTTGGAGTCTTTGCGAGGCGTTTTTTCAAGCTCGGGGTCCGGTTAGTTGGTGGTTGCTGCGGCACGTCACCGGAGCACATCCGACGCGCTGCCGATGCAGCCAGAATGATGACGGGTGCCGACACCAGACCCAGGCAAAATCTTCAAATTACTGTGCAAGAGCGCACGCCGGTAGGGCTAGAACCAGTACCGGTAGACGACCGCACGCCGTTAGCCGCGAAAGTACAGCGAGTGTATCGCGAACGCGTCAAAGGAAACCAAAAGGCACCTACTTCCCCCGAGGATTTCGTGGTTAGTGTCGAGGTCAACCCCCCGCCGGGGCTGATACCCACCAAAGCCATCAATGCGGCGCGCATGTTGCGTGACCATGGGGTAGACGTCATCAATATCGCGGATGGTCCCCGCGCATCGGTCCGAATGTCTAATCAGGCGCTAGCGCTACTCGTACGACAAGAATTGGAGATGGACTCCATTCTTCATGTCTGCGCACGCGACCGTAACCTTCTAGGCCTGCAGTCCGATCTACTGGCAGACCATGTATTAGGACTCAGAAACCTGGTGATGATCACTGGTGACCCACCAAAACTGGGCGACTACCCGCACGCCACCGCGGTTTTCGATCTCGATAGTATCGGATTGCTTCGAATGGTTGAGGGCCTCAATCGCGGGGTGGACCCTGCAGGAAGAGAAATTGGCAAACGCACACAGTTTTTCGCAGCCTGTGGAGCCGAACCTGCTGCCCTCGACTACGACCGCGAACTGCGTAGATTAGAAGAGAAAATCGAACATGGCGCGGCGTTGGTCATGACGCAGCCGGTATATGATCCCAGCATATTAGAGCGCTTTCTCGACGACACCGCCCATCTCGACGTTCCAATCCTCGTAGGCTTATTGCCGCTAGCCAGCCACCGGAATGCCGAGTTTCTACACAATGAAGTACCAGGAATGAAGATACCCGAGGCCATTCGTGAACGAATGAAACAGGCAGACAAAGGACCGGCTGCTCGTGCATTAGGGGTCAAAATTGCCCAAGAGGCCCTTGCGTCCGTCGTTCATCGCGTTGTTGGCGCATACATCATGCCACCATTCGGCCGATACCAGGCAGCACTGGAAATCTTGGAACCGTACGGATACGAGGTCCCCGCGTAGCACTACGGCACCCCCGGTGGTGGGGCGACGTCACTTCGACTGACCGCCGTTCTAGCAACAACCACGTGCGGCGACAGTCGTTACCCTAACGCGTCGATGGGCAACACCCGCCTTGCGGGCTTACGCGTATGGGCAGCGTTGTGTAAGAATCCTGTTCACGAGCAAGCATGCAATATCAATCTATGATGAGACTATCATTCTCATGGGGTGATAGGCATGCTCAGGAGCGGCATGTACTCAACCACTCGACCATTGGGTCTGACACCAATTCTGACGGTCAATGACCTGCACGCTGAAGTTCGGCGTCCGAAAATTGGTTTTCAACCCGCACTCGCAGGACTGTCATTAGACCTAGCACGCGGCGAAGCGTTGGGCCTAGTTGGAGAGTCTGGTTGTGGTAAATCCCTCGCGCTTCGCACTATTTTGGGACTTCACAACCGTAATGAGGTCGTTCAGACACGGGGAGAGGTGTATTACGACGGACACCGACTAGATTCGCACGAGCTTTCGACACTACGAGGAAAGTACATTGGTTTCATTCCTCAAGATCCTCAGACAGCCCTAAACCCAGTGATGACAGTTGGAGACCAGGTTTCAGAAACGGTACGTCATCATAGAAAATGGACCTGGGGGGCATCATGGAATCACGCCGTGCACCTTCTGGCTCAAGTGGGACTCGTTCGACCTGGAGCAATTGCGAGAACATACCCACATCAACTCTCTGGCGGACAGAGACAGCGAATACTCATCGCCATCGCGTTAGCCGGGGAACCAGAAGTACTACTTGCGGATGAACCGACCACTGCACTGGATGTGACGATCCAAGCTCAGATAGTAGGGCTTTTGCATCGGCTATGTCGTGATCATGCCATGGGTCTTATCTTCGTCTCCCATGACATCTCTCTCGTCTCCCAACTCTGTACCCGGGTCTCGGTGGTCTATGCCGGTCGTATCGTCGAAAGTGGACACACCACCAACGTATTGGCACATCCCCAACACCCATACACCCAAGCACTAATTGCCTCTTTACCCGACCACACAAGTGCCGGCCAAAGGCTGCCACACTTGATGGGACAAACCCCATCGCTCGGGGAATGGCCGGAAGGATGCGCATTCCGGACCCGATGTCCAAGAGCCCAAAGCCAATGTCTAACGGTACCCAGTACTGAATCTCTCGATAGCTCTGAGCCCCATACAGTGCAGTGTCACTTCCCCGGACAAGCTGCCGGACTCAAGAACCACCATGCTTGAACTCGTAAAAGCACGCAGTCTGTCGAAAACATTCGAAAACAGACACCAGACAGTGCACGCATTGAATGACGTCGATCTCACTGTCTGCGAAGGTGAATGCGTGGCAATCGTCGGTGAATCCGGTTGTGGGAAATCGACTCTCGCAAGAATATTAGTCGGCTTGGAACAACCAACGCACGGAGAAGCGAGCATCGGAGGATTGCCGGTCGCCTCTCCACGTCCAGATGTCAGACGGCGTATTGCGCGCCTATGCCAGATGGTATTTCAAGACCCGTACGCATCGCTGAATCCTAGAATGCGCATTGGAAGTATTATCGATGAACCACTCCGTATCCACCACGCGGGTGACGCAGACCGCCGTAAACGCCGGGTGTTTCAGCTTTTGGAGACAGTGCATTTACCACCGGATTGTGTGGATCAATATCCTCACCAATTATCAGGAGGTCAACGACAACGAGTAGGCATTGCTCGAGCACTCGCACTTTCGCCCAAAGTACTCATCGCGGATGAACCGGTTTCCGCGCTAGATGTGAGTATCCAAGCACAAATTCTCAATCTGCTGAACGACCTGAAGCGGTCACTAAGCCTTACATTGATACTTGTAAGCCATGACCTACAAGTAGTCCGCTGGATAAGTAATCGCGTTGTTGTCATGTACCACGGCCGAATCGTCGAATCCGGGGCGACCAAAACGATATTTGAAAACCCCGTTCACCCATATACCCGTGTATTGCTGAATGCAGCGCCCCGGATCGGAGTTCCCCCGCAAATAGCTGATAACCCGATACCACACGGAGATTCATCATTCGATTCCGGCTGTGCTTTCAGGGCACGCTGCCCACTGGTGCAGAGCCACTGTAAATCTGCGGTACCAATATTGGACGGCAGGGTGCATCGCGTCGCCTGCTTCGAAGCACCTTCGACGCACTAATCCGGTTCGTTCCATTGCACCAATAGCTATGAGGGCGCACACGGGTGTTGGTCCGTTCAAAGTCCTACAACGGTTCAGCACCTAGCCACAAATAACGCATTGAGTTTGCCGCGGTGATAAGCCCACGCTACCCTGCGAAGCTCGGCCATGAGCCTTATTCTAAGCCCGCGAGAGAACTTTCTGTCTCTCCAACCGTTAGCAGAGATCACCAAGCCGAAAGGCGAGGCATTTGAAGGATAGGCCGTGCTAGAGGAGCTGTCCGATGAGCAACTCATGCTGAGTTACCAACGTGGTGATACTCGTGCATTCCAAGTGCTGCTATCGCGACATTACCAGCCGCTGTTCAACTTTTTGCTTCGCTACACGGGTAATCGCGCAACTGCCGAGGAACTATTACAAGACGTGTTCACACGAGTCATACGGAGTGCAAAGGGCTATCAGACGAAGGCTAAATTTACGACATGGATTTATACAATCGCCAGGCACATCACTATCGACCACAGCCGTAGGCAAAAGTTCCGGCGCCACCGCTCCCTAGATGCACCTCTTAGTGGAGAAAAAGACAGTCAGACTTTACTCGATACGGTGGCTGACCACCGACCAGGTGGCCTTGGAGACCAGGCGCTAGCAGATGGGCAGTTCAAAATCCGTCTCCAAGATGCACTAAGCAGTATGAACACAGACCAACGAGAGGTCTTTGTATTGAGGGAGTTCCAGAACCTTAGTTTTAAGGAAATCTCTAATGTCGTGAACGCCTCCGAGAATACCGTCAAGAGCCGGATGCGGTACGCCCTTGAGTTTCTCCGGTCTGCACTGGCGGACTTTACGTGATGGAAAAACGACATGCTGGGTCCACAACAGCGATCAGATGTTTAGCGCGATGCACTTCGCCGAATCCGGCGTTGGTGTATAAAAGGCGGAGACAAGCATGAGCACTCAAGACCGAGACAGCCGTTTGATGGATTATCTATACGATGAGATGGATCCGTCTACGCGTTCGGAGTTTGAGCAACGGCTTCGCGATGACGCGCAACTACGAGCAGAATTAGACTCACTGAAAAGCGTCCGCACGCTACTCCAACGTGCGGAAAATGAGTCCGCACCCATCCCGCTCATGAACGACCTGATGAGACAAGCGCGACTCGCGGCCACTACGGAACCCGAGACATCCGCATGGCAACGACTCCTCGCCGCGCTCACCACACCATCATTAGCCGCTGCCACCATGGTAATCACACTGATTGCAGTTGGGGCCTTTTACTCAATAGACGACGGTAAGAACGATACGGATACATTGCCAGATGGGTATAACTTGGCGGTACTCGAACCGACCGTACCCGATGACGGCGATAGCATGCACCCGACGAAAGTGGCTGAAGTCCCCGCATCATCGGTACCTGTGGAGCGCGACACACCACCTGCTCTGCAAGCGACGCGAGGCGAATCCAGTGCACGACTGGCCGAAAAGGCCGGAACACAGGACGAACCTGCAATCGGAGCAATTGGGCAGTCAACGCCTCCCCCGGCAGCGGCTAAAAAAGCAGCTAAAAGAGCACAGGCGATAGCAAGCACGGGGCTGGTACGAAGCAAGGCGGGTCGTAAAACCGCAAAGAACACGATATCCAAGCCACAGGTGGAAAACATGGGCAGCAGCCATTCACTGGGTCAGGCCCAACAGGTAAAACTCGCCCGTCGCGGACGCACACAACCGCTCAAGTCCTCCACGAGTTCGTCCGTCGAGCCGCGGCAGCTCGATACAGAACCGACTGCTGCAATGGCAGTCGCTTCAGAGCCTGAGCCAGCCGCGCATACGAAGCCAATACGGGCATTCCAAGAAAGGAAAACCTACGGGGCGCCGCAAAACGAGACCGCGGAGGCCGAGCTGCTGTCGAAACCCGCGGCGGTGGTAAAGGAACACATCTCGCCTCGAAAGAAGGGGGGAGCGTTAGGTAAAGGCGCGCCGAAATCAGCCTACAGAGCCCGGAAGTCTCCTGCGCGGCCGGATACGATATCCGGTCTAAAAACGAAGGGGATGCGGAGCTCACGATCCTCGGGTACTCAGGGTCTTAGCGCACAAGCCGTACAAATACAGCAGCAGAGCAGCAAAGGAACTGTAGAACGGCAGCTCACTGAATACCGCACTCTGGGGATTCAGCAATTTGGCCAGCGACGCTTTGACTTGGCTCTGAAAAACCTTGAACGCTATGTAAGAGGACAGGGCAGAGCGAGGGTTTCCCCCAGAGTTAAAGAGAATCTCGCCGAGAGCTATCGCCGAACCAACCAAACGCGCAGCGCGATGCGCGAATACAAGCGTATTCTAAAGGAGCATCCAACGTACAAGAACAGGGCCGCCATCTTGGTGGAAGTCGCTATCCTACATGCGAAGCTCGGTCAACTTGAAGAAGCCAAAAGGCTCTTAGAAACGGCCGTACAAGATAAATCCGTAGCGAAACGGGCACGTACCAAACTCGGGCTAATCAGAGCACAGCTGCAAGCACGTACCAAAGCCAAGAAGAGCAGACAGCCGAATTCGTCGAGTAAAAAGTCACGCGGTGAGCCTGTCAAAGAGACTCGACCACAAAAGCAGTCCGATGACGCTACAGGCAAGTAATTTATGCTCGATCGCAGTGTACCTCGCTGTCGCGGTGATGGCAGGGTGCGAGTCCGTAGAAGTACACGTTCCTGCCAATCTCCTGCCGCCTCCAGGACCACCTCTTGGCTTTATTCCAGGAATAGATACGCTCGAATCAGTCCAGACACAGACGAGAGCATTGGGCTTGCAGTGTAAAGATGCATCGCCTAAATCAGCCTATGCGGCTGCTCGCCGTGCCAAAAAAAAGGCGGCGCCACAATGGGATGCCACATCAGGCGCCTCGGCCAAATGGCACAAAAAGACAGCCAGAACGGACCGAAAGATGTCTCCCCAAGTACGGTGGTCATGTACCGAGGTTCCATCATCGGCACTAAAAAATATTCA
>PKDL01000558.1 GCA_002863065.1 Pseudomonadota bacterium
GGCCATATTCGCCACAATTGACAGTGAATACTTCGTCATTTGAGCAATAGGTGAGCGTTATTCCTTCGCAGCTGCCTTGAACGGTGACGTCACCGCAAGCCCCGCCTGCGCTGCTAGGAACGCATTGTCCCGTGGAGTTGCATGCTTCGCTTTCTTCGCATTCTCCACAGCTTTGTCCACAGATATTGGGGCCACATTCTTTTCCAAGACAAGCAACCTGACATTGGTTCACACACCAATAAGTCTCTTGCGACGCAACCCAAGAACAGACTAACCCCTCGCCCAGTGAATTGCAGTCTTGCTCTTTTACGGTTCCACCCTCGCACCACTGAACGGTCGCTCCGTTGTTTATGCATTTTCCTTCAAAAGTAAGGCTTCCGCATGCACCGCCACCCTGAATGACACAGTGTCCTTCGCTGTCACAAATCTGCGCAGAATCACACGTGCCACATGCTCCTCCACACCCATCGTCCCCACAGTCCTTATCGATGCACGAAGGAGTACAGTCAGAGTCTTCGCACACGCCTGATTGGCATACTTCGTCGCTTTTACACGTGCCGCATGACTCTCCACATCCATCTGGACCGCACGTTTTTCCGTTGCAGTTTGGTGTACAATTGTTCGGGTCGATGCATACGCCTTGGGCGCATGTTGTTCCAGGGTCACAGATACCGCATTGCCCACCACACCCGTCGGGACCACATTGCTTGCCAGCACAATTCGCCGTGCAGGCATTTCCTTGCTGACAGAGACCGTTCGTGTTGCATGTTTCGCCAGGCTGACATTGTCCGCATATGCCTCCGCAGCCATCCGGTCCGCATTGTTTTCCTTCGCAGGTCGGGCTGCATGAACCCTTGAGGCACTCATGTTTGTTTTTTGCTGGATTGTATCCGCAGACGAATCCCTTTGCCGGGTCGCACACAACCGCTATAAGTTGACCCGCTTTACACGTGACAGCAATGGTTCCGTCTTGTTCGCACTTCCCAACGTCATCGACACCACCGCATTCTGATGTATTGACTTCGCATTGATTATTCGCGTCGCATATGGCCCCTGGTGGACATTTTCCGCATTGATTTCCACAACCGTCATCGCCGCAGGATTTACCTTCACAATTCGGGGTACATTCCCCCGTACCGCCGGCGCATAATCCAGCGCCGTTACATGCTTTACCGCTTTCACATATGCCACAGAATCCCCCGCACCCGTCTGGACCGCATTGCTTGTTGTCGCATTTAGGCTGGCAACTCGGTGACGAGCATACGCCGGATGTTGTGCAACTAGTTCCAGCGCTGCATATTCCACAGAATCCTCCGCATCCGTCTGGACCGCAGTTCTTATTTTCGCATTTGGCTGTGCAGCCCCCATCGGTCGAGCTGTTTGTGCCATCAGTGCCCTCACCACCCGAGGTCCCGCCGACACTATCAGTGCCAGTGGATACACCAGGTGGTGCAGCGATCGTAGGTCCCTCAGCACTACAAGCTATGGCGCATAATACTGCTATCAGGGCTATGAACATCTTCGTCCAGCCGAATATGGGCGACTTATGCATGTTAGAGCTCCTTGCACTCAGTGGTCGTATCGGTGCCTCTAGACTACGTTTTGATGACGCGTAATGCAGGTGTCTTGCACTAAACTTCAATAAATTACCAGGATTAGCGCGTCAATTCAGCCTAACTTACCTTCTTGCACATGCACTTGCCGGGCAGTAGACCGTACTAGCTTCACCACGGTTTCGATGTGCGGTGTTTGAGGGAAAGCATCGACAGGCACTGCATAGTCGACCTTAAAGCCATGAGCTGTGAGTATTCGGAGATCACGGCATAACGTAGCGAGATCACAACTCACATACACGATCGACGACGCTGAACTCTTAGCTATCGGTATCATGCAGTCTTTGGCGCCGGCCCGAGGCGGGTCGAGTAGGACACTATCGACTCCTTGCAAGTTTACCCGAGCGGGGTGTCGAAACAAATCCAACCTTTCCACGTCTGCTGATGGACAGCGCATCTTAAGTTGGCGTACTGAATGCTCATCGACTTCCCAGGCTCTCAAAATATGCCCTCGTTGTATTAGCGGTTCAGTAAATGTTCCCGCACCGGAAAACAGTTCTGCCACGTGTATGTCATTCGACGGGATAGCTTCCAGTACAAGTTTCGTTAGGAGCGTTTCAGTTGTTGCGCTTGGTTGTCGGAATATCCTCGCTACCCCACCGATATGCACTCTGCCATGGTCATCAACTACAACATCAAGGTTCCCAGACCCATGCAGCAGTGCTCGTTTATTTGCCTCCAGTCGTATGGCTGGTAGTGCTGAATTGATTCGGGGGTCTAGGACGAGGCAGGTTTCGAGATTAAAAATCTTCCTTTCCTGGCGCCGCCGAAAACCAAGGACCCCATGTCGGTATCCTAGCCGAGTACGGCGACGATAACCCCATTCTGGTACTTCTGTGCGAATGGGGCGTATCTGTGCGCGTTGATCGACCCGCTTGATTTCGCGATGAACTGCTTCAAACTTTTCTCGTTGTTGGCGCGGTTGGCTTGTAGCTATCCATGGACAGCCGCCGCATGCATCGCGAGTATGGTGTATGCAGGACGTTTCGCGACGATCGGGAGAGGGCTTTATGATCGTATCAACTTTGCCGCGAAGAAAGCTGTTGTGTTCCTCCGAGATAAGGACTCGGACCGTATCACCCGGCACTGCGCCTCGCACAAAGACGACGCGTCCGTCGTTGGCACGGCCAACCGCATCCGGTCCTCGACCGTAGGCCGTAATTATAACCTCTATTCGATTGACTGCTTTCATATTACTGTTCACGTATACTTTCTCACGGTACGTTCAGGTCCATGAACGATGTGTCTTCGGAAACCCTAGCGCGCTTACAGTTGCTTGTCGCGGCCCAGGGCGATTCGCGCCTGGTTGAGCAGGCCATAACTAAGTTTGGCACCGCCCAACTAGCAGCCAAAGCACCTGCTTTACGCTCTCGTCTGAAGGCGGGTCTCACTGCCGACACCTCATCGATAGTCGATTATGAGATAAATGCAGCACGAAAAGTTGGTGCTCGAATAATCAATGGCAGCGATCAGTCGTACCCTGACGCGCTCTCGTCTATTGACCCAGTTTTATTTTCAATACGAGGGTCGTGGCCTTCTGGACCTGTGGTCGCAGTCGTTGGATCTCGTGATGCAGATGCATATGGACTCGAGATAGCGTCGACTCTGGGTCAAGTATGCGCACAGAGCGGTGTCAGTGTGGTGTCCGGAGCGGCGCATGGAATCGACGCAGCGGCTTTAAATGCCACACTAGATGCGGGCGGTACGGCTCTGGCTTTTTTGGGTTTTGGTATTGCACATAGAGCTGCGACAGTACCATCAGAGTTGTTAGACCGATTATTGTCAGTCGGGACCGTGATATCTGAGTTTCTTCCGACCGCTCGAGGATCCAAAACGAGTTATTTGGCGCGCAATCGATTGATTGCAGCGTTGGCCGACGTCACGATCGTGGTCCAAGCGAAGGTCAAGTCAGGCTCTTTGAATACTGCCAAGCATGCAAAACGGCTGGGTCGACCCGTCTTTGCTATACCCGGCGATGTTGGGGTGGCTATCAATGAAGGCTCAAATCACCTCATCTCGTCTGGTCAGGCCCAGATGCTGACACACTTGGGTACGTTGGGACGCATGCTCGGGCGTCCTGAATTGAAACGTGCGCGTTGGCCAGCCCGGTTTCGAGCGGCTGATTCCCCACGGAAATTGGCCGATAATGAGCCATCTAGGTTGGACCTAACCGCTAGTGAGCGGGTGTTGGCAGCGATTGAACGAGCCGGCGGGGCACTAGACCGAATACAACTTGCCGCCGCCATCGCTTCAGACCTTAGCGTGCTTGATGAACTACTCATGGAGCTTGAATTGGAGGGGTATGTTGGTCGTGATCCTGCTGGGCGTTATACCGCCAGGCGAACGAAGAAAGGATAAGACACTGATTCTCTCCACAGTCTGGCTCCACTCAAATTGACACCTACGTCCGCAGGGCCGTATTCTTGGTCACGTTTTCTAGTAGTGTGGGCGGCATCCAAGTTGGCCGCGGGATAGGCAGCGCTGCTGTGTGCTCACACTGGCCTGACTTGCAAACAGCCCGATTGAGCGGGTGAAGTGGAGTGCCTAATGTCAACGGATGACAAAAACCTACCCGCCGTCGTCGACACTGGCGAGGGTAATGATGCCGGTCACCTACCTGCACGCGTTGGAGAAAAAGACAGCGTTTATGAGGGCCTTGGCGAAATGTTGGTTCGCGAGCGGGTCATTTCCCTAGCGCAACTGGAAGACGCAGCAGAAGAAATCAAGCGGACAGGCCAATCGTTGGGGGCTGCGTTAGCGAAGCTAGGGCACGTTGAAGAGACCAAGTTGGTTGACTTCCTATCTCGGCAGTACGGCGTTCCATCGGTGGATCTAGAGCAACTCGACGTGCCGTCTGACGTGGTCTCCCTCATTCCGAAAGAGGTTGCGGAACGACACGGTCTTGTACCCATCGATGTACAGGGTAGTTCGATTATTGTCGCGATGACTGACCCGTCCAATATCTACGCGATGGACGACATCAAATTTCTGACGGGCTACAACGTTGAAGCAGTCGTTACAACGGAGAGCGCAGTTTCTACGGCCTTGGAGAAGTTTTACGAAACATCTGGGGACGATGAAGCTGGAATGACCATGTTGCTTGGCGACATGATGAGTGAGTTCGATGATGTTGATTATGTAGCAGAAGATAAAAATAGCTCTGCTATTAATGTTGAAGAACTCGAGGCCCAATCCAACGTTGCTCCAGTCGTTCGGCTCGTGAACTTGATTCTGGTGGATGCGGTGCGTCGTGGTGCCTCGGATATACACGTCGAACCATACGAGAAAGAGTTTCGGGTGCGATATCGGATTGACGGCGTGTTATACGAGATCATGCGGCCGCCAATGAAGCTTCGGAACGCTATTACCTCGCGACTGAAGATCATGAGTGAGCTCGATATCGCAGAGAGACGTCTTCCCCAAGACGGACGTATCAAGCTCGTCATGAGTAAGACGAAAGAAGTGGATTTCCGTGTATCGGTATTACCGTGTCTCTTCGGCGAGAAGGTTGTCCTTCGACTTCTTGACAAGTCGAACCTTCAGCTGGACATGACAAAGCTCGGTTTCGAGCCGGAGCCCCTTCGCCTCTTTAAGGAAGCGGTTCACTCACCTTGGGGTATGGTGTTGGTGACTGGGCCTACTGGTTCCGGAAAAACGACTACGCTGTATTCGGGTCTCGCGGAATTGAATACTCCAACCGAGAATATATCGACTGCAGAGGACCCGGTCGAGTTCAACTTGATGGGAATCAATCAGTGCCAGATGCACGAAAGTGTAGGGCTTAACTTCGCCGCAGCACTACGCTCATTTCTCCGACAAGACCCAGACATTATTATGGTGGGAGAGATTCGAGACTTCGAAACCGCTGAGATTGCTATCAAGGCGGCCCTTACGGGGCACCTTGTGTTGTCGACGTTGCATACGAACTCTGCTCCAGCGACTATCAACAGGCTGTTGAATATGGGTGTTGAACCGTTTTTGGTGACATCGTCGCTCAACCTGGTGCTGGCCCAGCGTCTCGCTCGGGCCGTATGTAAGTCCTGTGCGGTACCTGACCCGGAGTGTACAAAAGAGGTTTTGATGGACCTTGGCTGTACCGAGGAGCAGGCCGAAAACGCAGAATGCATGGTGGGTGAGGGATGCGAGGTCTGTGGGGATACCGGATGCAAGGGCCGCCGCGGCATTTACGAGGTGATGCCCATGTACGATGAATTGAAGGAAGCTGTACTGCAGGGGTACTCCGCAATGGAACTGAAGCGAGAAGCTATTCGTCTTGGAATGATTTCGCTGCGTGGCGCCGCTCTCCAGAGTCTGATTACTGGGGCAATTCCCAAGAAAGAGGTACTAAGAACGACCCGAGGCGACTAGCCTGAACGCGGCGTTAGGGCGTTTCATACTGGCTGAACGCTCTTGGATTTGGGAGGCCAACGACGAATGTCGAGTAATAATGTCGACATCCATCGGTTGTTGCAAACGATGGTGGAGAAAGGGGCATCTGACCTACACATCACAGCCGGCTCTCCGCCCTGTCTTCGGATCAATGGCAAAATATACCCTCTGAAGACCGCGTCGTTGGAGGCACCCGAATTAGAAGCCCTCGCTTACAGTCTACTCAACGAGCGACAGAAAAAAGAGTTCGAAGAAACGAACGAAGTAGACATGAGTTTTCGCTGGAAAGGCGGCTCACGATTTAGATGTAATTTTTACCGTCAGCAGGGATACGTCGCGGGTGCTATCCGGGCGATTCCGTCTGAGGTGCGAACGTTGACGGAGCTCGGTCTGCCTCCAGCGGCTTCTGACCTTCTAGATAGGTCAGGTGGTTTGGTGCTCGTTACCGGTCCAACGGGTAGTGGTAAATCAACTACACTCGCCAGTTTTGTAGATGGATATAACAACCGGCACCGGGGTCATATTATTACGGTGGAAGACCCTATTGAGTTTGTGCACGTGCACAAAAAGTGCATCGTCAATCAGCGTGAAGTCGGCACAGATACAGAATCGTTTCGCAAAGCATTGAAATACGTCTTACGACAAGACCCCGATGCGGTGCTTATTGGTGAGGTACGGGACCTTGAAACCATGGAAGCACTGCTCGCGATTTCTGAAACCGGTCACTTGGCATTCGCAACACTCCACACCAATAACTGCGTCCAAACGATTCACCGTATTTTGGATTTCTTTCCACCGAAGCAACAGGAAATGGTTCGAACACAGCTTTCGTTCGTTCTTGAGGGCATTATCAGTCAACAGCTAATCGCAAAGGTGGATGGTCGCGGTCGAGTTATGGCGTGTGAATTACTCATTCCAAACTCAGCAATTCGAAATCTAATTCGGGAGAATAAGACTCACCAGATATACTCTCAGATGCAGATGGGTCAGACACGTCATGGAATGCAGACTATGAATCAATGTTTGATGCGTTTGGTGCAGAAGAGATTGGTCACGCGAGAAGAAGCAGTCATGCGGTCATACGATCCCGAGGAGCTGACTCAAATGCTCATCAACTCTTCTAGCGGAAAAGGTGCTCGCGGCCAAGACGGTCGGGATCGCCGATAGCGTGCTATTATAGGGGCGGCAGATAGGAGGATGACTCATGCCGATGTTCCAGTGGGAAGGCACAACGAAAGACGGGTCTAGCAAGCAAGGTGCTATGGAAGCATCCTCTGCGGGAGAGGTTGAGGACCGCTTACGGTCGCTTTCAATCGAACCCACTAAAGTAGGTAAGCAAAAAAAGAGCCTACAACTGAAAATCCCGGGTTTAGGCGGCAAGGTACCGGTGAAGACATTAGTTATCTTCACGCGCCAGATGGCGACCATGATTGATGCGGGTCTACCCCTCGTGCAGTGCCTCGAGATACTCGGCGGATCGGAGCCAAACAAGCTATTTGCCGATACCATCGCAAGCGTAAAAGAAACGGTTGAGTCAGGAAATACGTTTGCAGATGCGCTGAAACGGCATCCTAAAATTTTTGATGATTTGTTTGTGAATCTGGTAGCTGCAGGCGAAATGGGCGGCATCCTTGATACTATCTTGAATCGTCTCGCCAGCTATACCGAGACATCGATGAAGTTGAGAGCGAAGGTCAGGGGAGCGATGAAGTATCCGCTCTCCGTCCTCGCGGTGTCTCTAATCATTACTTACGGACTGCTGACCAAGGTCATTCCCACCTTTGGCGGTATGTTTAAATCGATGGGCAAGAAAGAGCTCCCAGCGATTACCGAATTTATGATGGGTATCTCGGTAAAAGCGACTGAGTACTCACCGCTCATAGTGGGCGGTACGATCGCTTTCGTATTCGTCTTCCGGAGAGTGGTGGCAACTGAGAAAGGTCGGATTGCCTGGGACACTTTCACACTCAAAACACCGATGTTTGGCACCCTCATTCGGAAGACAGCGGTAGCGAAGTTTACGCGAACACTTGGCACCTTAATTTCCTCTGGTGTACCGATTCTCGATTCGTTAGAGATTGTGGCCCGAACCGCAGGTAACAAGGTGATTGAGGCTGGTGTCCTTTACACTCGAGACAAGATTGCGGAAGGCAAAAGTATCGGCGCTCCTATGATGGAAACAGGCATTTTCCCGAAAATGGTCGTTCAGATGATTTCCGTAGGCGAGTCGACCGGTGCAATGGACGTCATGTTGAGTAAGATTGCTGACTTCTATGAAGACGAAGTGGAGCAGGCTGTTGACGGCATTATGGCGATGATGGAACCGCTGATCATGGTGGTACTGGGTGGTATCATCGGAAGCGTGATGATCGCGATGTACATGCCGATTTTCCAGATGGGCGACGCCGTCAGTGGCTAATTAGTGTGTCCACTCACAAGCACTGTTTTAGATTCTGTCGACATACGGGACTCTGCAGAACCAGTGAGCGACCGGGAACGGCAACGATATGAATCTACGTAGTTTGACAGCCGACAGTTTCGGCGGTCAGTCCACCGTAGCCCAGGTGGCAACGGCAGATTTGGTCAGTCAGCTAAAGTGGCTCACTTTCTTCCGTGTAGCCCTTATGACAGTGCTACTAGCGGCTACTTTTCTCTTCAACCTGCAAGAGAATGGGACGCTTTCGAGTAGCGATCGGCTGTACGTATTGGTGTACTACTTATGCACGGCCACATTCATCGTGAGCTTTGCCTACACGCTGCTGCTGCGGTTTGTTCAGCAACATACCTCGCTTGTACGCCTGACATATATTCAGCTATCCGGCGACACCCTGCTAGCCGCCGCGTTGGTAGTGATAACTGGCGGGACTTCGAGTGTTTTTACCTTCTTCTTTTCGCTAGTTATCATCGCTGGGGCGATCATTTTGTTTCGGGCAGGTGCTCTTTTCCTCGCGATTTTGAGCACGTTATTCCTAGTCGGAATTGGCCTAGTGGAAGTAGACATCATCGACGGTTTCGGCGTGTTGGAAGTCTATCGTTCCGTATTTATCGACCCGTCGGACGTCTTGTCTGGTCAAGGCGTTACAGAACGGCACACACGCGTCATCTACAACATCACAGTCAATGTCTTTGCATTCTTTGGCGTGAGTTATCTCGCGTCGTGGTTATCTGAGAAGCTTCGAAGAAGTGCTGCTGCACTAACGACTGAGCGTGAACGACTGGACCGTCTGCGAGTGCTCCATGAGCACATAGTAAACTCTATCGCTACCGGGCTCGTCTCGATCGATACACATCACCGTATCACCTACTTGAATGAAGCGGCGAGCCAGATCCTCGATTTGGACGTGTTCCAAAGCCTAGGTACCGATATCACCGCTATATTTCGTGACCTAAAGTTGGTGTTAGAGAACGAGACAAAGCGTGAGCAAATTCTGCGCGAAGAATCGGTGATCGTGCTAAATCGGAAGCGGTTGTATTTGGGTTGGACTTTGAGCCCGCTACTTGACGAGGGTGGTAGCCTATTAGGGCATACCTTCATGTTTACTGATGTTACCCGTCTGCGGGATCTCGAACGCCAAATGCGGAGATCGGAAAAGCTTGCAGCGGTTGGTGAGCTCTCTGCGGCGATTGCACATGAAATTCGTAATCCGCTCACAGCCATTTCTGGTTGTGTTGAAATGTTGAGCGGTTCCCCGACGGTTGGTGAGTCCGATAAGCGCTTGATGGGCATCGTGTTACGCGAGACTGACCAACTCAATCAGTGGATTTCTGACTTCTTGAATTACTCTCGTCCTAGCCCGATGCAAATGCGAGTTTTTGACTTTGACCAGATGGTTGCGGATGTCGTGGAAGTATTCCGCAAAGATGAAAATGTCATCTCCAAGGGGCTTAATCTCAATCTTGAACGGGTGGGTACTTTGCAGGTTCTGGGGGATTCGGCTCGCATTAAGCAGGTGCTGTATAACCTGCTTGCGAACGCGGAGCAGTCGATGAAAGATGCCGGCGAGATAACCATTGGTCTATCCGCCTTGATGGCGACATCTCGGCCGCAGGTAGAGCTTCGCGTGGTCGATAGAGGTGAGGGTATCGAACGACAGAACCTGGATCGAATCTTCCAACCTTTTTTCACGACAAAAGACCGTGGTACTGGGCTTGGACTCGCGGTGATTCACCGGGTTATTGAAGATCACGATGGGTTAATTCGTGTCGATAGCGAGCCAGGGCGGGGTACTACCTTTACGGTCCAGCTTCCGCTAACGACCTCGGCAAAGCTGGGCAGAAGGGAGACACAGCGTGCCACAGGGTAAGGTTCTCGTCGTAGACGATGAGTTATCTATGCGAGAGTTCCTTGAGATTCTCTTGGAGAATCAAGGGTATGACGTGACCATTGCAAATGGGGGTACAGACGCAGTTGCTAAGCTCAATGCGTCGGATACAACCTACGACTTGGTGTTGACTGATCTCAAGATGCCTCAAGTTGACGGCATTCAGCTTCTCGAGTTTGTGAAAAAAAAGCATCCAGCAACAGATGTGATTCTTATGACGGCATTCTCCACGACGGAGAATGCAATCAAGGCAATGAAGCTCGGCGCTTTTGACTACCTGACGAAGCCATTTAAGGTCGATGAGGTGTCTGTTGTGGTGCAGCGGTGTATCGAAAAGCGTGCTTTATCACGCGAGAACGAACGACTCCGCGAACAGCTTAGTGAACGGTACAGTTTTGACAGTATCGTGGGAAAAAGCAGGGCCATTCGGTCGGTATTTCAGATCGTCGAACGAGTTGCGCGAACTCGTACTAGTGTCTTAGTCCACGGTGAAACGGGCACGGGTAAAGAATTGGTTGCGAAGGCCATTCATTTCAATAGCCCGAGGAGAGATGGACCGTTTATTGTTGTCAACTGCGGTGCAATCCCTGAAACCCTGATGGAGAGTGAACTCTTTGGTCACGTTAAAGGCAGTTTTACGGGCGCCACTACAGATAAAGTAGGGCTATTCCAAGAGGCTCACAATGGGAGCCTGTTTCTCGATGAGATCGGTGAGTTGTCATTGGGTCTTCAGGTGAAGCTTCTTCGCGTTCTTCAAGAGCGCTCCGTCAAGCCAGTCGGTGGTACTCGGGAGAAGCCAATAGACGTCCGTATCATTGCCGCCACCAACCGTGAGTTAGCGGAAGAAGTTCGTGCTGAGCGTTTCCGGCAAGATTTGTATTATCGGTTAAATGTAATTCAGGTTGGTCTTCCACCACTTCGCGAACGGCAAGAAGATATACCTCTTCTGAGTCACCATTTTGTAGATAAATATCGGGATGAGATGGGGTCCAGCGTACGAGCCATTGAGCCTAAAGCTATGGACATTCTTCTAAATCATTCATTTCCTGGAAATGTACGGGAGTTGGAAAACATTGTTGAGCGCGCGATGACATTCGAAATGTCGGATGTCCTAACCGTTGAGAGCCTTCCTCCGTATGTACTCGAAGGGCCTCCGGCCATTTCTATCGACCCGAGTAATATTCAGATTCCTGACAGTGGCGTGGATTTGGATGAGTTGCTCTCCCAGCTGGAGCGGCGTTATTTGGTACGAGCTCTGGAGTTGAGCAATGGAGTACGGACGGACGCTGCGAAGCTGTTGGGGATGAGTTTTCGCTCTATCCGCTACAAGTTGGATAAGTTTCGTATAACCGATGATGAACTCGATATCCTTTGACTGGATAAAGCCGCGAAAGGGGCATGAGCGCGTATCGAATGGTCTCGGATTGGTCGAGTAACTGTCGATCGAAGACGCGCATTGTTACAATCGTAATCACCCATGGGAAGACGTCGTTCTATATATGTTGGAGTACTGTTAGCCTCCATTCTATTCGGGTCGCTGGGGACAGTGTACGCTCGACAAGAGGTGCGCTGGGCACGCATTGATATGCTCAACACAGAAGTGGACGATACGGTGTACCTACCCTCAAGAACGTGGCTGCGAGCCGCCTCGTTAGGGTATTTGCCGTTTGCTTCTGACCTCGTATTTATGAGTACACATGCGTATGTCATCCGGCACTTGTATTCGGACCAAATATTCCGATGGCTAGAGCGCTATGTCGATGCCGCTATTGATCTCGATCCAGACAATCCTGAAATATATTATTGGGCTTCGCGCGTAGTTCGGTACGGCCAGATCGTTGATGAGGCTATTATTCTCCGCTCAAATGCCTTCGCTGAGAGCGCAATAAGTCGATTTCCTGACGATGCCCGATTCTATGAGCACTTGGGATTTAACAAGTACTTCGAGCTGCGGCAGATCTACACGGAGCGTGAGAGACAGCTTGCGGCGCAGCTTGAACGTCAGGAAAACCCAGAGGAACGTGACTTGCTGTTAGACCGTCTCACAAAAACCAGATTGAGGCGCTACGAGTTTGAAGGCTCTGCTTTGCAGGACTACACGGTAGCCGCAATGTTGCCAAGCTCCAGGGTCGACAAGCTTTTCTTGTTGAACCTCTATGTAAAGCAAGACGAGCGAGCGGCTGCAGCCGAGATGGTAAAGGCAGTATATGCGGATGCTCCAGCGTCGGTTCGAGAGCAGTTTGAGCTTCGGTTGAAAGAAATCGACCAGTCAGAACTTGCGTCTCAGCTCAGTGCACGACAAAAGCAACGTGAGTCACACATGCCTTATGTGCCCGAAGACCTGTATCAGATGCTGGGTTCGAGTCATGAGTCCCGGGTGCCGGCGGATTGGAATCACCTAGGGCAGGTATACACACAGGCGTTGGACTCGTTGAAACAGCGCGAAGCAGCGGATGGCTCGGTTGGGACGAAAGGGACATCAAATGATTGAAGGTAAGCGTGTGCTCATTACGGGCGGTGCGGGATTCATAGGCACTTCGCTTGGTCTGAGGCTCCACCAGACTAATGACATTGTCATATTTGATAATTTTCACAGAAATGCGTTCGCGACCACCGAACTTGGACAAAGTGGGAGAGTGCAGGTCATTCACGGCGATGTACGGGATGAGGCAGCACTAAGAGATGCTGTCAAGGGTTGTCACATTGTGGTGCACATGGCCTCGATAGCGGGCGTGGATACTGTAATGAAAAATCCTGTACTAACGATGGATGTTTCCTTGTATGGAACCGCAAATGTGCTTCGCGCCTGCCTTGAAAACTCTGAGACTTTGGAGCGCTTCGTCGATTTCAGTACTTCCGAGGTATTTGGCACCCATGCCTACAATGTGGCAGAGGCTGACGTAACGACTCTAGGGGCGGTGGGTGAGGCCCGTTGGACATATGCTGTGTCCAAGCTGGCTACAGAACACCTGACCTATAACTACTATAAGCAGCATGGGCTTCCGACGGTTGCGGTGCGTCCATTTAATATCTACGGGCCGAGACAAGTAGGGCAGGGAGCCATCCATCATTTTATTCGGAAGGCGTTGGCGCATGAGCCGGTGACTGTCCACAATGATGGGGCTCAGATTCGTTCGTGGTGCTACATCGATGATATTGTTGATGGGCTGATTTTGGCGCTTGAGACACCAGATGCTATTGGGCAAACCTTCAATATTGGTAATCCGAGAGGGACTCTTACCGTCTATAATCTCGCGAAAGAGATCGTACGATTGTCGTCGTCCTCCTCTTCAATAGAGTGTATTCCGTGGGACTTTACAGACGTTGAATTACGAATACCAAATATCGACAAGGCTCGAAGCATTCTCGGATACCAGCCGCGTGTTGATCTTGAAGAAGGCTTGCTCAGAACCATCCTATGGTACCGACAGCAGGACGGGAGCGTATGACGGATAAAATCCGACTAACGCGTCCAAGTCTTGGGGCTCCAGAGCTTGAGCGAGTGGCCCAAGTATTACAAAGCGGTATGCTTGTCCAAGGCCCGATGGTGGCGGCTTTTGAATCGGCAGTGGCTAATCGAGTGAGTGTTCAGTATGCCGTTGCGGTGAATACTGGTACCACCGCCATACATCTCGCATTGCTTGTGGCTGGTGTCGGGCCCGGAGATGAGGTAATTGTTCCCGATTTTTGTTTTCCCTCGGTGGCAAACGCCGTTTTGTTCACAGGTGCTACTCCAGTCTTAGCGGATGTTGACCCGTCGAACTTTAATTTGAATGTCGACACCGTGCATCGGGCATATACAGAGCGTACCGCGGCAATACTGGCGGTCCACCAATTCGGGATACCGTGCGATGCTCCGCGGCTTGCTGAAACATTTTCAGTCCAGGTTATCGAAGATACAGCGTGTGCGCTTGGTGCGATGGACACAGGTGGCCCTTGCGGCGGACAGACAGGGCTGGGCTGTATTTCTTTCCACCCGCGAAAAATCATTACCACTGGCGAAGGCGGCATGATTACGTTGAACGACCCAGAGTCACGAGATCGTCTTCGCTGGTTACGAAATCATGGCATGGAGCGAGTCGAGGCAACATTGCATTTTGCGGGTGTCGGTCACCCCGCGCGCATGAGCGACATACACGGAGCGATTGGTATCGCGCAAATGGGACGGCTCGATGACATCATTCGAACGCGTGCAGAGCGCGCTGCTTGGTATCGAGAGCAATTTACCGACAGTAAGGTTGTAGTCGATTCTGAGCACATATGGCACCCCGGCCGGGTATATCAGAGCCTTGTGGTGATGTTGCAGGATACGATCGATCGTGACGCAGTTGTTGCGGAGCTGCGATCGTCTGGTATCGAGGTGACCGTTGGCACATGGTCGATCCATCAGCAGAAAGCCTTGGCTACACATTGTCGATTTGATGCCGCTGAATTGAGCGGTTCGATTCGCTGTGGTCGCAGTTCACTGACGTTGCCTCTGCACAGCGATATGACCTACGCCGATGTGTGTCGTGCCGCAGATGCATTGGAAAAAGCGGGGCTGCGGTATGTCTGACGTCGTGCTTGAGGTGAAGGACCTTGCCAAGAGATTTACGTTGGTGGAGCTGGAGCGTCTACTGGAGCTGAAACCGAGCGCGGTGGTGAAACGCGTGGAAGCGGTTCGGAAAGTTAGCCTGACGGTTCCCACCGGCCAGGTGTATGGGTTTTTGGGGCCTAATGGTGCGGGGAAGACCACCACCATGAAGATGTGTATGGATCTGATCCAGCCAACCTCAGGGACCATCCAAATTTTCGGCTCGACACCGTCGGATCCGTCGATAAAACAGCGCATAGGTTATCTACCTGAGCACCCGTATTTTTATGACTATCTACGTCCACAAGAGATCCTTGATTACTTTGGTCGCTTGTTCGGTATCGGAGCCACTGAGCGCATGCGGCGTATTGACGAATTGTTGTCTCGCGTTGGACTCCAGCATGCTCGGAATCGCTCTCTGCGTAAGTTCTCGAAAGGAATGCTTCAACGTCTTGGTGTAGCGTCCGCTCTGATTAACGATCCGGATTTGATCGTTCTTGACGAGCCGCTATCTGGGCTCGATCCGATGGGTCGTAAAGCAATCCGAGATATCATTATTGAGGAGCGTGCAAAGGGTAAGACCATCTTTTTTTCGAGTCATATTCTCAGTGATATTGAGCATTTGTGTGATCGTGTTGCTATCGTCGTCAATGGCGTTGTGAAACGCGAGGGAGAACTTTCGTCGTTGCTTCAATCAGATACTCGCACCAGTGAAATGCTTCTCCGTAATGTATCGGAGGAGGCGCTCACGCTCATCAATGCACATTCCACGAGTGCCACAGATATGGGGAGCAGTACGTGGAAAGCTGTAGTGCCTCAATCAGAGATGTCTAAGCTGCTCATACAGCTCTTACAGTGCGGCGCCATCGTTGACGAACTACAGCCCCATCAGGATTCGCTAGAAGAGTTGTTTGTTCGGGTGTCCGCTGAGGGGTCAGCCGTATGCTAGGGCGTATTCTGGCGGTGGCGCAAAATACACGACGAGAAGCATATCGGAATCGTGCATTTACGGTGCTGGTGATAGTTGGTGTGCTGCTAAATACCGTGGGTTTTGTCCTGTCTAATCTGGCAGAGCCGAGTCAGAAGGCCCGGGTCATACAGAATTTTGGTTACTTTGCCGTAAGCTTCGTCAGCGCGATTACCGCAATACTTATCGGGGTTATCTTGCTGTACAAGGAGCTCGATCGAAAGACCATTTACACGCTGATACCGAAGCCTGTCATGCGATATGAGATCGTGCTTGGAAAATTTCTTGGCCTTGGCCAACTGTTGTTCGGGCTAGTTATTTTTTTATCGATTGGGTGGGTTGGTGTGATGTGGCTATTTGATGCACTTGTCGTCAATAGTCAGTCGGTTCTGGATAGTGTCGGCGCGGCGGTGTTTCTGGTGTTGCTGGAATCACTGATTGTGACGTCCATAGCGCTCATGTTCTCTGGCTGGACCCGACCATTCTTGAGCGGTGTCTTCAGTTTTCTATTCTTCGTCACTGGGCGCGTTGTTTTCGTCCTAGAAGAGCATCTTGCAATGACGAAAGGCCCATTGTCGGCTGATGGACCCTTGCGACAACTGGTAGAAATTGTCGTTTACGTGGTGCCTGACCTATCGATATTCAACATTAGTCGAGAGATTGCGCTTGGGATCCCTGTACCGGGGCATTACCTCTGGAGCGCATCCGCATTTGCAGGCTGCTACATTCTTGTATTCTTGGGAATCGGCATTGTCCTTTTTGGACGACGAGACTTCGTATGAGTTTCAGAGCTCGCCGTTGGCTGACTAGATTGCTGATTACTATCGTTCTGATCGGTGCGATCTGGGGTAAAGTACGCTTTGAAGCGGGTGAAGCGTTAGGTAGGGCTCAAGAATTCGAACGCGTACAGTACACGCGATTGGCAGTGGTCGCCTACAGGCACACCGTGCGGTGGTACTCACCAGGTTCCGAGCCGGTAGGGATTGCCGTCGAGCGGCTTGAAACTATGGGAGATGAGCTCTCTGCTGCGGGCAAGGTAGCGTTGGCGCTAGAAGCTTATAGGGCTTTGCGTAGTGGCATTTATTCCATCCGCTCGACCTATACGCCTTACGGTGATGTATTGCCTGCATTAAACCGTAAAATAGCGACATTAATGGCGAACCAGGAGTTCGATGGCGTTGAGTCCACTGATGCAGCTGAGCGCATCGCACACCACGAGGCGCTGCTTGCGGCTGACAACGCACCTGATATTTTTTGGTCTCTTGTTGCAACGAGTGCATTTGTTTTGTGGTGCGCTTTTCTGCTGCTCCTGAGTCACCAAGGGTTCGATGACGAACTTGGTACATTGAAGCCAAGCGTCGCAATCAAATGGGGTATTGGCGTGCTGGGTACGACGCTGGTGTGGACGGTTGGCTTGTGGTTAGCCTAGCCACGTGTACCTACGAGTAACCCTCACCGTCTTTGGGCTTGCAAATCAAAAAAACTGCTTTTGGGTGATTTCGGGCATGCACGATCGCCCCGAGATCGGTTTATAATTGGAAAGCACACTTACGGATTGGACGCAGTAGCGGAGCGCTGATACGCGTAGCCGACGGTCTATTTGTGCGGTGGACGACGATCGGTGTTGGACCAGCTATCCAGAACCCAGTGATAGTGGGCACCGTTCGCTCAGTAATACCGGGTGCCTCGTATGAGCTGCCCCTGTGAGCAATCAGGAGAACGGCATATTATGTTCGTGGGACAAAGACGGGCCAGCACCATGCCCAGAAGTGGTGTATTTATCCTCTCGGCAGTATTGATTCTGGGTTGGTGTGCTACCGGTCTAGCAACGCCACCGTATGAACAGTCTGGTAGCGATGCGACGGGCATTGACGATTGGTGGCCCAATCGGTTGGATTTAAGGCCACTGAAGCGTAATGCACCAGCAGGCGACCCGATGGACGATTCGTTCGACTACGCCGAAGCGTTTAGCAAGGTAGATTACGAGACACTCAAGCAGGATATCGAGAAAGTTCTGACGACATCGCAGGAGTGGTGGCCCGCCGACTGGGGCCATTACGGAGGACTGATGATTCGTTTGGCCTGGCATAGTGCAGGTACGTATCGAGTGACGGATGGTCGAGGTGGTGCCGCTTCGGGCACCATCCGGTTTGCTCCGCTCAACAGCTGGCCCGACAATGCCAATCTCGATAAGGCGCGTCGCCTACTTTGGCCTATAAAGCAAAAGTACGGCCGGACTGTCTCTTGGGCAGACCTTATGATTTTGGCTGGTAACGTCTCATTAGAGTCGATGGGTTTCACTCCCTTTGGATTTGCTGGTGGCCGAGAAGACGTCTATGAGCCCACTGATATAAATTGGGGTTCGGAGACCGAGTGGCTTGCTGATCAACGATTTAAGGACGGTAAGTTGAAAGCGCATTTGGGCGCGTCTCAGATGGGCCTGATCTATGTGAATCCTCAGGGGCCAAACGGCAAGCCCGATCCCAAAGCGGCAGCGCATCATATCCGTGTCACCTTCGGACGCATGGCAATGAACGACGAAGAAACGGTAGCTCTTATTGGCGGTGGGCACTCACTCGGAAAAGCACATGGTGCGGCTCATGCTGATAAGTACGTGCAACGCGAGCCTGAGGCTGCGCCAACTGAGCAGCAAGGCTTCGGGTGGAAGAACTCGTATAAATCGGGCAAGGGCGAACACACAATTACCAGTGGACTGGAAGGCGCCTGGACTTACACACCGGTTCAGTGGTCGCACGACTATTTCACTAATATGTATGAGTATGAATGGGAGCTTCACGAAGGCCCAGGTGGTGCCAAACAATGGCGTCCGAAGGGTGAGACTGGTCGAGAGGTTCCAGATGCTCACGTCAAAGGTAAGGGCCATAAACCGATGATGCTTACAACGGATCTTGCACTGAAAGAAGACCCGGCGTATCGCAAAATATCTGAGCGCTTTTATAAAAATCCGGAGGAATTTAAGGCAGCTTTCGCCCGAGCTTGGTTCAAGCTAACTCATCGGGATATGGGGCCCCATAGCCGGCTGGTAGGACCAGAAGTACCTGAGCCACAGCTTTGGCAGGATCCTGTCCCGGGGGTGAGCCACAAGCTCGTGAGTGAACAACATATCGCAGAACTCAAAAAGGCTATTCGCTCTAGTGGTCTTAGTACTCCGCAACTTGTAAAGACGGCGTGGGCTGCAGCTTCGTCATATCGTGATACAGACAAGCGTGGCGGGGCGAATGGGGCCCGGCTACGGTTGGCGCCGCAGAAAGACTGGAGAGTTAACGAGCCGGCGGCGTTAGCGGAGGTTCTACCGAAACTGGAGTCGATTCAGGCGAAGTTCAATCGAAAAGCGGCGGGTGGAGTGAAAGTCTCATTGGCAGATTTGATCGTTCTTGCGGGTAGCACAGCGGTTGAAGACGCTGCGAAGAAAGCCGGTCACTCTATCAGTATTCCTTTCGTTCCTGGTCGTACTGATGCGTCGCAAAAAATGACTGACACGACGTCGTTTGCAAACCTTGAGCCTCAAGCTGATGGGTTTCGCAACTACATGGGACCAGAGGCCATGAACCCTGCGCCGGAAATGTTGGTTGAAAAGGCCGACCTCCTTACCTTATCGGCGCCAGAGATGTCCGTGCTAGTGGCTGGGCTACGAGTGCTCGGTGCCAACTATGGAAACTCGAGCCACGGGGTACTCACCGACCGTGTGGGCACACTTTCTAACGATTTCTTCGTAAATCTACTCGACATGGGCTTGGAGTGGAAAAAAGGGAAAGAAGGAGTGTATGAGGCGGTGGAGCGACAATCTGGGGAGGTGAAGTGGACGGGGACGACGGTAGACTTGGTCTTTGGTTCCAATTCGCAGTTGCGCGCTATATCAGAAGTGTACGCTTCTAGTGATGCCTCTGAAAAATTTGCTAAGGATTTCGCTGCCGTCTGGGCAAAAGTTATGAGTCTGGATCGATTCGATCTGGTTGC
>PKDL01000304.1 GCA_002863065.1 Pseudomonadota bacterium
ACAGCTCAGTTTTTACTCTTGTTTGGGCTACAACCAGTGATTTCTGGCGACGTGTGCAGCGGTAGTTCAAACTGGTCCAATGCGGGCGCAACTTCACTGGCGCGTTGTGGGGGAACTTGAAGTACGATTTGCGAGTCCTGGTTGGGCGGTTAACGCGTCAGGGGCAGCGTGCATTCGAGAGGGCTGCTCTCCTCGCTAAGGGAGCTGGTCACGAAGACCTGACCACAGCTCACTTTCTCAAAGCGTGGCTGGTGATTCCAGAAAGTCGGTTCGTACAATGTCTCACTACTTTGGGATTAGATGACTACCGCGTGGCCGCGGAACTAGACGAGCGACTGAGCATTCTTCCCATTAGTAAGACAGGTCAGTTGCCGACTCCATCCGTTGAGCTCCAGCGGTTATTGCAAGAAGCATTAGTGCTGGCTTCAGAAATACCTTCCAAGGACGGACTGTCCCCAAGTATTACGGCCGCTTCCGTACTGAAGGCGCTTTTGACGGTTGAATCGGTACGGCGCACAACACGGCAAAGTTGTCCTATTCTATTGAGCGTTCAACTACCGGTAGGTATGGCAACCGAGGTCGAAGCGGCGCACATTAAGACCGCTACCGCAGACTCGAACCCTGACCTGTCCGGCATAAGTACATCTCAAAAGGTGTCTAGCACCCCAATGCTGGAACGCTACACGGTGGACCTGACTGCTCGGGCCCGCGCTGGGCTCATTGATCCAATCGTTGGGCGTGAAAAGGAAATCCGTCAGGTAGTGGATATTCTGGCCCGAAGACGTCAGAACAATCCGATTTTAGTGGGTGAGGCGGGAGTAGGAAAAACCGCAGTAGTGGAGGGGTTTGCAGCTCGTATCGCTTCTGAGGACGTACCTCCTCTTCTTCGGGATATCGTAGTCCGGTCATTAGATGTGGGTGCATTGCGTGCAGGGGCATCGTTACGAGGTGACTTTGAGGACCGGTTGAAATCTGTCATCCGAGAAGTGGTGGCATCCCCTCGTCCGATTGTATTGTTTGTCGATGAAGCGCACACGTTATTTGGCTCAAGCGCCGGTGATGCCGCTGATCTGCTAAAACCCGCGCTAGCTAGAGGCGAATTAAGGACTGTTGCCGCTACGACATGGTCGGAATACAAGCGCCATATTGAGCGGGACCCAGCGTTAGAGCGGCGATTTCAGCCGGTGGTAGTGCATGAACCCGATGTTCCCACCGCTATCGGTATGCTGCGGGCGCTTGCTCCGCATTTACAAAATCATCATGGGGTTCGAATACTCGATGAGGCTTTGGTGGATGCAGTGAACCTCTCGGAGCGCTACGTCAGTGGGCGGCGACTTCCAGATAAGGCCATCGCAGTACTGGATACTGCCAGTGCGCGTGTAACGGTGGCGCGTACATCGACTCCAGGGGTTATCGTCGAACAGAGGCGCCTTATGGAACGGTTGGAGGCAGAGATTGCGATGCTTGCGAGGGAGCAAGTGGTTGGTCGCGACCACCGTGAGCGTATACATTCACTGTATGCCCAACTTGACCAGGCTGAGAAGCTTGCCTCTGAATTAGAGGGGCAATGGGGTAAAGAACTCGCGCTAATAGAAAAAATCGATGCAGTTGAAATTCCGGATGGCGATGACGCCGATGTGGTTGGAGGCGCGCCACTCACGCCATCGCCGGAGCGTGAGCAATTAGAGTCCGAACTTGAGTCGCTTCAGGGGGAGTCACCTCTCGTTCCGCTCACTGTGGACGGGCACGTGGTAGCTCAAGTGGTATCTGAATGGACGGGCGTTCCAGTGGCTCGCATGCATACCGATCATGTTCGGGCAATACTCACATTAGGTCAGGAGATGAACTCTCATATCATTGGTCAGGATGGAGCCCTCGAGCTTATTACTCGGCGCATACGCACCTCTAGAGCAGGTTTGGCGGACCCCAGGAGACCAGTGGGTGTGTTCTTGCTACTCGGTCCAACGGGGGTTGGGAAGACGCAAACGGCATTAGCATTGGCTGAGCTCTTATATGGTGGTGAGCGTAACCTTGTGAGTGTCAATATGTCTGAGTACCAGGAAGCGCATTCTGTGTCGGGTCTGAAGGGAGCCCCGCCAGGCTATATTGGCTACGGCAAAGGAGGGGTCCTAACGGAAGCAGTGCGTCGGAACCCATACTCTTTGGTCCTTCTAGACGAGGTGGAAAAGGCCCATCCGGATGTACTCGAGTTATTCTATTCAGTATTCGATACCGGGGAACTCGATGATGCTGAGGGCATCAGTGTAAACTTCCGCAACTGCTTATTTCTTCTAACGTCGAATCTTGGCGCTCATGTGATTAGAGATACTCCTACCGCGTCAACGGCCGAGCTATGCACGCTTGTGCGACCTCATTTGGAACGACATTTCTCCCCGTCCTTATTAGCAAGAATGACCGCGGTTCCCTATACGCTGCTATCGTCGGAAGCCATTACCCAGATCGCTGAAAGAAAGCTGGATGCAGTGGTGAAACGTATATTTCAAACGCAGGGTATTCGTATGTCCTACGAGCCCTCGGTAGTGGAGCACGTGGTGTCTCGATGCCTCCTTAGAGGTGACGGTGCGCGAAGTGTCGACCACGTCTTGTCTCATGAGCTTCTCCCTGAACTCGCATCCGTCGCTCTCGAGGCGTTATCCTCTGGAACTGAGTGTCGATGGCTTCGAGTGTCCTCTTCGGCAAATAGTAGCTTCAAGGTGGTGGGTCACGAAGATGTCGTTGCATCAGTCGATGATCTGGTAGAACCGGATGCTATCGACGGTGTGGCGCATGTTGATTCAGAAGTGTTAAGTAGGAATGGTCGATTACGGGGATTGCCTCTTTGGCGTGAGCGTGACCAGGACGATAAAACGAAAAACGCTGGATAGTTGGCCGCGTAGGTCCCAGCGCAGCTCCGGTACTCCTGTCCAAATAATGCTATTAGTTAGAGTGACTCCATGTAGAGCGATGATGTAATCTACCGACGCCGGGAATGGGCTGGGCTTTGTGGGCGGTCTGCGGTTGTTTCAAATGCCGTTTCGAAGCGAATCACGCGTTGACCCATAGCGGGAATCCCGAATAAAAGCCGCTGTTGTTGGAGGAACCATGGCCGCATCTGATCCGTATAGAGTCACCCTAACGACTCCTCTGAAAGACGACAGCATGCGGGTATCCAAATTCTATGGCGAAGAGTCGATGTCTGGACTCTTTCATTTCACCGTCGAAGTCGTCTCTGAGAAGTCTGATCTCGACTTCAAGAAAATCGTTGGAAAGCATGCCACGCTGAACTTCAAGTTATCGGATGGAAAGGACCGCTTTCTCGACGGTATTGTCTCTCGTTTTGCGCAGGGGTTTACAGACTATCGAGCCACTACGTACTACGTGGAATTACGGCCATGGTTATGGCAGTGCACCCTGACCAGTGATTCACGGATATTTCAGGATAAGAAAACCGACGAAATCATCAAAGCGGTCTTTGAGGACCTTGGATTTAAGGATCACGAGTTCAAGCTATCAGGCTCGTACAAGCCTCGAACATACTGTGTTCAATATCGCGAGAGTGCGTTCGATTTCATCAGTCGTTTGATGGAAGACGAAGGAATGTTCTACTTTTTCAAGCACGAGTCCGGCAAACACAAGATGGTGATTGCCGATGCAAAAGGCGCACATACGCCATTCCCGGGTCAGACGAAAGCGCATGTGACTTGGGAGAGTGCTGATTGGGAAGGGGAAGACCGCGTATATGAATGTACGCTTGAGCAGCGCGTCGTAACCGGCAAAGTGACAGTTGGTGATTTTTTCTTCGAGACACCCACCGCCGACTTGAAGGGTGATGCAAAAGGTAAACATGGGAAACTTGAAGTGCGAGAGCATCCCGCCGGCTATTCGAAGAAGGCAGATGCCAAGGGCCTTGCCACGAAACGCATCGAAGAGCTGGAAGCCCCTCAAAAAGAATTACGGGGAAAAAGCCATTTCCGAGGTGCGGCAACCGGCTTCAAGGTGACGTTACAAGACCACGTACGCAAGGACATTAATACCGACTGGGTGTTTAAGTGGATTCGCCACTATCACGACCTCAAAACCTATCGAAATGACTTCCGGGCCTTCGATGCCAAGCTGCCATTCCGCCCGCCGCGGACGACGAGAAAGCCGCTAGTCCAAGGGACGCAAACAGCACTGGTAGTGGGCAAAAAGGGTGAAGAGATTTGGACCGATAAATTCGGTCGGGTCAAAGTGCAGTTTCACTGGGATAGGGAAGGTAAAAAAGACGAGAAATCGTCTTGTTGGGTGCGTGTCTCTCAAGCGTGGGCCGGGAAAAAATGGGGCGGTCTATTCATCCCACGCATTGGAATGGAAGTGGTCGTGTCTTTCTTGGATGGTGATCCGGATCGTCCCATGGTCACTGGATGTGTCTATAACTCCGATAACATGCCCAATGCGCTTCCGGCCAAAGCGACTCAGTCTGGAATCAAAACGTTGTCCACGCCGAAGGGCAAAGGCTTCAATCAGATTCTATTTGAGGACAAAAAGGACAAAGAAGAGTTCTTCATGCACGCTCAGAAAGACATGAAGATAAAGATACTCAATGACCTTTATCGAGACGTCGACAAGGACGAAAAGACGAATATCAAAAACTCTCGAACCATCACCGTGAAAGAAAAAGATGACAAGTTGACGGTATTGAAGGGCAATCGTGCGGTCGCGGTAACGAAGGGTAATGAAACGTATAAAGTAGGCGGTAAGCGTGACCTCACGGTTTCGAAGGCAGTGACCCACAAGTATGAGGACAAGTTTACGCATTCGGTGAAGAAGGACTACACCCTCAAAATTGACGGAGATCTTAAGATTGAGGTCAAGGGTGATATCTCAGTCAAAGCGAAGGGAGCTATCAAGTTCGATGCGGGCAAGGACTTTGCGGTCAAGGCCAAGATGAATATCTCGCAGGATGCAAAGATGGCGGTCAAGGTCAAAGCAGGTATCAAACTCGATATGAAGGCGCCGCAGATACAGGTGAAAGCGGCAGCAATGGCAAAGATTTCCGCTGGTGCGATGATGGATATTAAAGGCGGAGCGATGCTCAAAGCGAAGGGTGGCGCCATGGCAAACGTAGCTGGTGGCGGCATGCTGATGCTGAAGGGTGGTCTTGCCAAGATCAACTAAGCAGTCGACGGCACTAGGTTACGGATCGGGTCGATCTATGAGGGCTAGACATGGTTGATGGATTAGGAACAAAGAATTCTCAGGACGAGCAGGCAGAGTCTTCGCAGCCTCAACAGGCTCCGGCGGATTCCAGCGGGCATACACAGATTCAAAATACGGATGAGACTGGCGCTGTTGTTGAGCAGTTCATGCTTCTTGATGGAGTGATCGACGGTAAGTACGAGACATTCCGTCCGGACGGTTCACTTGAGACCGTTAGTCAGTTCAAGATGGGACTCCTTGATGGCTGGATGCATGCATGTGGTCCGGATGGGAAGCCTCGTCAGAGTTTCCAATACGCCAACGGCGTGCTCGAAGGTGTATGTCTCTTTCGCGATGAAGACGGTGCTTTGATTCAAAAGGTGCCGTATAAGGCTGGTGAAATTGATGGGGAAGTTCTGACATATGACAACGACTCCATCATTATTCGTACCGCCTACAGGAAAGGCAAAAAGCATGGTCCGTATGTGCACTATGGTGAGCAGGGGCATCCGATGGTTCGTGGCACTCATGTAAATGGGAAACGACAAGGGTTGGAGCGCGCTTTTGAACCAGACGGACGGAAGATTGTCGATACTCACTACGTTGCCGACAAGCGTGAAGGCGAAATGGTCATGTGGAAGGACGATGGCAAGCCGCGCCTTCGCACCCAGTTCAAAGGTGATAAAAAACATGGTGTTGAACTGGAGTATCATGAGAACAGTGAGCTGAAGCGGAAAACATTTTATGAGGCAGGTAAGCCAGTGGGGGAGTCTTTGTTGTATGATGAACAAGGTCGCCAAGTAAAACGGCACCAGCACCATCACTAGAACCTGAGGAGCATCGAGGATGGCAGGACCGGCAGCGCGAATGACGGATCTGGCGAAGCAGGACACCCCGCATTGCCACGCACCGATACATCCTCCAGCCCCGGTACCAACTCCAGCCCCTCATCCAGGTCTTCCATTGACGATTATCAAGGGGGCTCCCACCGTCCTCATCGGTAACATGCCGTCCGCTCGCATCACGGACCAGACGATGCCATGCATGCTGGCGGGCTGCGTTCCAGCGGGACCAGGAATGATCGGACTAGGCGCCTTTACGATCCTTATTGCGAACATGCCGGCAGCACGCGTAAATGACCTGACGTTACATACGAGCTGTGTTGCCCCCATACCCGCACCGGTAGGCAAAATAATGCCACCAGGATGTCCCACGGTAATACTTGGGGGCTAAGTCACCCGGTCGAACCCCGTTTCCAGTGTTGTTACGACTAGTGGGCAGCGGGTCGAAATCAAAGAGAGCGGAATGAAACGACGTCACTTCGAAGAGATCGCTCCTATCTGTCCTGTGTGTGCGAAGGCTAATCGTCCGGAGTCTCCTTTGCGCCTTGGCACAGTACATCAAGAGTCACATGGCGATGTACTGCAGGGTAGCTTGCATTGCGACACATATGGATGCCAGATGGAGTATCCGATAATCGATGGGATCCCTTATCTTGTACCGGATCTGCGGGCCTTCATGTCAGTGTCGCTTGAGCACACGCTTATGCGTTCGGATCTTCATGACACCATCGAAAGTCTACTAGGCGATTGCATGGGTCCAGGGACAGTGTATGACGCCACCCGCCAGTACCTTTCAAGCTATGGCTGGGATCATTATGGAGAATTCGACCCATCCGAGTCCGATATCTCGGCAAAACAAAGCGGTGTAGTGGCTTGTTTGGACGCAAGTTGGCCTCATATGACCGTGGGGGCGGGCCCCCTCGTTGAAGTCGGTACATCTGTGGGTCGCATAGCATTCGAGCTGGCAGAACGCTCCGACGCATTAGTCCTCGGAGTGGATTTGAATATCGCGATGTTACGAGTTGCTTCTCGGGTGCTACGGGAGGGGCGTGTTCGATACCCGCGTCGTAGAGTCGGTGTGGTGTACGACAGACGCGAATTCGAGGTGTCATTCAAGGCATCGGAGCGGGTTGATTTTTGGGCATGTGATGCCACAGTACTACCGCTTCGGTCAGGGTCAGTAGGCGCAATGGTTGGACTGAACGTTCTGGACACGGTTGTGTCCCCCCTTCATCTCCTGGCTAGTGCTGACCGTTTAGTATCTGATGGCGGCAGTCTCGCCTTGTGTTCACCCTACGACTGGGCACCAACCGCCACTCCCTTTGAAGGCTGGGTTGGCGGGCACTCGCAGCGCGGTCCAATGCGTGGCGAAGTAGAACCATTGCTCCGAAGCCTCATGACACCTGGTGCGCATCCGCAAGCCACCCAAAGGTTATGCTTATCGTACGAGAAATCCGATGTCCCGTGGGCGGTACGAGTGCACGACAGAAGCACGATGCATTATTCCTCGCATCTCGTCGTTGCTAAGGTGAACGAAGCGCAACGGTAGCATCACGGCGATTCGGTTTTTAGAATATGATTGGCCGTGCCCACGCGGTTCAGTTGAAACGGGCAGGGCGAGGTGGGTCAAGGCGGCGTGCAAAGAAAGATGCTAGCTGGTGTTCCAGCGTTCGTCCTCTCGATAGCGGCGGTAGGTCGCTGACTTCGAACCACCCGATATCTGTCGTTTCAAGGCTAGGACGTGCGCTTCCACCCATCAATTCACAACGGATGAAGACCTTCCAAATGGACCATGCATTGGTTGGGTGACCATCGGTTTCTCGATCAATGATGTCGAGAATTTCCAAAGCCTTCGTATCGTAACCGGACTCCTCTTGGATTTCTCGCTCGACCGCGGAGCGAGGGGTATCGCCCGGATCGACCCACCCACCTGGGAGTGTCCATCTCCCATCGGATGCTTCCTGTACCAAAAGGACTCGTTCTTCGTCGAAGACGACTCCGCGGACATCCAGCTTCGGCGTTGCATATCCAGTTTCCTGTGAGAATAGACGTTTCAGCTGTTCCGGTCTTGCTGATGTATTTGCAGCGGCGATTTCGGCGGCAATCGCAGATATTTCTATGTAGCGTTCGCGGTCATATGGGCCGTCTGTATATTCTAGGCCTGCCTGTGCAATCGCCTGGAGTTTCCGTGCCCATATAAGCCATTGAGGGGTATTCATTACGTACCTATACGCTCTTAAATTGACCCTATCCCTATCACATTGCAGGAGATTGCTCGATGCGCATTGGGCATAGGTCTACTACCCTAGCGGGCTGAGATTTGCGAAGCGAAGCATGCTATTGTCAGACCCCAGATGTAGTGCTGAGCCAGTCGTACCGTCAGCCCGTGCGCGTGGTGAATAGTGGGCTGTACCGTGTCGTCTGGAGGTGGCCAGAGTCTGATAAGGGGGACACGTAATGCGGAGTCTGCTTCAGCTTGTTTTGATATTAGTCAGTTGCTTCCCGATGATAGGAGCCTCTGCCGATTCTGCGCTACCACCGGTGGAGAAAGTCACGTCTCACCTCGACGATTTATATCGTTCTGAGCACAGCCATGCCCGGCTGGCGATGTCCATAAAAACGAAACACTTCGAGCGTACATTGGAGATTGAAAGTTGGACTATCGGCGAGCAAAAGGCGCTCATGGTAATTCGCAAGCCAGCGCGGGAATCGGGTACTGCCACCCTTCGGACTCAAGATGGACTTTGGAACTACGCGCCCCGTGCTGACCGGCTTGTGCGCATCCCCACATCGCTACTCAGTGAGTCATGGATGGGCAGTCATTTTACGAACGATGACCTGGTACGAGACAGCAGTTTTAGTACAGATTTCACGACGGAGGTCGCATGGCAAAAAGAGGATGGCCTGACCCGTCTTGTGGTACGTCTTATCCCGAAGCCAGATGCTCCCGTGGTGTATACGAAAGTGACCTTCACTCTAGATAAAGATTCATGGCTGCCGCTTCGTACCGACTGGTACGATGGAGACGTCATTGTGCGGACCACAAAGTATTCAGATATACGAACGTTTTCGGGCCGGCAGCTACCTGCGACAATGACGGTCGTTCCCAGTGATTCGCCCAGTGAGTTCACCTCGATTACTTATCGGTCTCTCGAATTTACAAAACCACCCAAGTCCAGTCTGTTCACGCCGAGTGGGCTGCGTCGCGCTGCTCGGAGACGTTAAACGTGCGCATCGCTTGGCGTAATTTACTCAGGAATCGGTGGAGAAGTGGCCTCACTGCTGCTGGTGTAGCCGTGGCCGTAGCAGTGATTATCTGGATGGCGCACATGATGGACGCATTCCTCGCAGAGATGGTCTACGGGGCCACTCGAGCTGAGCTTGGAGATTTTCAGATCCATTCAGAGGCATATGTTGAGGAGCGAAATCTTTTCAACACGTTTCCATCACAACATATCGACCTGGAGGCCCTGCGTGCCAAGCCCGAGATCGCATCTGTTACATCACGAGTGCATGCATGGGGCCTTTTAGGTCACGAAAAAACCTCCCAAACTGCCCGACTTTTCGGAGTGGATCCTGTACATGAACCTACGGTTACGACCACGGCCAATGCGCTGATTTCCGGTACATGGTTCGCTTCCCTGCGACCTCCGGGATTAACCGAGGTGATCCTTGGTAAAATGCTTGCTGAGCAGCTTGGCGTATCCGTGGGCGATGAGCTGGTCGTAATGCTCCAGGCGGCGGATGGATCGCTAGGCAACGACTCACTTCTTGTTAGAGGCATCGTCGAAACTAAAAATTCGACACTTGATCGGCATACGGCATTTCTCCGTATTGATGACTTACAGTGGTTGACGGCGCTGGAAGGTCGCATACACGAAGTTGCTGGGATATCTGCGACGCGTCAGGGGCTGGAGAATACCGTGGTCGACCTGGCGGCAAGTCTCGATGCATCGGAGAGCCGTCTTGCCGTGCGGAGCTGGGGTAAATTAGTTCCTGATTTGAAAAATATGTCCGAGTTATCGAAGCGTTCCATGTGGATTTTCTACGCCATTATATATCTCGTTGCCGGACTGGGACTATTCAATACTCAGCGCATGACGGCATATGAGCGCAGGAGGGAGTTTGGCGTACTTTTAGCCATCGGTACCCTGCCCAGCCTGCTCTTTCGGCACGTTCTGGCGGAGTCAGCTGCCTTGACCGCGTTTGGTGGGCTCATCGGAGGTCTTCTTGGTCTGGCGGCGTCTTGGTGGCACAGCTTGTATGGGTTACCGCTGGGTGATGGTGGTTTCGAGTACATGGGAGTCGCGTTTTCCGAACGCCTTTACTTCGAATTAGACTGGACTCAGTTCTTTGTCCCCGTTGTCCTCATCGTAATTGTCGGATTCTTCTGCTCACTTTGGCCTGCGCTGTCGGCGATTCGATTGGATATTCCCAGCGCCGTTTCTGGGAGGCAGTAGGCTATGGTCGCTGGAATACGTGCAGATACTCTTCTGGCTTGGCGCAATCTCTGGCGTCGAAGAACACGGACAGCGGTTACGGGTAGTGCAATTGCTTTGTCGCTTGCATTGCAGTTTTTTAGCTACGGAACCGCTGATTATAGCTATGAAAAAATGGAGCAGGCCGCCGTAAGGACGGCGGGTGGCGCGGTATTGGTTCATGCCCGTGGATACTGGAAAGCACAAACCGCTGAATACACGATGGAATCCGTGAGCTCAGTGGTGGCGAGCTTAGGAGCATTGGATCACGTTGAGAATACGATACAGAAAGTCGTGGTGACGGGGTTGCTAAGCGCGCCGCGCGGCAACCGTGGCACCCAAATTATCGGAGTGAATCCAGAACAAGAGAAGCCGCTCAATGACTGGTCGAGGTTTATCTCCGCGGGAACATTCTTGTCGTCGCCTTTGGTGGGTGAGGGGCGTAACGCTCGTCCGCCTATCGTAGTGGGGACATCTATTGCGAATGACTTGAAGCTGAAGTTGGGATCGAAACTAAAGGTTACATGCACGAGTCCTTCTGGTGAGGTCAGTAATGCGCTGTTCCGCCTGGGTGGCATTCTCGATACGGGGTCCAAAGCATTAGACGAGTCCGCAGCCTATGTGCGACTCAAGGATGCGCAGGAGATGTTCGGGTTTGGCGACCGCATCACGCAAATAGGGGTGCTCGTTGATGACCCTCGACATCGGCACCAAGTTCGTGCAGCGATTCGACGTACACTAGCCGACCGCTTAGATTCTAAGTCCGATAATCCGCTAGAAGTATTGGTCTGGGACGAAGCGATCCCTGAAATGAAGACGCTCATCGAGTTGGATAGGAAGAATGGAGAGGCCGTCGGGTATCTAGTCTTCTTGGTGGTTGCATTCGGGATCGCAAATACGATGCTTATGAGCGTGCTTGAGCGCGTACGAGAGTTTGGGTTACTCAGTGCCCTCGGATTAGGACCGGCTAGAATCGCGCGTCTGGTCATACTCGAAAGCGTAGCGCTCGGGGCGATATTTATCGCGTTGGGTGTAGGGCTTGGCCTGCTCATCCACTGGTCGGTTTCGACCTGGGGTCTAGACTTTAGTGAGTCGATGGGTGGAGGCCTTGAAATGTCGGGAGTAATCCTTGAAGACATGGTGTTCTATTCCAAGTTGGTCTGGTCTCGTTGGCTGACTGCAGCGAGCGCTATATTTGTGCTGATTATCATTTCAGCCAGTTATCCCGCCTGGAAGGCGACCCGCCAGGACCCAGCGACGGCAATGAGGGACTTTGGATGATACGTCACGCGAAGCACGAAGTAGACATGCCTATCGTGGCATCCGGACTCACTCGAGAATATCGGCAAGGTGAGGTAGTGGTACATGCATTGCGCGGTTTGGATATCTCATTCGGGGCGGCGGAATTCACTGCCTTAGTTGGTCCCTCTGGCTCAGGAAAATCGACCTTGCTCAATCTCTTGGGTTGCCTGGATTCTCCAACGTCTGGGTCGATCCAGATTTCTGGTCGAGATGTGGTAGGAATGTCTCGTTCCGAAGCCGCAGAATTTCGGCTGCAACACATAGGCTTTGTGTTTCAGGCGTATAACCTGATCCCTGTACTGACCGCATACGAGAACGCGGAATACACACTACTCCTGCGAGGCGTACCGAAGCCTGAGCGTATGGAGCGTGTTACGGCGCTGCTAGAGCGGGTCGGCTTAGCGGACATGATGCATCGACGGCCACACGAACTGTCAGGTGGTCAACAGCAGCGAGTGGCTGTGGTTCGAGCAATCGCGGCGCGTCCTACGTTCGTACTGGCAGACGAGCCAACGGCTAATCTGGACTCACAAACGTCAGCCGAATTGCTCGACCTAATGTACGAACTCAATGCTGAAAATGGCGTGACGTTTCTCTTTGCTAGTCATGATCCACTTGTTGTTCAGCGCGCCAGTCGAGTTGTTCGTCTTCTGGACGGCAAGATGGTTGATGATGAGTCTCGTACATGAGAGCCCACGTTCTAGTCCTGCTGTCTATCGGACTTGGGCTATGCGAACCCGCTCGAGCAGTGATCCCGATCGTTGAGACTGATACCGTTACGTTTACATTCGGTGGGTATGCGCGCGCCTACTCCGCTTGGGCTCGTCCTCTAGACGATGGCTTGCGTCGTTCTCTATCGTTACCCGACTCCATTGGCATCGGGGCTGCGATACTTCGCACCGAGCTTAAACTCGGGGTGGAGGACATCTTTAGCCTAGAAATCCATAATCGACTTTTTCAAGTGGTGCAGAGCGAGCCTGTTGGCGGCGCGAGTGCTGGTATTGGAGTTTCAACGCCCCCTCCTCGAACATTGAATCTCAGCACTGACCTTGTACGGACAGACCAATATCTGCTCAATCACGATCTTGACCGTTTGGTGATGAGATTCTTTCTTGGTCCTGTTGACCTGAGTATTGGTCGTCAGGCCGTGACCTGGGGTGTTGGGCAGCTATTTCCCGTGTCGGATTACTGGACCAGTTTCTCACCATTCGATCTCGATACGTCACAGAAGCGTGGAGTGGACTCGCTGAGAGTCAGCTGGGGTATTAGCGACCGTCTCGAATGGGATGCCGTGGTCGTGGACCGAGGCAGCTGGACTGATTTGTCGGGTGGGATGAGGCTAGTCGCTTACTTCGATACCTTGGACCTGCACGTTGCGGTATCAAAGGCATGGGAAGAGCTGATCCTTACGACGAGTATCTCGGCGACGGTGGACGCCTTCAAGCTTCGCGCGGAGATAGCTGGGGTATACGACTTGAGCGATAAGGACTTTCAGCTGCCGCGGGCTACCATCGGTATCGATTGGTTCGCTACCGGTCAATTCACATGGTCATTAGAAGCCCATTTCAGTGGCTTAGGCGCATTAGAGCCCCGAGACTATCGTGTGATTAGTCAAGGGGATGAAATAAGGAGAGGTGAACTTTATCTCCTGGGAGCAGCCTATACGGGCACTGCACTCGTTTATCGCCCGCATGAGCTCATCACGATCGGGTGTACCTCACTTGTCAACTTACTGGATCCTTCTGCAATGGTTGGCTGGTCCATCGGATGGGCCCTACAACAAGATATGGAGCTTGGACTCGGTGGCTTTCATGGCGTAGGAAAGGGCTCCAGAGACGGCCGAATAACCGCTGAGTTCCCTCTATATGGTCAACAAGTGTACTTACAGCTGAACGCATTCTTTTAGCGCTGCGATTCGCATCAGATCTACCCATCTCTCAAGGTATGACCCATTATCGACTGCGAAAGGGCTCGTATGTTTTTTGAGAGGATGCGTGGCGTTAGGTGTGTTGATGTAGCGCTCGGAGACACCTGGAGCAGCATACCCTCACGGGTAACGAGGGCCGCACACAGAGCTTCACCGATACCGTTGCTTCCTCCCGGACCTGGCGGGATTCACGGTTCCACTCTTGCGCGTACCCTCGCTACCCGCGAAGGAGCCCGGCTTACACGGGCGAGGGTTCTAAGAACCCAAATAGTAATGGCGGAGAGAGAGGGATTCGAACCCTCGGTAGCTTGCACTACACACGATTTCCAGTCGTGCACCTTCAGCCACTCGGTCACCTCTCCACGCCCCTGCATCATTCGCCCGGATGGGCTGGTATGAGACGGAGGCCCCGACTATCGACTGAATCCTGCATACGATGAACCCCACACGTTGGAAAAGGCGTGTGAGCTACCGAGCTTTACCCAAGCGATTGGATTTGGCTCGGCCTCGTGGAAACAAAGCCCAATCTCGTAGTCGACGAGCGGAGAGGGTGGGATTCGAACCCACGGTGGAGTTGCCCCCACACCTGATTTCGAGTCAGGCTCCTTCGGCCTCTCGGACACCTCTCCGGTAATGATTGTTATACGGTAAGCACGGATTCCAACTAGCGCCGTAGCCGGCTGAAAAATGACTGCAGCACTTCCCTGCATTCATCTTTTCGTACGCCACTTCGGACCGACACCTTATGATTGAGCCCGGGGACTCGAGCGAGTTCAAGAACCGACTCTACGGCTCCTGATTTCGGACTCGTTGCTCCGTACACCAGCCACTCTAGTCGTGAGCTCAAGATTGCTCCCATGCACATTAGACATGGTTCGAGTGTAACGTACAGCGTGCATCCGTTTAGTCGCCAAGAGTTTAGGCGCTCAGATGCTTGCCGTATTGCCAGCACTTCGGCGTGTGCAGTGCAGTCGTTCAGATGTTCGCGCTGGTCGTATCCACGGCCGACGATGACTCCCTCAGAATCCACTACAATAGCGCCGACGGGTACCTCACCATTCTTTGCTGCTTGCTGCGCAAGTTCGAGTGCGGTTCCCATAAATTGTTGGTCTTTATTCAAGTACGCCCAAGAGGATTCGAACCTCTGACCTGTGGTTTCGTAGACCACCGCTCTATCCAGCTGAGCTATGGGCGCATAATAGTGCGGAACGATACTGAACTTCGCCCCTGGCGCAACTCTAAAATGACCTGCGCAGTACACAATCGCATGGTTGCGCGATTGTAAAAAATATAAGCGGAGAAGAAGGGATTCGAACCCTTGGTGAGATCACTCCCACACTCGCTTAGCAGGCGAGCACCTTCAGCCACTCGGTCACTTCTCCGGCTGCTCCAGGTTGTCAACGAACCAGGTAACAACGACCTAGCGGCACTGCAGTTGAGCCGAAGCTCTAGCGCTGTGTTTCCCCTTATCATCTTGTCGTTGATAAGAAGCTCTTGCAGCGCACTGCAATGACGCATCACGGCGATCGTTGTGCCATGAGCGGAGGAGGTGGGATTCGAACCCACGGTAGACTTTCACCTACGGCGGTTTTCAAGACCGCTGCCTTAAACCACTCGGCCACCCCTCCGTCAGATGACCGCGCGGGACCGTAGCCGACGATAGCGCCGATGTCTATGGCTTTTTAGCCAATCTGCTTTAGTCCGCCCATATATGGTTGTAATACCTCGGGAATTCTTATTGAGCCATCGGCATTTTGATGGTTTTCTAGCAGTGCTACCACTGTCCTGCCAATGGCCAGGCCTGAGCCATTCAGTGTATGGACATACTTTGGCTTTTCTCCGGGACCTGGTCTGTACCGAATATTAGCTCGTCGAGCCTGAAAATCGGTGCAATTCGAGCATGAACTTATTTCGCGGTACTTCGCCTGACCTGGAAGCCACACCTCGATGTCGTATGTCCGCGCGGCCGAGAATCCAAGGTCTCCTGTACACAACTCTACGACCCGGTACGGTAAATCGAGCTTTTTTAGCACCGTTTCTGCGTTCTGAACCATGGATTCCAGCTCGTCGAAGCTGGTGTCCGGTGTGCACAGTTTGACTAGCTCTACTTTTTGAAACTGATGAAGCCTCATCAGTCCTTTGACGTCTCGGCCATATGATCCGGCTTCCTTCCGAAAACATGCGCTGAACGCTGTATAGCGCAACGGTAGTTGCTCGGCGGACAGCATTTCGCCGCGGTGTAGGTTGGTCACGGGGACCTCAGAGGTAGGAATTAGGAAGAGGTCCTCTTCGGCTTGGAACGCATCGTCTTCGAACTTTGGAAGTTGCCCAGTGCCTTCCATGGTATGACGACTCACAAGACATGGGGTCATTACCTCGAGGTACCCATGTTGTTCCGTATGCAGGTCGAGCATAAATGCTTGCAGTGCACGTTCTAAGCGAGCACCAGCACCACGGTACACTGCAAATCTTGCTCCTGAGATCCGTGCAGCGGCTTCAAAATCCAGGATGCCGAGGTCCTCGCCCAGGGTAACATGGTCTCTCGGCTCGAAATCGAATGATGGCACCTCGCCTACCCGCCGCACTTCCACGTTTTCATCTTCACTTGCACCATCGGGTACGCGTGCATCTGCCCAGTTATCACACTGCATTAGCAGATCGGTCATCGCCTGTGCCGTGTGTTTTTGCCGGGAATGGTGTTCTTTGATCGCGTCGGAAATTGGTTTGAGCCTTTCCCGTGCTTCCGCTTTTTGTGCGGGCGAAGCGGACTTATCTCTAAAAACCGCTTGCACGGTAGTTTGCTCTTGCTTTGCGGCGTCATGTGCCACGATCGCTGCCCTTCGGGCACGATCGATATTCGTGAGCGTTTCTACGATCTTTTCGCCGTTTACTCCTACCCGCTTCCACTGAGCGATCGATTGCTCCGGGTTAGCGAGTACGATTTTGGGGTCGAGCACTGTATTCCTCCGTTTTAGCGCCAGCTACTGCTGGTGGCTGCCGGTTATATCAGGTTCATGGCATAACTTGGATTCAATCCACTCGGTGTAAAAGAACAAGATGAATATCGGCCGTGGAGTGTGACGGGGTTGGGATTGAAGGTGATCATGCAGCTGCTAGATGAGGACCCAAGATAACGGAAAGTGTTCCGCTAAGTAGACCTAACCCGTGCCCAGCGAGGGATAACCAACCTCCAATGTGAGTTTCTATGATCAGCTCTAGCTGGGGTGTAACTGTTTCTGGCGGAATGAGCCCGAAGCGTTGCTCCAGCCAAAATGTGGTCAAGAGTGCGATACCCATGAGTCCAACGGCAGCTGTGGCAGCCCCTAGCAATCGACGTTTCTCGACATTTGGCATGCTTTGAGCTCCCGTCAGTGCGAGGAGCGCTATCGGTAGAGCGAGGAACGCCCAGTAGCTTGGTTTGGGTTCCACTAATTCATCATCAGTGGTTGTAATCGAACGATATTCTGTGACCTGAATGCCCGAGGCCCGGTCGTATGCGCTGATTTCTGCGAGAGGCATGTCGTCACATGAGACGGACAGCCAAGGGAGAAAGAATGCGACTGTTGCGACTGCTCCCCCAGCCCCGCCGATGCCAGCAACGATCGACCTCATTGGACACGACCGCTTCTGTGTTGGTCGTCTCGGGGCGGGTCGCTGTATAACAAAGCAGTCACTTCAGTGTTGCGTCTGGGAAAGCGTTGGATTGTCGTCGGTAAGCGCCGATACTGCGGCAATTGTGGTCGTAGGAGTTCGATCCCCGGCGTATTTGTCATCGACTTCGCGATGGAAAAGTCCAAAAGTAAGCTCGCGGCCATCACACGGCCGTCGTATCCAAGCTGTAACAGGCTCCATAGTGCGCGCTTCACCTCACGGGATTTATTCATCCGGGCTTGGATTTGTGCCAGTGCGGCGCGTGCACGAACGCTAGTGGCATCGAGAGCCAGCCATTGCCGGACGACGGGTAATGTGTCGTGTGGAAATGTTTCGGCATAGCGAAGGACAGCATCAGCCACCAGTCTCACGATGGGGCTGCGGTTGAGCGCCTCATCTGGCTTCCGGCTACGCACCGTCACCATCACTGGTACACGTTTGGGAACATTGCATGGCGTCTCAATATTTATATGTCCGGTAATAACAGCGGTGTATCCGCCCGGATCCCAATCGATGGACAATGAAGCGGATGTTCGGGGGATATCAGGCTTGCATGCCGATTCCACTGGTAATGAAGCCACTACCCGCATTTCTGCACCGTCTGTGAGCCAAATATCGAAACGTCCAGTCCCATCGTCAGATAATCGGCCGGGAATTATGGCGATCGCTGCGCCTAGTGAGGGGGACAGGGCTCCTGGAAATCCAGGCGATACGATTTGGTGGCGTCTTACTTGCTCGGTTTGCGCAGCGGTCGGATCTTGTGTTGATGGGACGTACATCGAGTCTACTTCTCGTCCATCATCCAGGGTCAATACTTCGAAACGCACCACTCCGTATTGCGCATCACGCTGGCGAGTCAGGACCTTGCCATCCATGGAAAAGCCGACAAGTTCGTAGGTTGCGCCGGATAAACGAACGCCATCCGCCGGCGACGCGTAACAGCACAAGCTTAGCAGGGTACTCGTCACTACCAATGCGGCGTATGCTCTGCAGTTCAAGACGTTCGGTCCAGAGTTGAAGCCGTAGGATTCGGAATTACAGCCGTATGACGCGTAACTGAAACGGTATGACTGGCTAATTCTCATAGTGCGGCACCGTACATCAGGACAGGCAGCCGTGCGAGTCTAGGTACAGGTATTATCAAATCATAAGTAACGTTCGGTGAACCCTCACTTGATATCGGAGCCGACCGCTGCTATTCGGGACATTCCTGTCGATGTGGATTACATCGCACATACGAACAACAGCACCGCAACCGGTCCCGATGTCTACGGAGGACCCGAAAAATGGAAGTTATACTCGGCATTATTGCCCTACTCGCTATGGGTGCCGCAGTCGTCGCCCTTACTAAGAAGAACGCATTAGCTGCGGAGTCGAAAGGTCTGCAGACCAAAGCGAAATCTGCCGCCGATGAACTTGAGAAAGCGACAAGGCGAGTTTCTGAGCTCGAAAAGAAGCTAAATAAAAGCAAAAAGACGGTCACTGAAAAGGATACTGGTGCCGATGGTCTACGGGACCAAATCGACGACTTAGAGACAGAAAACCGCCGCCTCAGGGAGACGCTTGAACGTACTGCTGGGCGAGATACTAATGCGGGCGCCGAGCTCCAAGAGCTTAGGGGCCTAGTCGCTCAGCTGGAAGCCGAGATAGCCGCGTCTAAAAGCGACTTGAAACGCGTAGCGGATGAGGCAGCCAAGGCCACGACGGAAGCATCGCACGCGAAGCAAACTGCCGAGCAAACTGCACGCGATCGCGTCGTTGAACAGATGAAGGCAGCAGCAAATGCGGCGCCTGGGGTTGTTCCTGCAGCATACAAAAAACAAGTAGAATCAATCGTTGGCCGATACGAATCTATGAAAAAGCGAGCGATCGGCGCAGAAAAAGCGTTGCGTGTCGTGCGTCGGAAAGCCGAGCATTCGCACCGTGCATACCGCATCACGCTGCTTCAGCTAGATGCTGCCGAAGACCGCATCTTTACTCTGACCACTGGTAAGGCGCCGGACCGGCGCAAGCAGCGGTTGGCGAAAAGTAAAGGCGTGGAAGGTCGGGAGGCTGCTGCCCGCGCAGCTGAAGAGGCCGAGTTGGCTGCGAAAGAAGCAGATGCAGTGGAAATGCCTCCCGCGGTCGATACCGATGTTCATCAAGAGCAGGAAGTAGCCACTGTCCATGAACCTCAGGTTCAGGCTGAATCAGAGCCTATAGCTCCTGAGCTAGAGCCCGCACCCGAGCCGGCGCCAGAGCCTGTAGCGACTGAACCCGAGCCGGAGCC
>PKDL01000123.1 GCA_002863065.1 Pseudomonadota bacterium
GCCCGCGGCTTCGCCGCTTTCACCGTTCCAGTAGAGACGGCAACCGGTACCTTCCGGGCAGTCGTTATTGGAGAAGCAGGAGGAGCCATTGCAGAAGTCGAAGAGGACCTCAACGTTGGTGTAGATCTGTTGACCGACCTCGCATTCCTGGTGCGAAGCGCAGTCGGTCGTCTCTTTACAAAATGTCATGCAAGAGCCTCCGCGGCAGAAGTCGTTCGCGCAATAAATGACCTCGCCAAAGTAGGGGTCACTGTTGCAGAACGAACCGCTGACCACGCCACCCTCCCGAGCCGTTTGGCACTTCGTTACGTATTGGCTTTGAACAAACTTGAAGCCGCAAACCTCCCCCGTGGGGCAGTCAGAGTCGGCTTTGCAATCCGCAAACGTGGTACCAGGCATGCATAAGTTCAGGCTTTGCCCCTGGGTTGGGTCAAGCCATTGTACGCACGTGAAGCTGGTTCCGTAGGGCCCCGCGGCTGCGCCGGCGCAATCGTTGAAACCAGCGTTCGGGTCGTCAATTCCGTCTGGGCCAGGGTTCCCTTGTGCATCAGTCTGGTCTTGGCTAATTGTGCAGTTTTTAGAACAAACGCCGGCGTCCCCGAAGCTGATGAGACAGGTATTCGTCTCGCACTGAGCGTTCGCGCAAGCGGGCCATGCGGGGTTATCGGTTCCGTCGTTCAACGTAGGGACGCAGCTATCTGCGATGCCGCAGTATTCGCCAAACTTGGCGAGAGGAACGGGCGGAGCCGGTGGGTCTTCACACGCGTGCTGTGCGGCATTGCATACTTTACCATCTGCACACCCAGCGCCACATTGCCCGCCACAACCATCCGGGCCACATTCCCAGTCCGGAGCGCAGAAAGGCTCACAGGTTGTCGTACCGTCCGAACCGTCAGCCGACGTCGTGCCTTCCGTACCCGTGGTACCGTCTGTGCCTTCGGCGCCGGTAGTTCCGGTCGTACCATCTGTTCCAACCGTAGCGGTTGTTGCTGTCGTGCCGTCTGCACCGTCGTTGCTTCCAAGATCACTTTCACTGCTACATGCGGCGGCAAGCACCAGTACCGCCCCCACACTAAGCCACTTCAGATTTCGCATCGAATCTCCGTCCTATGGCCCAGGGAACGCGACCGCTTCATCAAGCAGCGTGTGACAAACCGCTTGTCACACACCTAAGTACCTGGAACCTTTCAATTTATCCGTTGTCCGGACGCGGCATGATACGGATCTGACTTTCTCTGTGTCAACTCAATAATGCAGCAGTGAGATATCTACATCGGTGAGTACGTACGGAGCAGCGACCGGACTACGGCTCTATACAAGGCCGCACACCAAATGTATGCAAGATTCGATCACAATTATTTCATGCGTTGAGTAGCCGATGTAAATCGTCACTAGTCACTTTCCCATCTGTACAGAGAGGGGCACAACCAACGGCAATCATGAACAAAAAAACCGACCCCAGCATCTAAATCCCGCTCGGCTTTCACCGACTTCGCTTCCGGGACAAACACATATTTGAAGTCGGCGGAAAATGGACCGTTCACTCCCTGACGCAAATGTCGCGATCGAGAAAATATCAAGGCAGCCCAGAGACACGCTACAACGGGCACATGATATCCCGAGCGTATCACTGTGTCCGAACACATCACTGTGATAGCAGTGTCATTCGAAGACATGCAGAGAGCATTTATAGCGGAGGTCACTGCACGACGCGTCGTGTCTCTATTCGGGATTACCGCTCCCATCCCTATGCTGGATCCAGTTGTAGGCACCAGTTCGCTCTGATAGGTTGGCGGCGCTTGAAGGGAGACGACGGCTATCGCCATGTCTCCCGATTAGGTACTCGAAAATCACAGGAATGTCCGGCGAGCGTCTGACCTGAAGTTTCGGAATATTTGAGTTTGCGGGAGCCCACTATCGATGCAGTTCCAATGTGCCCGATGCGATTCGAAATACCAAATCAGCGACGAAAAAGTGCAAGGGAAGACCGTCAAGGTTCGATGCAAGTCGTGCGGTGCCATGATCGTGGTAAAGGGTCAGCGCCTGCTGAATAAGAGTCTATCCCCCAGGCTTCAGGAAACAAGCCTACGCACGACCGCACAAGTGCCCTCAGCTACCACGCCATGGTACGTGTCTCTTCAACGCAGCAAGCATGGCCCCATTAGCGAAAGTGAGGTGATCGACCTTCTCGAAAATGGCTCCCTGAATGCGCGCAGCTATGCGTGGACAAGCGGAATGTCTGATTGGCAGCGCATTGGTACGATACCCCAGTTCAATCGCGCAGCCGTTGCATCGGATACCGGTACGAATCCTACGCAGCCCACGAGTCTAGACGCAATATTGGGGAAGAGCGCATCGGAAACCACAGGTGACTCGTCGAGTGTACCGGCAATAGACGACACAATTGTGATGCATTCCCAGGAGTACGTTTCGACCGCGGGAGACCTGGAAAAGGCCGAGTCTACGCCCGATGCAGTCGAGGCGGAACTGGAGGTCAAAGCCGAAGAAACGACTCGACGGTACGAGTCCAGCAATATTTTGACGGATGACGCAGACGTGACGAGTTCACTCAAAACGACCGCTGAAACCAACGCTCCGCAAGAGTCGCTTACGACAAATGCGACCGACGAGATAGGGACACAAAGCGTGCGCAGCCAAGGAGCGACCGCTCCTGAAATCGTACCGGACGTTTCGGCATCGGATGCAGCAGTTGATGGTCCAGAGCAGACCACGACCGGTCATGAGGTCCGCGGTAAACTGACGACCATCCCAGGAGACGGCGATAGCATCGCTGAGGCCACCCCACCTCCAATCCCGACGGTAGCACGGCAAGGCAGTGCCAAAACACCGACCGATGAACCCGCCGCATCTTTAGAAACGGCCGACCGCTCCGCGCGAAGGGTCGGAGAAATGGCATACGATAAGCGCGACAATACCGAATGCACAGATGGTCAGGACGAGAACACCAGCGGAACCGCTCGCTCTTCGGACGAGGACAACAGAAACAAACAGAAACAAAATGCTAGGACGCGTCTTACAGAAACGAATGTGGATGACAAAAAAGTAATATCGACATCGCTGGCTCCTGAAAACGGCTCGGATTCAAGCGTGCCAAAGCAATCGGCTCAGATGATAGATGCAGGCACGCAAGATATCACTCAACAGGAAAAACACTCAGACATAGCAGGAGAGGCCGCCATTGACGTACGGGTCATCAACGAGGGCGAAAATACCATAGGAGACGCAGCCGATATCGCTGTAGAAGACGAATTCGATGATGCTGATGATTCGTTCTTTTCTGAAGGGGACCTACAAGCATCCGCCGCAGATGAAAGCGAACTATTTCCGACCGCCGGTAAATTGGTAGATTTGGGAGACCTAATTCCGGAGGAAGCTGTCGAGCCCTCTCGGGATGAAGCGAAGCAACTCGCTCAAGAGTTCAGTCTCATGATCCAACTGAATAAGAATAAGAACAGAAACCGAACCGTATTCGCATTGTTCGCAGCACTTATCACAGCTGGCATTGCCGCCCTGCTAGTCATCCAAGAAGAGCAACTGGAGGAAAAGCGACGCATTGCAGCTGAACGACGAGCCAACGCAGTCGAATACGTGCCACCGAACGATGAAGAGCAGCCAACATATGCCGTCGTGAATACGAGAGAAGAAATCGAGCCTGGGGGAGAAAGACAAGAGGCGCGTACGTTCGCAGTAGAGGTAGCGATAGATCCGGCAGACAACACCAAGAGATCTGCAAGAAGTCGCTCACGTCGAAAAAAATCTAAAGAACGGTCTGAAAAGACTACGACCCACGTCGATCCACTGAGCGGGCCATCCGTTGTTTCGCGGTCGTTTGGCAAGTCAGAAGCAGGCATTGCTTTGAAGGCCGGCGGAGCAACGAAAGCGCCAGGCGAAGCTGTCACTGATGAGGCGATCAGCCGCTTGATTTCACGACGCATGAAAAAATTCACCCAGTGCAAACGTCGAAATTCCATGGAAGCAATGAAGGTTCGGCTCAAATTCGCTATCCAAGCCTCCGGTGTAGTTACTGACGTCAAAGTGACTGTCGTCGGCGGTGAAGACAAATACATGCAAGGTTGCGTAAGAAATCTAGCGTCTAAATGGAGATTTCCGCCTCAGCCGACGTCAAAGACTTTCAACAGAACTCTTCTACTCTAACAGCTACATGCGGTGAGGTGCGGACATCATGATAAGTAGACAACGCCTACGATTGCTCACCGCCTATCTCTGCACCCTGCTACTCCCTGAGTTGGGGCATGCCCAGGTAGCGGAAGCGACGCTCTCGATTCTCGGTCTAAGCGATGATGTATCAACTGCCTTGGTGCGATTTGAAGATCGAAACCAAGGCGTCTTATTACAGATTCGGGAGATTCAAACCGGCTCTGTAAAAAAGAGCTGGTTCGTTGAAAACAGAAATGATGAGAGAAAGCGTACAAGGCGACTCCGAAGAAAGAGATTTCCGACCAAAGCGAATGTGAACCAAGTCGATCCATCTGGTCGCTACACAGTAATCGGCGCTCCAGATGGCAGGCGTTCATATGACATCATGGTCCTGCGGGATGGTCGTGTGGGGCTCGTGGGTAAGATTCCGCTAAAAACTTCAGACGATGGAAACCGCGCGAAGGCCATGCTGAAAGAAGTCGTATGGGCTCCGAATGGTAAGCAGTTAATCGTCATAGTAAACCAGTCAATCGAAAGAGAAGAAGGCGAAGAAAACGTGGACGATTTACACTGGTTCCGTTTTCGTAAATGGAAGGTGAAATGGCTAAAACCAGACGATGGCGGTGCGAGTCAAACTGAAGCCACACCATGAGCCGCTCTAGCCGAAAAAACCACCGTTCACGAGGACGACGGACCCACGGAGCGACCCCTGCTCACTGGCTCAATCTAGGGTTGTCAATTTTGGTCCTAATCCTCCTTATACTGGGCATACAGACGCTCGGTAACGGCACTGCTGGATGTTTTATGCATCTCACAGCTCCGCATACTGCGGACGTGCCAGACGTAGTCGAGATGCCCATCGAATCAGTCAATACAGCAAATTGAATTTGCCGGGCACTAAACCAATAGCCTACCGCCGAAAAAACACTGAATAACAGAGACTTATGATCGAGATGACGCGATGCGGCTAACGCATCCCGTCAAGAAGGTGGTTGACGCATAACGCACTGCGTCATAATGTACGGCTCAACACAGATGGAGGTGTGTCATGTCTACAGAAGTAAATTTTCGGGCCCTCTTTAGCGACAACGTGCTCAAGGCACAAAAGCGTTTCCAGGATTTATCGACCCGTGCGAATGCTGTGCTCGAATCGAGTCTAGAACGCCGCAGAGAACTTGCTGAAAATCTATCTTTCGCTGTCGTACTGGACCGTTTACGCAGTGACCGCGATCAGCTAGCGGACCTCACACAACGAGTCATCGCACTCGAAGAACGCATTAGTGAGGTGGCATCGCGTCAAGCTAAGACTCAAACCTCATCAAAGAAAAAACGAGCCGCCACCACCAAAGCGAAGACTGCAACGCGAAAATCGAAAGCAGTATCAATGAAGCAAAAGACGGCCTCTGCGGCAAAGAAGTCCGTACCTGTCTCCAAGCCGTCGGTGCAAGCGAAGTCAAAGACCACGCCAGTCCAGCAAGGCGCCTAAGGCTGCGGCACTAGCGTTCTCTCAATTTCACCATACACGGCCACGACCGCGAGTAGCGCTTACGCTACACTGAAACGATGAGCTTCGTTCGCCAGGCCCTATTTTTCTACACTGCAATGGGTGTTGCCGGTGTCGTATGGCTTTGGCTGGACGGTACTGATATGGCCGTACTTTACGTCAACACCAACGAATGGATGCGGGACGTCGGACTTGGCATCGGCGTTGGACTGGTGACCGTCGCATTCTGGCGACTAGCAGAACTAAATTTGAGCGCTGCACGCAGACTCGCGGATCGGCTAGCGGCGGCGATACCGTCTCTGCAATCTGTCGATGTAGTCCTTCTCGCTGCAAGTAGCGCCCTCGGCGAGGAAATCCTGTTCCGTGGCGCCATCCAGTCTGCGTGGGGGCCGGAAATAGCAACGGTGATCTTCGGCATACTACACGGTATGTTTGACCGGCGCTTCATCCTATGGATGCTGTTCGCTACCCTTGCAGGGGCAGTATTTTCGATGATGACTGTTTTTTCGGGAAATATCATGCCAGCAGCATTAGCTCACGCCCTAATCAATGGAATCAATCTCAGACGGCTTGTGCGGAACAGCAGTTGAACGAATATCATTACGCGGCGTGGATCGTATTCGACCTACGACTTCTCATTTTTGTGGCGCTAATTAGCTTATTTTTAGCGATCGGCACGGTAGCTCTGCTTTTCAAGGGAAAGCAATGGCATGACTATCTAACTGCTTTCATTTCGCTGTTCGTCACAATATTCGTCGTAACCATCGTCATTTTTAACGGACTAGCGAACTATCCAGTCTTTCTAATAGAGGATATCTTTCCGTTCCCATGATTCGCGCGTTCGTTGCCGCGCCGCGGAATCACATTCAAGCAGTCCTAGACAATCCGAGCCAGAAGCACAGCACTGATATTACGCCTGTTTTCTGGCCCTATACCCGAACCCATGTTAGCCCCCTTTGTTAGGTTGCAGGTCGTCCCGCACTTGTATCGTTCAGTCGAGTACACGCTGAACGGCATGCAATCAACTACCGTGTCAAGTGCACTTATGAGCACATGACCGATGTCCCGGGGGAGAGGGCAGACGTGATGAATTGGACCAGCACGCGCGGAATAAGCATCGCCATGGCGGTCGTGACCATCGCAAGTTGTGGCGGCGATGGAAATGATGAAGCTTGGCGAGATTACTACATGCCAGAGTGGGCATCAGGGACCGAGATACTCCCAACCCAGATACTGACTACCCCGCCTCCGACGGTCGAAATCGACCCAGAATTGGCTCCCGGACCGGAAGGGCCGGTTGAAGTAGAACCTATTGAAGATGTACCGGACCTACGAGAAAACGCCCCCCTAACAGTGCAACGTGGCGAGTCCTTAAAGCTATACGCGAAGTGGTCCGGTCACAGCGTTGATGAACTGATGACGATGATGGACTTGTCGAGTCGTAGGATCACGGCCGGTAAGCAGCTAACAGTATCGTTTTCTCCATCCACGTGGAAACGGTTTCAACGCCAACGACAATCGTTTCGACAAGAGAAAGAAACCGCCTTCTTCGCTCGTAACCATGTAGAAGATTTAGTCCCGTACCTAGTCCAAAAAGGAGACAGCGTATGGAAGATCGCAAATAGGAACGGTAGCCTACCCCTATGGGTACTTGAGAAGTTCAACAGTCGAGTTGACTTAGCGAAATTACGGCCTGGAATGGAACTGCTCATTCCAAAGCTCGTACCCCTTGGCGACAACAACAAATCACCGTCTCAAGCGTTGTGGAAAGAAGGCACACGACCTTCAACTGACTCAATCGCAAAGCGTAAACGACGCCCCACAAAGCGTATGCGCCGGACGGCTCGTGTCGCAACTCCCGTCCCACAGGTCAACGAACAGTTCGAAGAAGGAGTGATCGACGAAGAGCTTTCTGGGATGTCCGTGCGTGTTCGAGACGGTGAAACCTTGAGACTGTATGCTAGGTGGGCAGGCTGCTTGGTGAGAGAGATTCGCGTAGCGAACCCCGGAGTGAAGGGACACTTGCGTACTGGCCAATCTATTTTCATTCCTATGGCTGAAAGCCGTACCACCTCATTCCTTAGAAAACGTAATGACCATGTAAATCTCATGGAAAAAGAAACCAATGGCCTTACCGATGTGGCATCGGAAAAAGCGAGGCCAGCAACGGTCCAATACGCTGTAAAACGCGGTGATACCGCATGGAAAATCGCCAATAGCCACAAGTTAAGCCTCGAAGAACTGCGAGCGGCTAATCGGTCTATCAATCTGGCTCGATTACGGGTCGGAGACACATTAGAACTCCCAAAACTTCGAGAATGACCTCACATTCCATGCTGTCAGAATACCCTTCCTAAAAAACCAATGTTTTCAACAGCTTGGCTCCTTGTCATGGCCTTTACAGTGCGTTGGCCGTGTGGTATGACTCCAGAGTTTCAATGATGCGCAGATTACTCGGCGCAACTAGTTGAAACTTATGAGGTCTGGGTCATCGCAACATAAACCAGCTGCGAAGAAATTGGGCGTGTAAGTGTTCACCCCAGACTGAAAGCCGCGTCAACCTGTACGGAGGGACTAAATGACAGACGCGACCGAACATCAAGGCGACTACGACGCCAGCTCGATCGAGATACTGGAAGGTTTGGAAGCGGTGCGTAAGCGCCCTGGTATGTACATCGGGGACACCGATGATGGCTCTGGCCTACATCACATGGTCTTTGAGGTGGTAGACAACTCAGTCGATGAAGCCCTCGCTGGTTACTGTGACACCATTAAGGTGACCATCCATGGAGACGATTCGATAACTGTAGTCGATAACGGCCGGGGAATCCCAGTCGGGCTGCACAAAGATGGAGTACGCTCTGCCGCAGAAGTTGTTATGACCGAGCTGCATGCAGGTGGTAAGTTCAACCAGAACTCCTACAAGGTATCCGGCGGCCTGCATGGTGTTGGCGTATCTGTAGTGAACGCTTTATCCGAAGTCTTGGATTTAACCATCTATCGTGAAGGTAAAATTCACCAAATGACCTTCAAGAAGGGAATCCCTCAAGGCGGTCTGAAGATCACTGGTGATACCGAGCAACGAGGAACTCAAGTTCACTTCAAACCGGATTCTGGCATGTTCGGTGTCACCGAATTTAGCTACGAAATCCTGACCCGAAGACTCCAGGAGATGGCCTATCTGAACCGTGGGCTAACCATCGAGATTACGGATCTCAGGGAAGACCGTCAGGCGGTGTTCAGCTACGAGGGTGGCATCTCGTCCATGGTCCAGAACCAGTCTCGAAGCCGCACTCCTATTCACTCGGATGCGATCGCATTCGCTAATGAACGTGATGGTATCACTGTAGACATCGCACTTCAGTGGACGCAGGCATACCAGGAGCATGTTTTTTGCTTCACAAACAACATTCGCAACAAGGACGGAGGCACGCACCTTACAGGATTTCGAGCCGCACTTACCCGAACAGTTAACGACTATGTCGTAGCAGAGGGTTTGGTGAAGAAGGGCGTCTCTCTCTCTGGCGAGGACATTAGGGAAGGACTTGTCGCAGTTATTTCGGTCAAGGTGCCCGACCCGAAGTTCTCTTCTCAAACCAAAGAAAAGCTTGTCAGCTCTGAAGTCCGCCCCTCTGTCGAGGCAATCTGCTCAGAGGGACTATCCAACTGGCTTGCTGAAAATCCCAAAGCTGCGAAAGAAGTTGCTTCGAAGGCCAGCGATGCTGCGCGTGCGCGGGAAGCAGCTCGGAAGGCAAGGGACCTCATTCGACGTAAGGGTGTGCTCGATGCCGCATCGTTGCCCGGTAAACTGGCTGACTGTCAGTCTCGTAAACCGGAAGAATGCGAACTCTATATCGTCGAGGGCGACTCGGCGGGTGGGAGTGCAAAACAAGGCCGGGATAGACGGACGCAAGCGATTCTTCCTCTCCGTGGTAAAATCCTGAATGTGTGGCGTGCACGGTTTGACCGCATGCTGTCGTCAGCCGAGGTTGGTACTCTGATTACGGCCCTAGGCTGCGGGGTCGGTGAAGATAACTACGACTATTCCAAGCTGAGATACCATCGGATTATCATTATGACGGATGCAGACGTAGACGGGGCGCATATTCGAACCCTTTTACTAACGTTCTTCTTCCGTCAGTACCCCGAAATTCTTGAGCGAGGGCATATCTACTTAGCGCAACCGCCGCTGTACAAAGTGGAAAAGAGTAAGTCCGTAAAATACATGAAGGATGAGGTATCCCTGAACGAATTCCTATTTGACCAGGGAACTAAAAACCTCCGGCTCAGCGCTGAGAATACTGAATCCACATTGAGTGGATCAGATTTCATCGAATTTCTGCGTAATATACGGCGCTACCGACGCGTTATGGCTCGCCTCCGACGGAAGCTCGACACACGCATCCTTGGCGGTTGGCTACGTACCGGCCTATTCACCGAGCCCCTCTTGAAGGACGAAAAGGCGCTCCGAGCCGCCATCCTCTCCGCTGAGCGCTGGTTAGAAGAGCGATTTAAGGACCTCGTACCTATGCGATGGCAATTTGCTACAACGGAAGACGGTAACTCGGTATCGATAAATACACGGGTCGATGGCAGTCTGCGTACCACAGTGTTCGATGCCGAATTTGCTGAAAGTCCAGAGTTCAAAGAACTAAGCCGCCTCACCACCAACTTCCATAACTTCAGCCACGGACCATATCGGCTGGATACAACCGAAGGAACGCTGGTCGCGGAGGGATTGGAAACCGTCGATGACATCCTGAATGCCGTGGACTCCCGCGGTAAGAAGGGCTTCAAGTTACAACGATACAAGGGCCTTGGAGAGATGAATCCGGATCAGCTTTGGGAAACGACGATGGACCCGTCGAATCGAACCCTGCTCCAAGTGAACGTGGATGACGCAGAAGATTCGGCCGATCTGTTCCAGGTGCTCATGGGCGACCAGGTAGAACCCCGCCGTGAATTCATCACCCAGAATGCTCTAAACGTGCAAAATCTGGATATTTAGCAGAAGCGGTTGATGAACGATCAACCATCGTTTTTAGCCGAAGTGGAAGCCGCCTTTGTCAGCGCTCGAGGTCAGGGGCTAATGCTGGTGGAAGCCGACGTTTCGCTCGTAGATACCTGGGAAGCTGCGGGGATACCCGTAGACGTTGTTTGCCGGGCTCTGCACGAGGGCGTGCAGGACTGGCGCGAGCAATATGGGGCACAACGTGTCCCCCCCCGTAGACTGACGCACTATACAAAGTATGTGGAATCGGCCGCTCGGCAACGAAAAGCGGGATTACTGGACAGCCGCGCTCATTTGCAACAGAGCGAATCAGCGTCTGCTGACCTAGAAACCACAGACGCTGGCATCATCCTGCTATTGAATCAAATCAAAGAACGACGGCAAGCATCCACCTCCCCAAGAGTCCAGAATGCTTGGTTTGCCGCGGAAGAACGCGCGCAACAGGAAGCCAGGCATATGCCCTGCCAAATGGTACGTGATTTAGTGCTTGAGTGGACGTGCGATCATTTGTTAGCACGGGTTACTACCGCTGAAGCCGCCGTATTGCACTCTGCAATGGATGCACGACTTACTGGCGAACGTGGCCGACTGGGACCTGATGGCATCGCGATTCGACGACAGGCTATCCTTCGGGAAGAAGTCGCGCTGCTCTTTGAGCTGGAGGAACTGACCGATGACTAGCGCCCAGAGTATACCGCAATACCGAACACAGCCAGGTCGACGATGGGCAGTTGCTAACCTGCATCCTGAACATTGTCCGGTTTGTGATGATGAATTACGCATTATTTCACGTGGAGAAGACGGGAAGACATTCGTTTCGACTTGCGAGTGCGTCAACGTGCGGCGACGGATACGGCTTTATAATCAAGCGCACTTACCGGCTGCCTATCACGATAAGAGAATCGAGAGTTTCGATGCAAAAAGTAGAAATCAACATGCGGCACTTCACGAAATAAAAAAGTTTAGAGACAAGGGGGCCCCCGGCGACTCCGGACTGCTCCTAGTTGGCGCGCCAGGAGTAGGTAAAACCCATCTGGTGACCGCCCTATTACGCTTTCTGGTACTTGAGCGAGGCGTCGAATGCCGATACGTCGACAGCTTTCAGCTGCTTGAGCAACTGAAGGCTACATTTGATGCAGGCTCCGGCAGCAGCGTGCTGATGGAGGAAGTGAGTAGTGTTGATGTACTTGGGTTAGATGAACTGGGTAAAACGAAACCGACGGGGTGGCAACATCAGGTTCTCGACCAGATTATTTCTCGTCGATACGACCAAGGCCTCACCACATTCGTCATCTCAAACTACGCACTAGAACGACCGCGCCGCCAAGGCCGCGGGGCGAATCCCGACCCTCTCAATCTTAGGGAAACGCTTGAAGAACGCGTTGGATCCCGAATTTTTAGCCGCTTGATGGAGATGTGCCGCCCGGTCATTATCGACGGTGACGATAGACGGATCCCAAGTGTGTGGAGAAGTTAGGTTCACGAGTTACCGCTTCTGCTTCGATTTCTGCTTTGCTTCATTCCACAACGCGTCCATCTCTTCGAGCGTCGACTCTTCAAGCGTCCTGCCTGTAGAGGTTATTGCCGCCTCAACATAGCTAAAACGGGACATAAAGCGGCGATTTGTCGCTTGCAAAGCATCCTCCGGATCGATTCCTAGAAAGCGACCAAGATTGACCCACGCAAACAGAACATCGCCATACTCATGTTGCATTTCATTCGGCTCATTGTTTGCAATCGCCTGCTGAAGTTCTTGGTCCTCTTCTCTAATCTTTGCCCATACGCCTTCGATATTCGGCCATTCAAACCCGATGCGCGCCGCACGATCCGTGATCCTACGTGCGCGTAAGAGTGCAGGCAGTGCCTGCGGTATTCCGTCGAAAAATCGTCGCTCTGGGCGTTCCGCACGCTTTATTTCGTCCCAACGACGATGGATTGTCCCAGCGATATCAATATCCTCATCAAATACTTCGTCACCGAATACATGAGGATGCCGTCTTACTAGTTTTTGACTAACTGCATCTGCTGCATCATCAAGCGTAAACATTCCCTGATCGGCGGCAATCTGGGCGGTGAGGCAGACATTGAAAAGTAAGTCACCGAGCTCTTCTCGTAATGCTATCGGATCATTTGAACCGATGGCATCGAGAACCTCATAGGTTTCTTCCACCAGATAACCGGCCATAGACTGCAGTGTTTGTTCTCGATCCCACGGACATCCGTCCGGCCCTCTAAGCGTTGCTACTACATCCCGGAGTCGCGATATTCCTCCTTTAGACTGACTCATGGAGTCTTTGTTGGACTGGTGGGCACGTTTATGGCGGACGTACCCGCGGACGGTTGACCGGCTGGCGAAGCGGGCTTGGTAGTTGCTGATGTCACTGGAGCAGGTGATTTCGGCTGTTCAACTTTCCCTGGAGTATTTCCAGGCGACCCCGCTGGCGCCTGGCGCGTGGGCTTCGTCGGACGTAAAACACGATTCTTGATTACCTGGGGAGTCTGAACGAACTGTAAAACGCCCGCCCGCTTCAGGTTATGGAAATCGGCTCGAGGAGAGTCCGAAACAGGTGACCATGATGCGAGGTGGGCCATATCCGCGGGCTGTTCAATACGAAAGAAGTTCGCTTTCCACTCCGAATTCGGTTCGGGTGCAGAACCTCCAATATCCGCAAGGCCTGAGAAGGGTATACGTACTTCAACGGTCCAACCGGTTGCCTTGGTACGACCCGGCAATGCACCTTTGTGAACCGCCGTTTCCAAGCCAGACAGATTCCACATGCGAGCTTGTTCCCAAGCAGGCGTTCGATGTGATTTGAACAACGCGTCAAAGACTACGTTGTTCGGCGACACCTGAAGCTCCAGGTAGTTTCGTCCATCTCCGTCCGGGTCTAGGTAGATTTCGACAACATCTTGTTTCCACAACGTCTCATCCCGCTTCGTAAAGGTGGACTGACCCTCCGCGTCATGAACGACGAAACCAAAGTAAATAGCCTCCGGGTCATAAAGAGCTTTCATTCGGGTACGCATTTCAGGTCCAAGGCGCTGCCCGTCAGGTCGTTGAAAAGGAGCAGTAGTCACTGCACCTCCCCACGCCGCTTCATCCAACTTACCGTCCAGGGTAATTGGAGCAACCGCGCTACGTACTTGCAGCCGCGGTGCTTTGAATGTGGAGGATTTTTTTACCGACGTACCACCCACCATAAAGGTAGCCGCTTCCACTCGATTGGCGCCATCGTGCACCACTTTGTCTGCATTCGTCAGCTCAAGCCGTCGGTTTTCCTGGCTCTTTTTGTAGGCCTCCATATCAAAGAAGCCCAACAGCACTTTGACCGCCCCGGGACCAAGTTTCTTCCCCCGAGGGTCAACCAAGTCGATGGTCTTCGAGTCCTTGATTATCTCGCCTTTCTTCCATTGCTTCGGGGGATATAATCCAGCGCCACCTGGGCCATCCTCAACTCCATAATGGTCTGCGATCACCCGAGATAGCTGCCCGTCCTCATTCGAGCCCTCTACATGGACGAATATCATCCAATCACCGTCCTGAGGGAGCGCATCTAAAACCTTCCAATAGAAGTCTAATGTAACCTTCTGACCTGCCATTGGGTTGGGCGGGTTCACGTCAATGCCCAAAAGCTGGGCCTTGCCACCAAAGTTCGCGCCAGACGCATATTTAGGATTCGGTTCTGCCTGCAGAATCGCATCAGCGACACGTTGCTGTTGCTGCTTAGTGAGCACAAACTTCCGCGGTTTTCGGCAACCGGAAAAGGCGACGACCACCGAGGCGGCTACTACGATAAATAACGAGTGTCTCATGCGGCCGTCTTACCGAAGCCCCGTCCCTGTTTGCAAGCCATCAGACAAAGTCCGTGCACCACATAGGCTAAAAAACCAGCCTAAATGTATACTTTGGTTCAGATTGTCTCTGACGAGCGCGGGAAGATACGGCTAGAACCACTCGTCAAAGTGTAGCCCTAGGCTCAGGTTCAGTTGGTGATAGGAAGATTCGAACTTTCCTGCATTCGCCGGTACCACAACACCATTGCAGCCCTCGGGGCAGGGAGCGAGTGGCTTCTGGAGAAACACTTTACCGTAGCGCTCGTCTACTTCGCGCGTCTCTTGGAAGACATGCATGTACGCCATATTGAGAGTCACGCCGTAAAACCTCACCCGAACACCGCTAGCAACCCCAAATCGCATAAAAGACGGGAAATCGACGGATTCGTAGTTCTTCGGAACCGCACCAGATTCCCAAAAGCCACCCCAAGACCAAGTAAAGGTATCAGGGACTGCATTCCAGCTTCCCCCTAACCGAATGCTATGCGTATCCCGCCACGCCTTGGCCAAGGAGAGGTCCGTAAGCGTAATTGGACTCAGTGACACTCCAGATTTATATACCGTGGCTTGTCCGTTGAGGTCGACTGGAATCTCCTCAACCATCGACCACATCTCATATTGATAATCTAACTCGATGTCGAAGACTTCATTCCCAGCAGTATCGATATGACGGTAGCGTAGGCCGAAGCGCAGTTCGATGGGTAGAGTCAGGTCCACAGATACTCGGTTGTCGTCTAATTCAACTTGGGTGAGAACGGCCTGATTATCTGAGCGTTGGTACGTACTGCTTCCCGGATTCGTCTCTAGCGAGACTGTTCCTTCAAGATCCAAGTTCACCGGTGCAACTCGACCAGAGACAGCGACCTCCAGCTCGGGTATAACCCGCCACCAAGCCCCCACGATAGCGGAGAAGCCGACCCGATCTTCCATATTCAGAACTGCCTCTAGGTCAAACTCATTAAAGTAGGGATTCGGTGTTTTACTCTTATTCGGATTGCCATCCACAGCCAATGCAAATTCAGTACTAGGCGCGTCAACATATTGGAGCGACACACCAACTCCGAACTTGTCTTCGTGGCCATACGCTATCCCCAGCGTGTAGTAGAGAAGCAATACCTGCTGTCGAACCTGCATATAGCGCTGGCTACCGCCGGGATCCCAATCCTGAAATCCAGAGGCATTGGGACCAAATACCCCAAGTGCGAAAGTCCAGTCATCGAGACCAAAGTCGCTAGACAACGCAAGGAAGGCTCCCAATCCAAAAAAGTCGCTTTGATTGCTCTGTGGAGCTAGCGGATCAGCAAACGTCACGAATTCATCGGAAAAGTCGTTCGCCATCACCGAGGGAGACCTGGTAAAGGTCATGGGTGCCCATATCAGGTTGTGGTTGTACATTAGATGGGTACCCTTCAGACGAGAGAGCCCCGCAGGATTTGTCGCTAATGCCGTGAGGTCATCAGCAAGCACTTGAAACGCGCCTCCTCGGGCCATGCCTCTCGCACCGACGCCAGGAAGAAAAAAGCCCCCTGCCACTGCACTCTGTGCGCCTAGGGTGAGCAAGACGAATACCAGCATCGCCCATTGTTTCGCAGCTAGGATTTTTCGCATCGGTTTACTCCATCTCTATTGAACACACGAAGGTGAAGCTCAAAACTGAACCAGCACCAATCCGACGGTGCAGACCCCTATTTTCCTGACGTTTTGTGTTGGCAGTAAACCTGGGTACCACTGCGGTGCCGAATGCGTCAACTGGTTGACACAACGCGGGTTTTTTTTCAGAGTGCCGAAGCGTTCATAGGAAATTTAGTCGGTAATATCGGTGAAAAAGGAGAACTGTATGCGTCAACGAATTCGTTGGATTCCATGGCTGTGTGTATGTGCCATCAGCTTCCTCGCATGCGAAAATACTGTAGATCGTTCTCCAAATAAGCTGTGTGAAGGAGTCGATGTACTCGTGTGTAACGACGGAACCGACGCAACCGATCAAGCAGACGCAACCGATCAATCAGACGGAACGGACCAATCAGACGGAACCGATGGACAGGATGGAAGTACGCAACCAGATGGCGATGGAGGAGCATGTACGGACTGTATCAAGGTCGGTGCATGGTACCGATTCGTGCGTATCCGAGACATTGCGGCAGACGGTGCCAGCGATGCGGTGTCGGAGATATTAGAGACCAACTGGGCAGGAGACATCGAGCGATTCGAACTCAATGTGCTTCTGGAAGTCACTGAAGTGACGGATAACGGTATTGAATTTCGAGTGGCCAACGGACTCAGAGTGGGTACTGAAGGCGAATTTTGTGTGGTTGATACCCCACAAGCGGACTTGAGCATGTCCTACGACCAAGGTGGGATCGGAGATTCAAATGAAATCTCGCTGTCAATTTTTGCCGGAAGCCAAACCGCTCCGAAGAATTGCAATATTGAAGGCGGTATTCACGCGATTGGACTCTCAAAGATAACAGCAACAGCGACGTGCAACTCAACGTGTGAGGAGCCCACAGAAGTTGGGGTCTTTAACGTAACTGGCCGTATCGATGGCTCATTCGGAGAAAAAGCAATCAACACAACGTGTTCGTGTATCGCTCTGGAAGGATTTAGTGATGATAAATGCGGTGTGTTGGACCCTGATTATGAAAATGATAAGTGTCCTGGTTGCAACTCAAAGTTCCAATCACTGAAGGATCTTCTATTACTATTCAATGCGAATGAAGACCTTGATTATAGTGGATGCACAGACAACGAAGGCGGACCCGCTGCGTGACTCTCTGCATTATTTGACGCCAATCTACTGACGGCATCACCAGCAGCCTGCGAATAAACAGACACGCAACGCAGTCACTACTAATCTAAATACAGCACAATCGGACGCCGACGCCGAGCGTACTGCTCCATCTCTTGTGAGCGCATTATTTTGGCAGGCTGAGCAGCCATCGCAGCTGAACTCGTGTTTTGTGGGGGGGCTACTGCAGGTTGAATTGGTGCTTTCGGTCGTAATGCGCTTTCCCAGAGATCCGGTAAAAAGAACGCGGCGAGCACGACAGCAAGCACCGCCCCAAGTAACGTGCCTCGCCGAAGCTCCGACCCTCGTGTCCTCCTCTGCGCCCTCCCACCCGAAAGATATATGGCCCGCTGATCCGCCGTCATCCTGGCCAGGAGTTCCGCTTCATTCATTGGTGCCTCAGGCTCATCGAATAATGGAACCACGGCGGGTGTAGGTGCTGGTGAGTCCATATGACGTTCATCTCCAGCTTCTACGACTCGAAGCCTCGGCTCATATCGCTCAAGCCAGCTGTGATCAGACAGTGCAGCCTGATAGTCAGCGACCGCTTCAGGCCAAGAGCCTGCCAGTGGTTCAAGCGCATTCAAGAGCAGATCCATGCTCTCGTATGCACGGTCGGATGGAGAGCGGTGAAGACAGCCGACAATCACCTCTGCTAGTTCTTCGTCGACCCCAACGTAGGACCGTCTCGGGTCAGGAGGCGTTGGGGCCGATATAATGGAGTTGAAAGCAACGACAGACTTTCCATCGAAAGGAGTTTGTGTTGTTGCGAGGGTATACATCAACGCTCCAAGACCATAGATATCCGTCCATGGACCGAGCGACTCATTAGCGAGAACTTCCGGCGGAACACAACCAGGCTCAGGAAAGACTGCCCCCCAAGCAGAATGCACCTGTCTTAGTTTCGGGCCGAGACGCGCAACCCACATTGCAGCAAGGCCCAAGTCAGTGATCGTCACTGTCCCATCTGGACGAATCAGGACCGACTCACGATGCAATGCCAAATGACAGACACTGTGGGCATGGGCATAACGTAATCGCTTGGCAATCGCGATGCCTAACGCGGCAACCAGCTCCGTAGGGAGCGTTCCAGCATACGATACTAACTCCCCGAGAGTCGTTCCACGAGGGACGTCAGTTACCAGATACAAAGGCCCAGCAGTCTCCGCCGTAAACTCTAAAACCGGTAAGAGATGGGGGTCGGTCAGGGTCGCCATCCTGGTAGCGTGCTCACGGACAACAGATGCCGTCGCTTCTTGCTCAGATTTTGGTACGCCAGGAAGTATTTGGCGCACCATAACCCGCTGGCCAGTGACTCGGTGCGCCCCAGCGTATAATCTATCCAGCGGTCGCACAGAGATAAGGGATTGTAGTCGATAATCGTGGAGCCATGTTCGATGGTCGCGCGTCGTCATCTTTCGAGTCGTCTCGACCTATCTTCCGCCCAAAACTCCTGCTGCTGCAGAGCATCGATTTTCCAGCCATCGTCGGCCTCAACCATACGTATTTGTCGCTTGTAATCACCGTTAGTCACTGTGAGGATCGCAACATTGAGCGTGACAGCTTCGGTATTCTTGTCTGTACTCTCTTCAGTATCCAGAGTGACTGACTCCACGACGTCCAAGACTAGCGAGCGGTATGGATCAGCATCGGCATCGATAAAGTCACCATACGTTCGCCGCAGGGCGAGAAGTGACTTGATGAGCCGCTGGCTCTGCTCGGTAAAGCCGTTCAGAAAAGCAGCCTCATTCCCAGTACGAGCATGAAAAACCATACGCTCATATGCCTGTTGAGCGCTTTTCTCACTCTCACTGCAACCAACTGAACCAAACAACAGCAGGCTGATTATGATGCGAAGTAGCCGATATTTTTTGCTTTTAGGTTCAATCATCAACCGCCTCTCGATGCTCGGTGTAGCTTCTGCCAGAACTGGGGTAGCTCAGTGGCATCGATACGCCATTCACCATCACCCGAGTCGCGTTCCAACACCACAGTAAACACCTGCCTCCCCTTGCGTACTCTTAGCAAAGCAGTACTCCCGCTGATCTCAGCTGGTCCCATCACCTCGGTATACTTTAGTAGATCTTGATAGGAGACGAGAGCTTTGAGCATACGGCGCGATGTTGCCTCTTCCCTGATAATGCCTTCTAAAATATATCGCGATTTCGATGTGAAGCAATCAAGGGAAGGGACTTGAAGGTCCTTATCAGCCACTTGTTCAGCGCAAGACTCATACCGCTCGCCCACGGTATGCGACTCGGACGCGCAGCCTGCAATGAAACTCAACAGGACATAGACCGGATAGATAGAGACAAGGTCGTGGAA